>DATLBC010000125.1:0-81183 GCA_035527095.1 Ilumatobacteraceae bacterium | reverse complement strand
CACGCCTCGTGCTGCCGTCGATGCGGGCCAATGGCGGCGGTGTGATCGCCAACATCAGTTCGATCACCGGGCGACTGCCGGCGTTCCCGATGTACGGCTTCTACGCGGCGAGCAAGCATGCCATCGGCGCCCTGTCGGAGTCGCTCGCTGCCGAGGTCGCCCCGTTCGGCATCCGTGTGGTCTGTATCGAGCCCGGCTACTACCACACCGCGCTGCTCGACACCGTCGACGAATTGCGAGCCGAACTGGATCCGTCGTCCCCGTACGCGGAGGCCAGCCAGGTGATGCTGGACTTCACCAAGGCCTCCTTGGCGAACGGCGGCGATCCCGTCGATGTGGCTCGTGCGGTTGTCGCCGCTGTTGCCGATCAGACCAGCCCTCTCCACGTTCACGTCGGCTCCGACGCCGCAGACTTCCTGGACATGTGGGCCCAGACCGGGTCGTTCGAGAGCTTCGTCGAGGCAGCCAACGCGGTGATGCTCAGCGGCGACGGACAGCCCGCCTGAACAGTTCCGCATCGGGGGAGCAGGAATCGGTGGCCCCCATGATCCGACGGTCGACGCGCAGCCGTTTGACCAGGTGGCCGATGGAGTCTTTGAGCTCTTCGACGGCGACGATCGGTTGCTTCACTCGGGGCCTTCGGGTTGGGTGATCGAGCATCGCGCCTTCGATCGGATCAAACGACTTCGAATTGGCCGATGACCGGTTCCAGCGTGCTCTTCGGGTGAATGAGGAGAGCGTCCGCCGTCAGCCGGCGGCGACGACCATCGTCCAGTAGACGACGCCGTTGGAGCCCTCGGTCGCAGCGACGCCGATGTGGACCATTCGATTCTGGAGGATGTTGGCCCGGTGTCCCGAGCTGTTCATCCAGGCGGCCACCACTTCGGCCGGCGTCTCCTGACCGGCAGCGACGTTCTCTGCCCATGTGGTCCACCGGTAGCCGGCGTTCGAAATCCGTTGCCCGCCGTCGGTGGAGCCTGCTCCGGCGTGGGTCATGGTCACTTGGCGCGCCATGTGGTCGGAGTGTCCCTGCGCGGCGGCCGTCAGGCGGGAGTCGACCGAAACGACGCCTCGTCCGGCTTGTGCCCGGTGGGAGTTGACCGAGTCGACGACCGACCGCTGTATGTTCGTCACCTGTACGACGGCGGGAGGCGGCGCCGGAGCGCACTGGGGGACGACACCGCCCATGGTGAACAGACCGAGTGCGGCGGTGATGCCGTAGGTACGGACTCGATGATCGAGCGCTCGCGACGCGAAACGTGGAAGGGGAAGTCGCATGTGGTGGTTTCTCCGATCGTGCCCGCAGGTCGGTTGATGTCACGGCCCGCGCCGCCATGTGTTCGACACGGAACCGTAACACGATCTCAATGCTTTCTCGCGGGATGCAGCGAGGGGTGTACGGCGGGGTGACTCGACCGGGTGCTCCCGCCCCGCCGCAAGAGCACCTGCTCGATGAAGGTCCTGCCCGCGCCACCACCATCGACCCATGCGAACGTCAGCCCATCGGGTGGCCTCTCGGGAAGCGCACATCGGTTTCATGTCGTCCACTTGGGGTGACGCTCGTCGACGATCGATGCCCTAGCGTGCAAGCGCTGCATCTCGCAGTGTCGAGACCGATGTGCGCGAAGTCTGGTGCGCATCGAGACAATCAATCCCAAGGAGGCGACGATGCTCGCATACGACTACCCGCTACTCGGTCTGTTCTGGACCATGATGATCTTCTTCCTGTGGTTTGCCTGGCTGTGGCTGCTGTTCCGGGTGTTCGCCGACATCTTTCGCAGCCACGAGATGGGCGGATGGGGCAAGGCGCTCTGGTCGATCTTCGTGATCCTGGTGCCGTTCCTGGGTGTCTTCATCTATGTGATCGCCAACGGTCGAGCGATGTCCGAACGTGATGTGGCCGCAGCGCAACAGCGCGAATCCGAATTCCAGGCCTACGTTCGCCAGACTGCCGGCGGCGGAGGAGGAGCCGACGAGCTGACCAAGCTTGCGGCACTGCGCGACCAGGGTGTGCTCACCGATGAGGAGTTCTCTGCGCAGAAGGCCAAGCTGCTCGCCTGAGCTGACTGCCCCTGGAGACGACCCGGTCCGGTCGCTCGACCGTCGACTTCTTCTTGCACTTCATGCCGGGCGTGGCATCGTTCCACCGCGGTGATCTGCCCTGCGGTGGAGCGCCTCGAGGCCGTGCTCGAGGCGCGGAGAGCCGGGGGCATTGCGTGCCCCGTTCCTGGACGTGCCCTCCGCAGTGAGCCTGCTCAAGTCAGACGTGCATCTCGCGAGTCAGCCGTTCGTGCAATCGATCGTCGACGGAGCGCGCGCCGTGCAGGCTCGGAGAGGGTCTCACGAGCCGCTGATCGAGCCCCTCACCGACCGGGAGCGAGCGGTTGGCCTGCACTGTTGCCGACGCGACTCACCAACGCCGAGATGGCCTCGTCGTTGTACGTGTCGGTCAACACGCTCGAGACGCATGTGAGACACATCTACGTCAAGCTCGACGCCGATGGCCGTGACGAGGCAGTCGAGCGGGCCACACAGCTCGGCATTCTGTAGCCGCTCGAGGTGGTTCAGGATCACCCAAGGGGAGTGATGCCGGATCTTCGAGTTGGGGCGAGTATGGAGAACAACGATGCGGCACCACCAGGGTTGCCGCCTTCATGAGGAGGCAGAGATGTCCGAGTCCTACGTTCCCGATTCCAACCGACCAACGCACAGTTCGTGGGCGGTGGGCTATGCCATGTTCGCGTCGGTGCTGCTCCTGATGGCGGGCATCTTCCAGTTCGCCGCAGGTCTCGTTGCCGTCGTCGAAGACGACTTCTACGTCGTTTCCGCCAAGTGGGTGTTCGAGTTCGACGTGACCACGTGGGGTTGGATCCACATGCTGGTCGGCGTCGTGCTGTTCCTGTCAGGCATCGGCATCATCAGCGGCAACGTGCTCGCCCGCACGGTCGGCGTGATCGTTGCCGGCGTGAGCGCTGTGGCGAACTTCTTGTGGCTGCCGTACTACCCGGTCTGGTCGATCGTGATGCTCTTCCTCGCGGTCGCTGTGATCTGGGCGCTGACCGTGCACGGTCGCGACATCACCGACGCCTGAGCGTCAGGATTCGGGTTGTTCGATGGCGTCGAGGAAGGCGTTGACGTCGGCCTCTTCGCCACCGACCAACCAGATCGTCAGCTCGCCGTCGCTGTCTTCGTCGTCCTCGTCGTCTTCCCACGGCAGCACGCCGTCGACGAAGTAGCGGTCGACGGTGATGTCGTCGGAGCCCTCCTCGACAGGTGCGATCACAGCGAGTTCGACCTCGGCATCGGCGGGCTGGTCGCTGAGGATGTCGATCAGTTCGTGGACTCGCATGACGCTCCCTTGCGTGCTGAATGACGTTGTGGTTGGGCAGGTGACCGGACGGGGCGATTCAGTACTCGTCGAGCCACTTGGGGGCTCCCTCGAGCAAGTACAGACTGACATGTTTGCACCGGTCGAGTGCGGCTTCGATCGAGTCGTCGACGTTCATGTACACGTCGGCGAGGTCGACGGTCATCTTCGCGACGATCGACAAGCTGCGCTCAGGGGCATCGGTCACGCTCGGGAACGAGTCGATCGCTGACACTTCGACCGGCAGATCGATGCCCCCGATCCCGGCGAGGTCGGTTGCCAGCACCAGCAGGTCGGGTGGCTCAGGCAGCGGTGGCAAGGTCCAGGTGAAGATCAGCGGGAACGTGAACCCGGTGGGTGGTGGGTCGTCGATCTCGTCGAGCTTCATCACCTCGTCCTCGAACCCGAGCATGGCCCGTGGGTCGACATCGAGCGACAGGTGCAGGTCGATCGGGCCAGCGCAGGCCTCTTCGGGGTGCAGGTCGACCTCCCACAACTGACGCAGCGAGTACGTCTCCACGAAGTGGCGTTCGTCGTGGACGTGGAAGCCGTGGTCGATCGCCTGGGACTTCACGTCGGCGACAAACCCTGCAACGTCAATCACTGCCATGCAGTCGGGACACTACCGTCCCAGACGATGCCCTCGCCCAATGACACCGACGCCACCCTCGAACTCTTCGGATCGATTTGCGACGCCACCACCGCTGTGCTCCGCTCGACGACCGATTGGGGTGAGTCGGGTCGCCGGCCCGGGCAGTATCTCGTCGACCTCGACGTCGACGACGTGTGCGTGGCGCCGATCCTCGCCGCCGGCTACTCGGTGCTGTCAGAGGAGAGCGGACTACAGCACCCCGGAGGCAGGCCATCGGCGCTGGGCACGGTGGTCGTCGATCCGCTCGACGGCTCGACGAACGCGAGTCTCGACCTTCCCTGGTGCGCAACGTCGTTGTGTCTCGTGGCCGACGCGGTGGCGACGGTCGCCGTGGTAGCGAACTTGATGACCGGTGCTCGGTACGGCGCCGTTCTCGGCGGTGGCGCAACGCTCGACGGCCGGGCGCTCATGATCGGCACTGCAGCTCCGCTCGACGACGCCGTGATCGCCATCAGCGGGCTGCCCGACCACCACTATGGCTGGCGCCAGTTCCGGGCGATGGGTGCCTCGGCGCTCGACCTCTGCGCAGTGGCCAGCGAGTCCTTCGACGGGTTCGTGGACATGAGCCCCGACGCGCACGGTGTGTGGGACTACCTCGGGGCGACGTTGGTGGTGCGTGAGGCCGGGGGAGTGGTCGTCGATGCGCTCGGACGAGACCTCACCGTGGTCGATCACACAGCACGGCGGACTCCTGTGGCGGCGACCAGCGCGGCGTTGCTCGACGACCTGCTCGACCACCGCCGGCGCGGCTGATCGGCAGCCACCGCTCGGCTCAGAAGTCGAAGTTCTTGTTCGGTCGGATCACGATCTCGGGGATGTGGACGTGGGAGGGCTGGGTGACTGCGTACAGCACGGCATCGGCGACGTCGTCCGGCGTGATCATGATGTCGGCGAGCGCTGCCTGCGCCGCTTCGAGGACGTGGTCGGGGAGCCGCTCACCGGGGACGATCTCGACCTCGATGCCCGACAATGCAACGATGCCGGCGAGCAGCTCCGGGTCGGCGTTGCGGCCGATGTTCGTCGCCACCAGGCCGGGCATGATCGAAACCACCTGAATCGGGTCGTCGAGGAGTTCCTCGCGCAGCGAGTTGGTGATCACGTTGACAGCGTGCTTCGTGGCGCCGTAGACCCCCGAGTCGGGGCGCAGCGCAGCGACGGAGGACACGTTGACGATGTGGCCCCGATTGCCGACCTTGCGCATCGCAGCGACCGCTGACGTGGTGCCTGCGAGCAGCGACAAGACGTTGATGTCGAGCATCTCGCGCCACTCGTCGACAGTGCCGTCGAGGACGCCGCCGAGGAACGACACCCCGGCATTGTTGACGAAGATGTCGAGGTGGCCGTCGGCCTCGAGCGCCGTGGTGACCAGCTCGTCGACGGCACTCGGTTGGCGGATGTCGCCGACCACGACGGTCGCGCGCCCTCCGCTGTCGCCGATACGTGTGGCGCTGGCTGCCATCGCGTCGGCGGTTCGGCCAGACAGGATCACATGGGCGCCCGCGGCCCCCATCCGTTCCGCGATCGCACGACCGATGCCGCTCGAGGCGCCCGTGACGATTGCGGTCTTGTCGGAGAGGTCGGCGTCGATGCTCATGGTGCACCTTCGCACACTCCCTCGTAACGTGCCGGCATGAAGCGGCAGGAGAAGGCGGATCGGATCGGCGAGATCCTCGACGAGTTGTACCCAGAGACACCGATCCCGCTCGATCACACCGACGCGTACACGCTGCTCGTCGCGGTCGCGTTGTCGGCGCAGACCACCGACAAGAAGGTGAACCAGATCACCCCGGCGCTCTTCAAGGCGGCCGGGACTCCCGAGCAGATGGCGGCAATGGATCCCGACGAGATCCTGGGCTACATCCGCGAGGTCGGCCTGGCACCCACCAAGGCGAAGAACCTCTGGCTCGCCGCCAACAAGATCCTCGATGCCGGTGGCGAGATCATCGCCGACTGGGAGTTCCTCGAGTCGCTGCCCGGCATCGGCCACAAGACGGCGAGCGTGGTGATGTCGCAGGCGTTCGGGGTGCCCGCATTCGCGGTCGACACCCACGTCCACCGGCTCGCCGACCGGTGGGGTCTCTCGAACGGCACCACTGTCGAGCGCACCGAGGCCGACCTCAAGGCGGTGTTCCCGGTCGAGACGTGGAACGATCGCCATCTCCAGATCATCTTCTTCGGCCGCGAGTACTGTCCGGCGCGCCGCCATGACCTGGCGACGTGTCCGATCTGTAGTTGGGCCGCCAGCAAGAAGCGGATCCGCGAGGAGTCGATGCGCTGAGGCGCTCCTCGACTGACTCGTCCCATCGCCGGACCATGGTTGCCACCATTCGGCCATCGATGTGACGCTGCGTCAGGTCACGCCGGCAGCGGCACCCACGGTTCGTGGTCGCCGGGCACCGTCGGGAATCGTTGCTCGGACCACTCGGCCTTGGCCTGCTCGATCCGGTCGCGATCACTGTGGACGAAGTTCCACCAGATGAAGCGTTCGCCGACCGGTGCCCCGCCGAGCATGATGGCCCGACCGCTGCCGCTGAGCACGGGTGTCGTGCGGGCCTCCAACACGGCCAGCTGCCCCATCCGCAGTTCTGTGCCGTCGAGCCGGAGATCACCCTCGATGGCCAACACGGCTCGCTCTGGGTGAGTGGCATCGATGGCGATCGATCGAGTGTCGGTGGGCCGGAGCTCGGCGAGCACGAGCGGCGAGCTCACCGCCACCGGGGACTCCATCGACCAGCCGCTGCCCGCGACGATGCGTACGCCGTCGACAACGGGGATGCGGTCGGCTGCGGTGTGCTCGAACGAGGGAGCGCCGTTCTCACGTTCGTGGGGGAGTGCGACCCAGGTCTGCAGGCCGTGCATCGGCCGGTCGGTCGTACGGTCGTCGTCGTGGCTCCGTTCGGTGTGGGCCACGCCGGCACCGGCGGTCATCCAGTTGGCTGCGCCCGGTTCGATGGTGGCGACCGCTCCGGTGGAGTCGCGGTGGACCATCCGTCCGGCGAACAGATAGCTCAGGGTCGACAGCCCGATGTGCGGGTGTGCGTCGACGTCGATGCCGGTTCCGGCGGCGAGCGTTTCCGGGCCGATCAGGTCGGCGAAGATGAATGGCCCGATCATTCGGCGCTTGCGGAATGGCAGTACTCGTTTCACCGATCCGTTGCCGACCCTCGCCGTACGAGGATCGATGATCATCTCGATGGCGGACACGACCACACGATGACCGCGACCAGCGGCACCGTCAAGCCGTGGGAGCGGCCCAGCTCGTGATCTGCAGCTGGGCGGCGAGCGGATGTGACCGAAACGACTGGGCGTCGGGCTCACCGTCCGCAGCACCGACCTCGACGACCTCGACGACGTCGTCGGGTTCCTCGTCGGGTTCCTCTCGGAGGAACTTCCAGCGCAATCGACATCGGATCTCGTCGAGGCGGTCGACCGGTCGGCTCGGGCGGGGTGTGCCGCCGTGGTCGTGGCGGTCGCTGTCGCGGTTGTGCGGCGGGCATTCGAGCTTGCCGTTGAACTGGCTCGTCGGGCCGTCGGCGGCGTAGGGCACGATGTGGTCGACGTCGCACTGGTCGGCGGGGACGTCGCACCCGCTGTCGTGCTGGCAACCTCGGTCGCGCACCTCGACGGCGCGTCGGAGGGCGCCGGTGAAGCTGCGGCGGTGCGACACCGAGATCACCGTGGATGGGCCGTCGAACAGGACGGACTCGAGGTCGGCATCATCGATCCACCGCACGAGCTGGCCGGGCGTGATGACCGTGCCGTTCGCGAGTTCGCACAGCTGCGACAGCGTCGCGTCGCCGACGAGCGCGGTGAACAGCGGCTTCGGGCGGCGACCATCGGCGGGGGTGGTGGCCGAGCGCGTGGCCATCACGGCCAGTGCGGCCGCTCGCCGCTGCGACGAGGTGCGGGTGATGCCGTCACGCTGGTCGGCGAGGTACAGCTCGCGCTCGAGTCGGGTGAGTTCGTCGCTGACAATCGATCCGCCGATCGGGTCGAGGAGGCCGTTGACGACGACGGTGCCGTCGAGCGTGGAGGCCACGTCGAGGTGCGCAGCGTTGCGTTGACGCTCGGCCTGGTCTTCGGCGGCCTCGGCGTCGGCTCGGGTGCACCAGTAGTCGATCATCTTGCGAGCGTCGAAGAAGCGCAGCACCGTGCACTGCTCGACCAGCGTTTCCTCGTGGTCGGCGAAGCTCGCGTTGCGCCACGGACGGCTCGCCCTGGCGAGTAGGTCGACATGGTCGGGGGAGAGTTCGCCAGACGCGAGCGCTGCGGCCGTGGCCGGCATCGATCGGAGCTGTCGCGCCCGTCGTACTTCGGTGCCCGCCGATGACGTCGACGCAGAGGTCTCGTTCGCAAGTCGAGTGGCCGCCGACCTCGCACCGTTGTCGGCCCAGACCATGCGTTGGTCCCAGGCGGAGACTGCCCGTGCAGCGACGGCGGCCAGCCGGTGGCGTTGGCGCTGGACGGCGGTGACCAGCTCGTGGAGTTCGTCGTCGGTCAACTCGAACGGGTCGACATCGAGGAGCGAATCGATCACTCCTGCGAGATTGCCGATCCCCTTCGACATGCGTTCATTATAGTACACCAGTACGCACAATGCAACCCAAGACGAACAAATATTCGTCTCTCAGCGATCGCGGAATCCCTTGCCGGCGAGGATCTTCGGCGTGCACGCATCCATGCGGCTCGACCGCGTGCTCGCCTGCTTCGCACTGGAGATGTGGAGGTGGTACTCGCGCTGGCGGCCCGGTGTGAGGCCCTCGAATGCGGCTCGGAGCGCAGGGTCGGCGTCGAGTCGCGTCTGCAGTTCCTCGACCAGCACCAACTCGGGTGCGGGTGCGACCTGGCGGCCCGAGTTCTCGACCTCGATCGCCTCGGCGACGTAGGTGGCGATGGTGTCGGCGAGCCGCGTGACGTCGCCGACCGAGGTGATGCAGATACGGCGTGCCGATCGGGAGTTTGGGCCCTGGTCTTCGAGCACGCCATCGGGATCGGTGAGCAATGCGCCCTTGAAGAACATGATTGCGAGGATGTTCTTCATCTCCTGCAGGATCAAGATGTTGCCACGGTCGTGCGAGTAGCAGGGCTTCGCCCACTTGATCTCCTCGGTGAGGCCGCCCCCGGTGAGAATCGGACGCAGCGCCGAGATCTCTTCGGGCCACCGATCGGACCGCGCCACGTAGGCATCGACGTCGGGGTTCGTGCTCATCGGGTGGATCGTAGGTCACTACGGTGGCGGTGTGATCGACGCCGATGGCCTGTTGACCGTGGACGAAGCACGGTGTCGGTCTCGCGTCGGAATCAAGTGGAACAAGCACGGCCCCGGTGTCGTGCCGGCGTGGGTGGCCGACATGGACTTCGACCCGCCTGCGCCGGTGCTCGATGCGCTGCGTGGTCACATCGAGCGGGGCGACCTCGGCTACGGGCCCTTCGCCGGCGAACTCGCCGAGCACTACTCGAGCTGGCAGGAACGGCACCACGGCTGGCGCCCGGACATCGAGCGGATCCGACCGTTCACGAGCGCGCTGCATGCGCTCGAAGTCGCCTTGTGGAACACGACCGAGCGCGGCGACGGCGTCGTGGTGTTCACGCCGATCTACTACCCGTTCCTCGACGCAATCGCGGACAGCGGACGGCGCCGAGTCGACGTTCCCCTCGATCCCGCCGGCTGGCGGATCGACCCCGACCGGCTCGCGGCAGCGATCGACGACACGACCCGGATGATCCTGTTCTGCAATCCGCACAATCCGACCGGTCGAGTATTCGACGACGTCGAAATGGCTGCGGTCGCCGAGATCGCCCAACGCCATGACCTGCTGGTGATCACCGATGAGATCTGGGGTGAGCTGGTCCATCCCGGGTCTGTGCACCGCCCGCTGGCGATCGGCGACGAACGATTCCGCGGACGCCTGGTCACGCTCGGCTCGGCAAGCAAGACGTTCAACCTCGCCGGCCTGCGCACCGCAGTCGCGCACATCGACCATGCTCCGCTCCTCGACGCGCTGGGAACGATGCCAGGACATCTCCAGGGTTCACCGAGTTCGCTGGGCATCGTCGGCACGATCGCCGCCTGGACCGAGTGCGACGACTGGCTGGCCGCCGTCCGTCGAACGATCACCGCTCGACGCGATCAGCTCGCTCGGCGCCTCGCCGGGCATCTCCCGTCGATCCGATTCGATGTGCCGGAGGCGACCTACCTCTGCTGGCTCGACTGCCGCGCGACCGGGCTGGGTGACGATCCGGCCGAGATCCTGCTGGAACGGTTCGGTGTGGCGTTGTCGAGCGGGCCGCAGTTCGGCCCGAACAGTGCCGGGTTTGCTCGTGTCAACGTGGCGACGTCCGAGCAGATCCTCGACCAGGTCGTCGACCGGATCGCCGAGGCGATCGATCAGTCGTCGATCGCCTGATACACGAGCGATCGCAGGTCGCGCTCGGGCAGCAACATGCCGGTCATGTACTGCGACATGAACAGACCGACGAGGTCCTCGGCCGGGTCGACCCAGAAGTAGGTCTTGGCGGCACCCGCCCAGCCGTACTCGCCGACCGATCCCGGCCCTGCCGTCTGCGCCACATCGAGCATCACCCGCGAGCCCAGCCCGAACCCCATGCCCGGAGACGGCAGCCCGAGCAACTCGTACGGGAGGAGTTCGGGAGCAAGGTGGTTGCTGTGCATCAACTCCAGTGTCTTGCGCCCGATCAGGCGCTCACCGTTGTCGGCGCGGTCGACGCGGCCCCCGTTGGCGAGCATCTGTGCGAACCTCATGTAGTCGACTGCCGTCGAGAACAGGCCGAGGCCGCCACGCTGGAACACGGCGGGGGTGCTCGTCGGATATGTCACGGAGACGTCGATGCGTTCGTTGAAGCCGCCGAAGGCGGCCTCCATCAGCTCGATCGCCGAGTAGTCCTCACCGAGGAGGTCGGGCAGCCCGTACATCGCCGATACCCGATGCAGTTGGTCGTCGGCGACGCCGAAGCCGGTGTCGTGCATTCCGAGCGGCCCGAACAGCCGCTGTTGGAGGAAGTCGCCCAGTGACTGGTCCGAGAGCACCTCGATCAGGCGGGCGGCGACGTCGATGCCGACGCTGTAGTGCCAGCGGGTCCCCGGCTGGAACGCGAGCGGGATGGTGGCGAGCTCGTCGATCAACGCGTCGAGTGGACGCGTCGGGTCGTTCATGATCCGGGCGTCGCGGTAGAGCTGGGCGACTGGATTGTCGGCCAGGAAGTCGTAGGTGAGCCCGCTCGTGTGACTCAACAGGTCCCGGATCTGCATCGGCCGTGCCTGGTCGGTCAACGTGCCGTCGTCGGCCATCACCTTCGTGGTGCCGAACGCCGGGAGGTACTGGTCGACCGGCTGGTCGAGCTGGAACTCGCCCTCCTCGTGTAACAGCATGAGCGCAGTCGACACGACGGGCTTGGTCATCGAGTAGATCCTGAAGATCGTGCCCGGCGTCATCGGAATGCCGGCTTCCTTGTCCTGGAATCCGAAGCGCTCGTCGTGGATGACCTCCCCGCGGCGCGCAACCATCGTGCTGATGCCGACGACACCGCGCTCGGTGACGTACGACTCCATCACGGGCGCGATGCGCGCCAGCCGTGTGCTGCTCATGCCGACCGCTTCCGGCGATGTGCTGGTGTTGCTCATGGTCCTCCTCGAATCGTGCGTGCGATCCTCGCGCACGATCGCCCGACGCCGAGCCTCGGAGCGCGTCAGCTCAGGTTCGGACGGGTTTGACCGGGGTCTGGCGCGGCGGGGTGAGCTTGATGGGCGTTGCCTTGGCCGGCGTCTGCTTCATCGGTGGGCGGTCATTCATGGTCATGGTGGTGTGAAAGGTCATGACAGCGAAGGTACGGATGCCGTGTTCCGGCTGCGTTTCGCCACGATGAACTGCGGTCGCGGGCAACGAACGCGGATTGCGCAAGGGCGTCGTTGAGGTAAGGATCACGCTCATGACGACGATGGCGATGTTCTCGGCCAAGCCCTACGACCGCCGCTCGTTCGACGCAGCGAATGCCGCAGGCTCCGAGGAGCAAAGGGTGGAGATCCAGTACCACCAGCCACGGCTCAATCCGTGGACCGCCGGCTATGCGAGTGGCGCCGAGGTGGTCTGTGGATTCGTCAACGACGAGCTGTCTGCCGACGTGCTCGAGGTGCTCGCCGCGTCGGGAACCACGTGCGTTGCGTTGCGATGCGCCGGATTCAACAACGTCGATCTCGATGCTGCGGCCCGTCTCGGCCTCACGGTCGTGCGGGTGCCGGCCTATTCGCCGAACGCTGTCGCCGAGCACACCTTGGCACTGATGCTTGCCCTCAACCGGAAGATCCATCGGGCACACAACCGCGTGCGCGATCGCAATTTCTCGCTCGACGGGCTGGTCGGATTCGACATGGCGGGCAAGACCGCATCGGTGATCGGAACGGGACAGATCGGTGCCATCGTCGCCCGGCTGCTCTGGCACCTGCGCTGTGAGGTGGTCGCTTTCGACCCGGTCGTCGATCAACGCCTCGTCGACCTGGGCGTGACCTACGTCGACCTCGACGAGGCCCTCTCGGTCGGCGACATCGTCACGCTGAACTGCCCGCTCAACGAACACACGCATCACCTGATCGACGCCGCCTCGATCGCCAAGATGAAGCCCGGGGCGATGCTCGTCAACACGGGCAGGGGAGCGCTGATCGATACCGCTGCAGTGCTCGACGCACTCAAGTCGGGGCACATCGGCTCGCTCGCGCTCGACGTGTACGAGGAGGAGGGTGACCTCTTCTTCGAGGACCGCAGCGACGAGATCCTCGACGACGACAACTTCGCCCGCTTGCTCACGTACCCAAACGTGCTGATCACGGCGCACCAAGCGTTCCTGACTCACGAAGCGCTCGCCGCCATCGCCGAGACCACGCTCGGCAACATCGCCGCCGTCCTGGCCGGCGAGCCATGCCCGAACGCCGTCACGGCGCCGTGAAGGGCGCGCTCGACTGGCTGTTCCGTGACCGGCAGTCGGGCCGGTGGGTGATCGCTCAATTCCCCAACACCGAGCTGTGGGTGTGCTTCGCAGCGACGGCGGTCGGCTGGGCGTCGCTCTCGTCAGCGGGTCAGGAGATCTTGACGAGGAGCTTGCCGGTGTTGCCACCGTTGAACATGAATTGCAGGGCCTCGGGGTATCGGTCGATGCCTTCCAGGATCTCCTCCGTGAAGTGGAGCGAGCCGTCGGCGAGCCAACTGGCGAGTTCCTCAGCAGCGGGAAGGATGCTCTCGGGGAAGTGGAAGAAGGCGTATCCCTCCATCGAGGACTGGCGTTCTGCGAGGCGCAGATACATCGATGGGCCGGTCACGTTGTCCATGTCGTCGTACTGCGAGATCGCGCCGCAGATGACCACTTTGGCTCGCATCGCCAGGTTGTCGAGCACAGCATCGAGGATCGGTCCGCCGACGTTGTCGAAGAACACGTTGACGCCGTCCGGGGCGAGCTCGCGAAGCCGCGCGTTCACATCGTCGTTCTTGTAGTCGATTGCCGCATCGAAGCCCAGCTGCGACGTGAGATAGTCGACCTTCGCCCGGCCTCCCGCGATGCCGATCACATGCGCTCCGTCGCGCTTGGCGATTTGTCCCGCGATCGACCCCACGGCGCCCGCCGCGGCCGACACCACGAAGATGTCACCTGGCTTGGGCTTGGCGACACAGCGCACCCCGATCCACGCCGTCACACCCGTCGAGGCACCCAACACCCCGAGGTAGTAGCTCAGTGGACCCATCGAGTCATCGACCCGATGCAGCAGCTGGTCGGGCTGCAACGTTGCGATTGTCTGCACGCCGAGGCCACCGACCACGGCCTGACCGACGTCCCAGCCCTCGACAGCCGACTCGACGATGCGTCCGACGCCGCCGGCAAGAATCGTCTCGCCGAGACCGACCTGACGGTGAAAGCCCTCACCGCGCAGCATGGTTCTGGTTCCTGCGTCGACCGAGACGTACTCGACGGCGACGCGGACATGGCCATCGGGGAGTGCGTCGAGTTGCTCGACCTCGAGCGCGAAGCAGTCGGGCGTTGCCTCGCCGACGGGTCGGCGGGCGAGTGTCACGCGGGTGTTCGTCGATGTCATCCCGTGATCCTTGCGCGTCGTCGTGACGACTGGCGATGCGGGCGTGGGTCACGCGCCGTCGATCGTGTGTAGCGTCTCTGAAGAGGAGGCACTGATCGTGACCGAGACGTACCACGAACGACTGTCCAGTCAGGATCTGAGCTTCCTCGCCATGGAGGACGGTCGTGCCCACATGCACGTTGGTGTGGTGTCGCTCTTCGATGCCGGACCGTTGCGTCTGCCGAACGGCGGGATCGACTTCGAGCAGATCGAGTCGTTCGTCGACGCACAACTTCACCTGGTGCCCCGACTCCGCCAGAAGCTGGCCTGGGTGAAGGGCTTCGGACAACCGGTCTGGGTCGACGACGCGAACTTCAACCTCCACTACCACCTGCGTCACACCGCGCTCCCGCCGCCCGGCGACATCCGCCAGCTCAAGCGCTTGGCAGGCCGCATCATGTCGCAAGAGCTCGATCGCGGGAAGCCCCTGTGGGAGCATTGGTTCGTCGACGGCGTCGAGGGCGGATGCTTCGCGTTGATCTCGAAGGTCCACCACTGCGTGGCCGATGGCATCGGCGGTCTTGCGATCATCGGGACGCTCGCCGGCCCCGATCCCGATTACCGCCCAGATCCGCCCACTCGCTGGGTGCCGCGCCCGTCACCCGGCGACGCGCAGCTCATCGTCGACGAGGTCCGGCATCGATCGATCGCGCCAATCGAATTCCTGGGCTCGCAGCTCCGTCGTTCCAGGAGTGCGTCGGCTGGTGCGCTCCCGTCGGTGAGCGCGCTCCGTGAGCTCGCAGAAACATCCGTCGGCGGCACCACTACGCCGTTGAATGCGCCGATAGGCCCTCATCGTCGCTTCGATTGGATCCGGCTCTCGTTCGACGAGGTGCATGATGTTGCCGTGCGGGCGGGGGGAAAGGTCAACGACGTTGCGCTCGCACTCACGACGGGTGCGCTTCGCGGCTTCCTCGCGGACGAGGGCCTCGCCGTCGACGACCTCGAACTCCGAGCGATGGTGCCGGTGAGCACTCGGACCGAATCCGAGACGGGATCGCTCGGCAATCGGGTGTCGAATCTGATCGTTCCGCTGCCGATCGGCGAGGCCGACCCCTGGGTGCGTCTGGAGCGAATCATCGAGGTGACGAGGGAGCTGAAGAGATCCAACGAACCGTCGATCGTCGACGCGATGAGCTCGTTGATCGAGTTCGTTCCGCCCCCGCTCCTCGGTCCGGTGCTGCGACGTGGGTCTCAAGGAACCGCGGCGAACCTCGCGGTGAGCAACATTCCAGGGCCCAGGGTCCCGCTCTACCTGCTCGGCGCCCGGCAGCTCGACATGTATCCGGTGCTCCCGCTGATCGGGAATCAGTCGCTGGGGATCGCGTTGATGAGTTACGACGACAGCTTGTGCTGGGGCTTCAACTCGGACTGGGACGCGATGCCGGACCTCCACGACCTCGTCGATCGCGTCGCTGCAGGTCACGCGGAACTCCTCGAGTTGGCCACCGACGCCTGACGCTGCCGCACGACTCGATCGGCCGACTCGATCGAGGGATAGCCTCTGCGTCTCCGGGCGCATAGCTCAGTTGGCTAGAGCGCTTCCCTTACAAGGAAGATGTCGGGGGTTCGAGTCCCTCTGCGCCCACCAAACAACCTCTGGTGGAACGCAAGATCTCCGACACGACATCTGCCCTCGGAACCGCTGGGGGTTCTTCTGGGGTTCTACGGCATATGGGCCGACGCATACGTCGGCGCCCGGCCGGAGGCGGTTGGATGCCACGGCCGGGCGCCTCGTTGCGGGCCGCTGGGTGGCGGTGATCCGCTCCGTGGTCGAAATCCTAGAACGTGCGGCGTCACTGATCCGAGCTGCGAGGTCGCCCGGCCGACGGGTGCCGGCGTGTCGCCTTGTCGATTTCGGCGAGGCGGCGCAGGGCGGTCACGACGTCGATGCGGTCCCGGTCGCCGAGCACTCCCGACATCGCGACGGAGCGGGCGAGCTGCTCGAGTTCTTCGGGGTCGACGTCGGTCACGGTGGCGAGTCTGGCGTGGGGGTGTGACGGATCCCATATTGCGTGTCTTGGGCACATTTGCGACATTGGGTGCGACGACAACAGGCGTCTGTTGTCGCAAATGGGGGACGCTCTGAGCGTCAAGTCAAAGGGGATGACCACTATGAGAATGCGACAAGTTCTGGCAGCTGGAGTCGCGGCTGCAGCTATCACCGTTGGCGGCGTCGCCGCTTCGGGTGCTCCCGTGCTGGCCGGCACGTCTGTCGAGCGGCCGTTCATGTTGCGCACGAGCGGCACTGTCGCCAACGAGCCGTTGTCTGATTGCGATCTGGTCTTCATCGGGGGCGGCGAGCCGACCTTGGAGTGCGACCAAGGGTTCGACCAGACTGGCAATGCGACGCACCTCGGCCTCAGCTCGAGCAGCGCTACCGGAGTGCTCACGATCTACTTCCTGAGGTCGTGCCCGGGTGGCGTCGAGTTCGCGTCGACGTCGCAGACGACCTTCGTGGCCGCGAATGGAGACACCCTGGAGGCGACCACGTCCGTGACCGGTTGCGGTGACGGCGAGGGTCTGACTGAACCTCAAGGCACGTACTCGATCACTGGCGGAACTGGACGCTTCCTTGGAGCCGGCGGCGAAGGAGTTGTCTCCTCGTCCGTTCTTAATGGGGCCATTTCCTCCACCTGGAGCGGGACGCTCAGCTACTAAGCCGCCCGCTGGCCGAGCACTCCCGACATCGCGAGGGAGCGGGCGAGCTGCTCGAGATCTTCGGGGGTCGGTTCGTCGGTCACTGCCGAGATGATGACGACCGGGTGTGACGGTCGGCGCCGAGAAGCGCAACCGCCCGCCCCAGGATCACCGAGGCGGGCGGTGTGCTCGGGCGCCCATTCACAGTCGCCCGAAACCCGACCAGCTCGATTTTCGTGAGGTTGGACTTGTTACTCATGCCGCCGCCGCCTCGTCGTCGTTCGTCGTTTCCGCCGATTGGTCGATGTCGCAGGTGGCTTCTTGGGCTTCGGATTCGCGAGAGATCTCCTGCTGCGCCAGCTCGATCAGCGCGCGGGCCAAGCGGCGCAGATCCGGCTCTGGGCGGGGCGTGGCTCTCACGACAATGTCGCCGCCACTTGAGGCTCGGCTTGATTGCTTGGTTGACGCGTTCTTGGATGTGTTATTGGACATGGCAGTGCTCCTCCTTCTTGATTTCTCGCAGCGGCGAATCCGGAGCGGTCTGCTCAACGAATCCACTGAATGTCCCGTCTGGTGGGACAGTGCGTGAGACTTAGTATGTCCCATTTGACGGGACAGTCAATGGTGTTTGTTCATTCCACAACAGCGAGTGGAACGAGTCGGTCAGTGGTGGCGATGCGGCTGGAAGCGCAGAAGAATCTCTGCACCTCCGGCCGACTCGTCACGTCACAGCTCAACGGTCGACGAATCGTGGTGACGGGCTCGACGCGTGGGCTCGGCCGGGCCTTCGCCGAGGCGCTGGCAGCGGACGGCGCTCGGGTCGTGGTGAACGGTACGAACGGCGACCTGGTGGACGAGGTCGTCTCGGACATCACCCTGGCGGGCGGCTCGGCAGTGGCGTGCCCGGGTTCGGTCGCCGACGACGCGATCGCCGAACGGCTGATCGCCACCGCCGTCGAGCAGTTCGGAGGCATCGACGCCGTCGTCAACAACGCCGGCATCGTCCGCGATCGGACGCTGCTCAACATGACCCCGGACGAGTTCGACGAGGTCATTGCGGTCAATCTGCGCGGTACCTGGTCGGTGAGCCGCCATGCTGTGCGAGCCATGCGCGACCAGGGCAGCGGTCTCCTGCTGCAGGTCATCTCGGGTTCCGCGTTCGTCGGGTCCGTCGGGCAGACCAACTACGCCGCATCGAAGGCCGGTGTCATGGGGATGCTGTACGCGTGGGACCTGGAATTGCGCCGCTTCGGGATCCGCACCAACGCGCTTTGGCCGGTTGCCGAGACCGACATGACCCAGGTGGTGTTCGACGGGGTGCGACAGCGAGCCGAGTCGAAGGGCACCGCTGCGCCGTCACCGCGCGACATGGGTTTCGGGGACCCAGCGGATATCGCTCGTGTGCTCGTGCACCTGTGTAGCGAGCGGGCCGATCACCTACGCAGCCAGTTGGTCACCTTCAACGGGTCGAAGCTCGCGCTGTGGCAACATCCCCGCGAGACGTGGGTGCGACGGCAGGGCACGTGGACCGACGACGAACTCGCTGCAGCGCTCGCTGGAGCCGACGAGGCCGTGTATCGACCGGAGATGTGAACTCGTCGGCGCCGACCTTCGAGCATCACGGCGGTGATCGCCGAACGGGCAAGCGACACCCCGCAGCCTCACCACCCGGCCACGCCGCCAGGTCCTCCCTGACCCGACAGATCCGCGGAGACGCATCGAGCTAGTCGCCGATTCCGCCGATGTCGTCCTCGCACTCCTGGGGGCCGAACGGCGGCGGGAGGCAGTCCCACGACCAGTACAGCTGTTCGGAGCGTTCGTGGTCGGCAAGAACCTCGGACCATCCAGCTGGTTCCGGTGGGACGTTCTGGTCGGGGGCCGGGACACACGTACCACCGGCGCGCTGGAGATCCTGGCAGATGGTGTCGCGTGTGATCTGCCAGACCGAGCCGTTGAAGCGAGCGATCCCGAACTGTCCAGTGAACGTCCCGGCGGTCGTTGTGATCTTGTACCGGAACCAGGCCTCGTCCGGAGCGGTGAACACCAACTCCTCGACGTCGTGCTCAGCCGTAGCTGCAACCTCGGCCATCTCGCCGGCATCGACCTCCGCGGCGGCCTCCGGGATCCCGGTGATGTCGTCCACCGACGGGGGGTTCTCGTCCGGGAGGATCATCGTTCGGTCGAGCGCCCGTGCGTACGCGTCGAGGATCTGGGCTTCGGCCGCGACGGGATCGAGCGGCTGCACGCCTGAGGGAGGCAGCGGCAATGTCGGCGGCGGCCCGGGTTGGCACTCCTGGCGGAATTCCTCGGTGGCGCGTCCGTAGCCGGGCGCAAACGGGATCGGCTCCGCGGTCACCCCGCTGGTGACGAGGACCAGCTCGGGCTGACCGGAGTCCGGTCGGTTCCAGACGTCGGTCATGTCGAGCACGGCGAGACCGTCGACGAACCCGGCACGGTCGTATTCGTCGCCCGATTCGATGATCGCCACCTCGTCGGCGGGCCCGGTGGTGCGGACGAGTGCGATCAGCTGGCTCATGTCGACCGCCACTTCGCCCTCGAACTCGTCGAACACCTCGACCGGGTACCACGTGTTCCCGGGGCTCATCGGCGTCGCCGGGTCGCTCACGAACAGGACGTAGTCACCCATGCACAACTCGGCCGAACCGGTCGGCGCACGCCACTCGAGGTCGAAGAATTCGGCCCACGAGAGATCGCTCCGACGGACGACGATCTCGCGGTCCGTCAGCGTCCGACGGTAGATCTCCTGGGTTGTGCGCTCGAGGAGGGGCCATGCAGCGTCGGCGGCCGGGTCCACGTCGGGTGAGCCCGTTGTGGCGAGGGCGGGGAGGGTCTCGGTCGGAAGGTCGGTCGACTCCGTGGCGTCCGTGGACGCCGGGATCTCCGAGGTGGAGGAGGCACGGTTCGGTCGGCCGTTCGCGACGTACACGACCCCGGCGAGCCCGACGGCGATCAGGACGACCGCGCCCAACGCCGTGGTCCGGACTCGTCGCGTGACGTGGCGTCTGCCGGCCTCCGCCTGCACCCATTCGGCGTCCGGAACCGCGTCGATCTGCCGCGCTCGGTCGGCCAGCTGTTCCACGATTTCGTCCTCGAAACTCATGATCGACCTCCATCAGCCAGTTCGTTCCGGAGCGTGGAGAGACCGCGCGACACCAGCGGTCCGACCGTGCCGGGCCGACATCCGAGGATGTCGGCGATTTCGTTCTCCGTGCGTTGTTCGTAGTACTTCAAGACGATCGCCGCTCGTTGTCGGCTCGGAAGCGTGCCGAGAACGTCGAACAGCTCGTCCGGCGTCTGCTCGGTCGACTCTTCGCGCCGACTGGTCCGCCCCCAACGCAGCCGTTCCCAACGGGCGCGCGACCGGCACCCGTTCACCACGCTGCTGCGCAGATACGCGCACGGATGCTCGACGCCGGACCACTTGAGGTGCAACTTCACGAAGGAGTCCTGAACGATGTCGCGGGCGACCTCGGTCCGCCCGCACATCAGCGTGGCGAGTCGGACCATCGGGAGGAACTGCTCGGCGTACAGGTCCGCGAACGAGGTGTCGTTGCCGATGATCTCGAACGCGATCGGGCCCTCGTCGAACTGGTCGTCGGTGGGCTTGCGCATCGACACTCCTCCCGTACTCATCACCCTATGAGACGCCCGGGCAGGCCGAATCCATGCGACGCGCTCGTCGGGGTCGAGCGGACCTGTTCGCAGGTGCTGCTCTCGGCCTCGACGGCCGTCACCGGATCGGTGCGATGGAGTTCGCCGAGCCGTGGACCGCTCGTTCCGGGTCGCGTCGCTGGAAGAAGACGATCTTCCCGTTTGGATTCGGCTGACTGGTCACCCGTGGCGAGAATGCTCTGTGTGCCGTTGCTGCGGGTCAGGGAGTGGGCGGTCTCGCGATGGTGATGTTCACCTCGTCGATGCCCCTCGCTCGCGACCGGGAGACCGCCATCTTCGCGCGGCTGATGACCGCGCCGCTACGAGCGAGCGATCTCGTGCTGGCCTACGCGTTCCCCTCACTGATCTTGGCGGTGCTGCAGTCCGCAATCGTCTTCGGGCTCGGTGCATTCCTGGACATGGACATCGAGGGAAGCGCACTGCTCGTCGTGCCCGTTCTGGTGGCGATGGCGGTGTTCTACGTCGCGCTGGGCGTCGCCGCCGGCGCACTCCTCACCCTGAACGCCACCACCGGTCTCCACAGCGCCGTGCTGCTGCTCTGACCATCTTCGGTGGCACCTGGTTCGATCTCGACGACATCGGTGGCCCGGTCAAGCCAACTACCTGCCGTTCTCCCACGCACTCGATGCGCTGCGAGCGGTGTTGTCCGATGGACACCTGACTCGGCTCCCGGTACGGCGTGGGTCCCGTGGTCCCGTACAGTCAGCGCAGGAGGATCTTGAATGCAGGTGACATTCTGGGGAACACGGGGCTCGATCGCCAAAGCCGGATCCAGCACGCTGCGGTTCGGCGGGAACACCTCCTGTGTCTCCATCCGATCCGACGCAGGGACGCAGCTGGTCATCGACTGCGGCACCGGCGCCCATGGTCTGGGCCAGCACCTTCTGGCCGAGGCGAATGGAGCTCCGATCGATGGGCACATCCTGATCAGTCACACCCACTGGGACCACATTCAAGGGCTGCCGTTCTTTGCGCCGCTGTTCGGCCACGACAACACCTGGCACATCTTCGGCCCGAGCGGACTCGGCGGATCGCTCGGCGACATCCTGGCCGGACAGATGGAGTATCGATACTTCCCCGTCGAGATCGGGCAGCTGTCGGCCAACGTCGAACATCACGACCTCGTCGAGGGAGTGCTGTACATCGACGATGTCGCGATCGTGACCCGCTTCCTGAACCACCCAGCGCTCACGCTCGGCTATCGGGTCGAGGTCGACGGCGCGGTCGTCGTGTACTCGTCGGACCACGAGCCCCACGATCAATCACTCGCCGTCGGCGGCGACATGAAGCGGAACCGTCACGACGAGGCGCACACCCTCTTCGTCACCGGTGCCGACCTGTTGATTCACGACGCGCAATACCTCGGGTCCGAGTACCCCGATCACATCGGCTGGGGCCACAGCACTGTCGAATACGTCGTCGACCTCGCGAGCGCTGCCGACGTCAAGCGGGTCGCGCTCTATCACCACGACCCGAATCGCACCGACGACCAGGTCGACGACCTCGTCGAGCTGGCACGAGGCCACGCCCGGCGCGTGGGGTACGACGGCGAGATCTTCGCCGCGGCCGAAGGTGTCACCGTCGAGGTTCGCGGAGATCGGGTGCCGTCGAAGAACACCGGCCGGGCAGCACTTGCTGCGGAACCATCTGCCGTCGCCGAGCGGCCGACCGTCGCCCTCGTGGTCGCCCAGACCTCCGAGGTCGGCGACGCACTGGCCGCGGCCGCCCGAGCCGAAGCGCTCGAGGTCATCGTCAGCGGTGATTTGCACGAGGCGTTCGCCGTCGCTCGATCAGTCGAACCCGGCATCGTGCTGATCGAGCCGTTCGTCGACGATGGCGGCTTCGACCTGGTCACAGCAATTCGCGCGCTCGGCACGGACAACGGAACCAGTGTGCCGATCATCATGGTGGGTCACGACGAGGCTCGTTTCCGTCCCGATGCGGCAGAGACCCGCATCACCGAATGGCTCGTTTGGCCCGCAAGCCCGCCGTTCCTACGTACCAAGCTGCGCGCATGGCTCCTGCGCCGAGCAAGCCGGTGGCAGAACGCACCACTCCCCGACAACGAGGGCGAGCGTCTCGCGGCGCTGTACGGCCTCGGCGTCCTCGACACCGCCCCCGAGGCGCGTTTCGACCGCCACACCGAGGACATCGCCGCCATCCTCGATGTCCCGATTGCGCTCGTGAGTCTGGTCGACGCCGACCGCCAGTGGTTCAAGTCCCGTCGTGGTATCGACGTCGAGGAGACCCCGCGGGAGATGTCGCTGTGTGCCCACGCAATCCTCGGTGCCGACGTCCTGCAGGTCGAGGACACGCTCGCCGACGACCGATTCGCAGAGAACCCGCTCGTGTCCGGCGAACCTCGACTGCGCTTCTATGCCGGGATGCCACTGGCGCTCGACGACGGCAGCCGTGTCGGCACGCTGTGCGTCGCCGACTACCTCCCGCGGCACCTCGACGACGATCAGCTCGATTCGCTACGTCGCGTGGCTGCACAGGTCGTGCAGGAACTCCAGCACCGGTGAGCCTCAGGTCGACTCGTCGGCGAGTACTTCGGCGAACAGTTGCAGCGCAGCTGCGGTGAACGCCACCATGTTGTCCTCGCGGTCGTCGAGGCCCGTCAGCACGTTGCGGGTCGCCGTGCGTGCCCCGGCGATCGCCAGCCAGCTGTGGCCGGCAGGGTCGCCGTACGGGTTCGCTGGTCCGGCAGCACCCGCCTCACCGATGCCCCACGTCGCGTCGACCTTGCTTCGCACCGATGCAGCCAGATACGTCGCGAATGCTTCGCTGGCGCCGCGCATCCCCCGAGGCACCTCGATCTCGCCGGCCATCCAGGCCCGACTCGCCGCAACGGTGTAGATCACCGTGCCGCCCACGTAGTAGGCGGACGCGCCCGGGACCGACAGCAACGCGGCCGACACGAGTCCGCCGGCCGAACCTTCGGCCACTGCGACGGTCTCCCTGCGGTCGCGCAGCATGCGTGCGATCTGTCGGCTGGTTCGCGTGACCTCCGATGTGAACATCCGGACCAGCTTGGTTCATGGCACAGTACGCAGCGGTGAATTCACTCACGATCCTTGCCCTCCTCATCGGCGTCGTCTGCCTGCTCGGTGGCGCTGAACTCCTGGTGAAAGGAGCAGCGACGATCGCGTCGAAGCTCGGCATCGCACCGGTGGTGATCGGGCTCACCGTGGTGGCGTTCGGAACCAGCGCGCCTGAACTCGCGGTCAGTGTGTCGGCGGCGTTCAGCGGCAACGCCGACGTGGCGTTCGGCAATGTCGTCGGCAGCAACATCGGCAACATCTTGCTGATCCTCGGAGCATCGGCAGTGGTGGGCGGGTTGGCGGTCCAGCAACGCATCATCCGCTTCGACATCCCGCTGCTGATCGTCGTGTCCGTCGTCGCTCTGCTGATGTCGCTCGACAACAACATCGGTCGCATCGACGGGATCATCTTGTTCACCGGTGTCGTCGTCTACGTCGGCTGGCTCGTCCGTGAGGCGCGTCGCGAACGAACGGACGTGATCGACGAGTACACCGAATCGGTCGACGCACTCGAAGGAGCGGCGCTCGAACGGCCGCTGTGGTTCAACCTCGCGCTCGTGTCCGCCGGTCTGGTCGTTCTCGTCCTCGGCTCGCAGTTGTTGGTGAACGGCGCCACCGACATCGCCGAATCGGCCGGGGTCAGCGATCTCGTGATCGGCTTGACCGTGGTGGCCATCGGCACCTCGCTGCCAGAGCTGGCAACGTCGATCCTCGCGGCGGTTCGCGGGCAACGCGACATCGCCGTCGGCAACGTCATCGGCTCGAACCTGTTCAACCTGATGTCGGTACTGGGTCTCACCTCGATCGTGTCGAGCGACGGCATTCCGGTCAGCGACGTCTCGCTGCGCCTCGACTTTCCGGTGATGCTCGCGGCCACGATCGTCCTGGTGCCGATCGTGTGGAACGGCTTCCAGATCAAGCGCTGGGAAGGGTTCGTCCTGATCTCGTTCTACGCCGCCTACGCCGCCTACCTGGTTCTCGATGCGAGCGACTCATCGGCCGCTGATGTCGTTGGGCCCGCCGCGCTCATCGTTGCCCCACTCGTGGTGATGACGTTCGCTGTCACCGGCTTTCAAGGTTGGCGCCGCCACCGGGCAGCGTCAGTCGTGGATCCAGACCGTTGAGCGCAGTGGGAGCAGATTTCGGCTCCAGATCAGATCCATCACGGGATTGGCGACGCGAACACATCCGTGCGAGGCCGGATAGTTCGGCACTCGTGGCGCGCCGTGCACGGCAATGCCACCGACGACGAACTTCGGGCGGTAGAGCGACCCGAGATCGCCTTCGTAGCGCACCACGTCGTGCTCTCGGTAGGTGCGGAACGTGCCGGACGGGGTGAGGGCGATGCCGATCACGCGCCGTCCCGCAGCCTTCTGGTCCTCCTCGTCGTAGGACTTGCCATTGCCCGTGGACACGTTGAAGACGTACTGCACTGCGCCGCCGCGCACGACGAAGGCGATCTGCTTGGTCTTGTCGACTTCGAAGAGGTCGCCGCTGCGTCCTGCGGCAGGTCGGCACATCTCGGTGTTCAGCGCAATTGCGGTCCTGTTGTCGACTGCGGTGGTCGCGGGCAGACCTTTCCACTTCTGGAACGCCATGACGGCCTGGGTGGTGGAGAGACCGTAGACGCCATCCGCGCCGGCGTTCCAGAACCCGAGTTGGAGGAGTCGGGTCTGCAGATTCGCCACGGCGACGCGTGACGAGCCGTACACGATGGGCCCAACGGGCGCTCCCGGTGCTCCGACGGTTTGGGTTGCACACCTCGCAGGGCCGCTGTTGGTGGGAGCAGCGAACGGCGCCGGCGCAGGCGAGCCGAGGAAGTACCCGGCGATGTCGGCAATCAAATGGCCGCCCGGTTGCGTGAACATCGAGAAACCACGCACGGACACCGGGACGATGGCATGGTTCGCGAGGGTCTGATCGGGTCGCACCACGTTCATCGTCGATGTGGTCGGCCAGACCCGGGGGTCGGTGGCACCGGCGGTCCCGACCGTGACGAATCCAACGGCGAGCGGGTCGGCGGTGGTGGCATTGACCACGACGGCCGACACGTCAGATCGATTGATCGCTCGGTGCGACGAAACGGGCACTTCGAAGCGCCAGCCCGGGGCGGGCCGTGTGGTTCCGCCGAGTGGGTTCAATGCCGGGTCGCGCGTGTCGACGATGCGGGTCGGCGTGGCCATGGGCACGAAGAGCCCGCTGGTGCTGTCGGCGGCTCCTGCCCCCGAATACGTGCCGACGACGTCGATGATCAGGTCTCCGCCCGATTGCGAAAAGATCGAGATGCTCCCCGTGGCATCGAGCGTGACGATCGCCTGGTTCGCCACCACCGCGAAGAGACCCGGCGGCGAGTTGAGGTTGGAGGTCGCCGGTCGGGGGCTGCCGTTTGCGAAGACCTGCCAGTATCCGCGTGCGACGGTGACCGACGTGAGGTTGATGGCGACCGCGCTGGAACCGGCGGCACGGGGGACGGTGAACGTGCGTGTCTCGCCCGGTCGGAACGCCCCGAAGCCGCGCGTGTCGAGGACGCGGGTGGGAGCAGCGAGCGGCTGGAACCGACCGGCCGACGCCGACGCGGCGGGCGTGTAGTACCCGAGCAGGTCGACGATGACGTTGCCCCCACCGCTGGTGTAGAGATCGATGATCCCGTCAGCGCCGACCGGCACCGTCACCAGGTTGGGTGTGACGTTGCCCGACAGCGATTGCAGTTCGTCGATGTTGACGTTGGAGGCCACCGGTCGGGCGTTGGTGTGCGGCCACACGGTCCAGTAGCCCGGCGCAGCGGGGGGAGCGACGGTGACATTGAGGACCGCGGCACTCACCGTGCCGGCGGCGGGCAACGGTGCAGCACCGGTGACGGCCGCCGAGATGGTGCCACCAGCACGGATCGGACCGGACAGGCGGGTGTCGATGAGCCGCTGCGATGTCGGCAGAGCGACATAGGCGCTCGTGGTGCCCGCGGCGTCGACGGTCGAAGCAGGTGTCGAGACGGCTCCGATGAGGGTTGCTCCGACGACGCTGCCGATGGCAGCGACGACAGCGAGGAAGGGCCGTGAACGCATCTGAATACGATAGGGCCATCTCAATCGGAGATCTCCATCAGGCTCGACGACACGTCGAGACATCGTGCCGTGTCGGTCGAGGTGCTCTTCCGGGTGGGGACGCTCCGGCAACGATCTGGCACCCGTCGAGTGGCAGGATGTCGGGCCATGGCGACACCGGTCACGATTGCCGACATCGACGCTGCCTGGTTGGCGGGAGCGCTCGACGCACGTCTCGACTCGATCGATGTCCACCCGATCGCCGCCGGCGAGGGGTTCATGGGGCAACTTGCGCGCGTGACCATCGCTTCGTCGGACCCTGGCGCTCCCTGCTCGGTCATCGTGAAACTCCCGACGTCGGATCCCGGGGGCCGGGCGATCGGCGAGATGATGCGCGTCTGGGAGCGCGAGCACTGCTTCTATCGCGACATCGCTCCCGACTTGCAGATCCGCGTCCCGCATGCATACGTCAACACGCTCGACCCGCCGTGTCTGGTGCTCGAGGATCTCGCCCCGGCCGTTGCCGGCGACCATCTTGCAGGCGCCACTCGCGAGCAGGCTGAACAGTCGATCGATCTGCTCGCTCGCCTCCACGGGGCCTGGTTCGAACACGCGTCGCTCGAATCGTTCGCGTGGATGCCCGGTCTCGACGATCCCGCGGTGCTCGGTCTCGGGGCGATGTTCGAAGTCGGCTGGCCCGTGTTCCTCGAGCGGTACGGCGACGAACTCCCGCAACGATGCCTGCGATGGTGCGAGCAGTTCGTGCCCGGAATCCCGACGTGGATCCAGGGCCACGAGAACGACCCGGTCACGCTGATCCACGGTGACTTCCGCCTCGACAACCTGTTCTTCGCCGACGACGGCTCGGTCGCAGTGGTCGACTGGCAGCTCAGCATGCGCGCACCCGGCCAGACCGACCTGGTGTACTTCTGCGCCAACAACCTGACCGTTCCCGCACGGCGCGAGTTCGAGGACGAACTGATCGAACGCTACGTCCGCGGGATCCACGCCGCCGGGGTCGGCGCCGACCACGTCACGCTCGAGGGAGTTCGGCGCGGGTACGTCGAGGGGATGCTCTTCTACGCCGTGTCGTTCGGCGCGAGCCTGCTGACGATCGACCCGGCGAATGCTCGCGGTGCGGCGCTGTTCGACGAGCTGGTTCGACGAACCTTCGCTGCGGTCGACGATCTCGATTCCGGGTCAATCCTCGGCTTCTGACGTCGCGGCTCGTCGGTTCATCGACCGTTGGTGCGAGTGGGGCTCAGAGGTTTGGCATGACGGTGTAATTGGCGCCGCCGGTGGCCAGGAACTCGTCGCTCCACGACGTTCCATAGGTGTCGTGGACCTCTTGGGCCTTGTCCGAGTCGGCACCGTCGGGCGTGGACTCGAGCGTCCAGGCCTGGCGCTTGTAGGTCCAGTTCTCGGGGAACAGCGCGTGTGCCTGCTTCCACCACGCCATGGCCGACGGGTGGTCGCCTCGCCGTTCGGCTGCGATGCCCAGCTCGAAGCACGCTGCTGCTCGGCTGTGATCGGCCGAGCGAGGCTGCGACGCTGCGACGACCTCGTCGGGTGACATCGCATACCGACTGTCCGCGCCGCGGCTCGCCCAGTCGATGATCGCCTCGCGGTAGGCAGGGCCGGTCTCGGGCATCTGCTTGAACTCGCGGAGCACCGCCTGCAGGCGGTCGGGCATGTCGTCGGTGATCTCGAGGGCAGCGAACGGGCTCGGCTGGATCGAGGCCCCTTCCGCCGGCCTGACGAGCGTGCCGGTCTCGTCGATCCACACCGCCATCGGGACGTTCGAGATCCCCAGGAGCTCGTCGACGCGGTGGTCACTGTCGATCAGGGACGGATGTGTGGGTGACGCAGCGTCGATCCACGGCCGCGCCTTCTCGGGGTCGAGATCGAGCGCGACGGTGACGACGCTCAGGCCGAGCGGCTCGAGTTCTTCATGGAGTGCCTGCCACACGGGCAGGTCAGCGGAACAGCCTCACCACGAGGCCCAGGCGACGAGCAAGACCTTGCGTCCGTGCATCGCGGTCAGGTTGAACGGGTTGCCGTCGACGTCGGGCAATTCGATCTCGGGCACGGTGGCGGTGCTGAGCGCTCGCCCTCCGCTCTCGGGTCCGAGTGCCCACACGCCCGACGCGTCGTCGGCGACGAGCGCCATGCCGAGCCGATCGGCGATCGCGGCGACATCGAGTGCGCCGTCGGCTCCGAACGCGCCCGGGACGGGCACGCAGGCATCGCCCTTGCACAAGCCTTCGGGTGTGGCCACCCAGCCGGTCGCATCGGCGAAGGCATCGGCGGTCAGGTCGAGGGAGTCGAGCAACATCGACACACTCTTCCAGGTGGAATCCGGCGCAGGCGAAGCAAAGGATGAGCCCCGGGTGGCCCGATCGTCTACAGTTCACGCAACCACATCGCACTCGGGGGTCGAGATGGGCAAGGTGTTGATCGTTGGAAATCGCTCGCTGGGTGGATCCGAGCTGGCGCAACTGATCACCACTCGTGTGCAGGCCGCCCCGTGCGTTGTTCACCTCGTTGTACCCGTTCCGAGCCCGGTTGCATCTGCCGTCGCGGTGGGCGGTACGGCGGCAGACATGGCGCCGACGCTGAGTCGCGACATCGACTACGACCGCCGGGCGGCGCAGGAGCAACTCGAGTTCGGGCTCGATTGGCTGGCGGGGATGGGGGCCACGGCGACGGGGGAGTTGTCTCTCGATCCCGACACGCCCGCCGCGGTGGCCCGTCTCGTCGGCACACACGGTTTCGAGGAAGTCATCGTGTCAACGCTGCCCACGAAGGTGTCACGATGGTTGCGCCAGGATCTCCCGTGCCGAATCGGACGCAAGGTGGCGATTCCCGTCACCGTCGTGTCGACCACCTCCTGACGCCACGTTCGCTTGTTGCCCGGTTGCGATGAGTGAACTGGCCGTATCCGGTCGCCTCGCTCATCGCTGACGTGGTGCGACCGGTTGCGATGAGTGAACTGGCCGTATCCGGTCGCCTCGCTCATCGCTGACGTGGTGCGAGGCTGGGGTTGGCCGGCGGGCGGGACTTTCGGCCCTGGGTCCATGAGTCGCTGACTGTGAGACTTCTGGATAGATCCGGCGAGTTGGTCGGGATCGAACCCAGGAGGTCAACCATGCACATCCGATCGTTCGTCCGGGCCGGCGTCGCCGCACTGCTCGTCGTCGCCGCAGCAGCGTGCGGGACCGATGCGCCCGACGGCTCCGGTGCCACGGGGGGCGGCGGCATCGAGGCGGGAGCGCAGACAGCGGCCGACACCGGCTCGGCTTCAGCGGAGATCTCACCCGGTGACACCATCGAGTTCGTCGCCACCGAGTTCGCCTTCGGGCCGTCGAGCGTGATGGCGACCGCCGGCGCCTACTCGGGAACGCTGGTCAACAGCGGCACGATCGAACACGACATCAAGTTCGACAATGGCGAGGCCATCGTCGCTGCCGCTGGTGAGACCGTCGAGTTCGACTTCGAGGTGCCTGCGGAAGGGGTGGCCTACATCTGCTCGATTCCGGGTCATGCCGAGGCTGGGATGCAGGGCGTGATCCGCACTGATGAAACGCCCGCCGCTGAGGCCCCGCATGCTGGCATCGCGACCGACGAGGCGATGGTGGTCGACGCCGACCCCGATGCACCGCCCTACGAGTGGCGCGATCCGCAGGCCCCCGAGCGCGGCGAGGGCGAGGGCTTCACGCTGATCCCTGGCGGTGCCCCTGACGGGGGCGACCTCATCGACGTCGAGATGGTGGTGGAAGAGAAGCTCGCAACCGTGGCCGAGGGGTACGTCCAGCAGATCTGGACATTCAACGGCACGATGCCGGGTCCGGTCATTCGCACGGAGGTCGGCGACACCGTTCGTGTCCACCTGATCAACCCGCCTGAAGCCACGGCTTCGCACTCGGTGGACTTCCACGCATCGCAGGTTGCCTGGAACGACGAGATGCGTTCGATCGCTCCCGGTGAGGAACTGATCTACGAGTTCACCACCGACTATGCCGGGGTCTGGATGTATCACTGCGGCACCGATCCGGTCCTGCATCACATCGCCAACGGGATGTTCGGCATGGTGATCGTCGAACCAGAAGGTGGACTCCCGCCGATGGAGAACGAGTTCTTCATCGTCCAGCACGAGTGGTATCTCGGCCCCCAGGGCGAGGTGTCGTCGTTCGCGAAGGCCAACCAAGCCGCGCCGGCACCCGACTTCGTGATGTTCAACGGAGCGGCGTTCCAGTACAAGGACAACCCGATCGAGATCCCGACCGGTGAAGAGGTCCGGTTGTTCGTCCTCGACGTCGGGCCGTCGATCGACTCGTCGTTCCACATCGTCGGCACGATTTTCGACGACGTGATCAAGGAGGGCATTCACCTGGCGCGGGGCAACGACGGCAACTGGGGCTCTCAGGCTGTCGACCTGGCACCGGCGCAGGGCGCAGTGATCGAACTGAAGGCCGCCGAGGACGGGCTCTACCCGATGGTCACCCACGCCTTCAACTTCCCCGGTCGGGGAGCGGTCGGCCTGCTGCAGGCCGGCGACGGCGAGCCGTGACAGAGGACATCCGCCCTTGTCCAGCGGTCGGCGAGTCCGGCAGTCTGTGACCATGAGACTGGAGATCACCCAGCGCGCCGACCTGGCGGTACGGGCCCTGGTTGCACTGCAATCGTCGTCCGAGCGGCTCAAGAGCGCTGATCTGGCCGAACTTCTCGGAACCACCGCGGGGTTCATCCCCCAGGTCATGGGGCCGCTGGTCCGTGTCGGCTGGGTGCGGTCCGTACCGGGCCCGACGGGCGGCTACGAACGCCAACGCGATCTCGACTCGATCACGGTGCTCGAGGTGGTCGAGACGATCGACGGGCCGACCGACGACGGCCGTTGTGTGGTCGCCGAGCGCTTGTGCGACGCGGCTGAACCGTGTGCGCTCCACGTCGCGTGGGCACGCGCACGTCACGAATTGCGTGACTCGCTTGCAGGCCTTCGCCTGTCGGGGGTGAGTGCAGCATGACCGTTCGGACCGCGGCGCCAGGCACTGCGAAGGCCCGGCCGACCTGGAGGGCCGTCGCGATCCCGTCGGAGCACGGAGGATGGGGTCTCACGGGCGAACCGATCCTGCTGGGGGTGCTGCTCGCGTTCTCGTGGGAGGGCCTGGCGATCGGCATCGCAGCGATGCTCGCGTTCGTGGCCCGTACACCGTTGAAGCTGGCGATGGTCGATCGTCGCCGCGATCGCGAATTGGACCGATCGCTGCTTGCCCGTCGCATCGGCGCCGTCGAGCTGAGCGCGATCGCTGCGCTCGGCGCACTGGCGATGCTCGGCGCCGGTTGGCAGTGGCTGGTTCCGCTGGTCGTGGCACTGCCGCTGTTCGTGGTCGAACTCTGGTTCGACGTGCGCAGCCGTGGCCGCCGGTTGGTGCCCGAGCTGTGTGGTGCCATCGGGATGGGCGCGGTTGCCGCCGCCATCGTCACCGCCGGCGATGGGCCCATCCGGCTTGCGATCGCCGCGTGGCTGATCCTGGCGGCGCGGTCGACCGGGGCGATCCCGTTCATCCGCACGCAGATACTCCGCCTGCATCGCGGCGCAGCAAGTACACGGTCCAGCGACCTGTTCCAGCTGCTGGCGGTCGTCGTTGCGGCCGCAGCGGCGGTCGTCGATCGCGACGTGATCGTCGGGTCGGTCGCCGTGCTGATGATCATTGTCCTGCACCTCGTGTGGGTGCGGCGTTCGCCGGTGCCGCAGGCAGCGGTGCTGGGCCTTCGGCAGATGGCGCTCGGCTTCGGCCTCGTCGCCGTCACGACACTGGGAGTGAGGTTGGCATGAACGACACCGTTGGCCCCGAGATGACGCTCGGAGCGATCGTCACGAGGTATCCCTCGCTGGCCCGCGAACTCGAACATCGCAAGCTCGACTACTGCTGCGGCGGAGCGGTCACCCTCGGCCAGGCGTGCCGCGACACCGGACTCGATGCGGCGGTCGTCGCCACGGAACTGAGGTCATCGATCAGCGATGACGGCCCGGCGTCCTGGTCACACCTGGAGGTCGCAGATCTGGTCGAGCACCTGGTCGACACGCATCATCGGTACCTCTGGAGCGAGTTGCCCCGCCTGCAGGCGCTCCTCGACAAGGTCGTGGGCGTGCATGGCGACCGTCACCCCGAACTGAACGAGGTCGCATGCTGTTTCGGCGCGATTCGCGCCGACATCGAACCGCATCTGATGAAGGAGGAGCGGGTGCTGTTCCCGGCGATCGCGCAGTTGGCGTCGTCACCGACTGCGCCCACGTTCGGCTTCGGGTCACTCGGCAACCCGATCTCGACACTGCTGCGTGAACACGACGAGCTCGGAGCGCTCCTGGGTGATCTACGGTCGGTGACCGGCGACTTCACGGTGCCCGACGACGGATGCGCCTCCTACCAAGCATTGTTCGAGGGCCTCGAACAGCTCGAGGCCGATACCCACCTGCACGTACACAAGGAGAACAACGTGCTGTTCCCGAGGGTGGTGTTGCTCGAGGAGCACCGTCGCTCGTGATCCCGCGGTGCCCGCGGACGGCCGTCAGATCGCTGCGTAGGCGTCGACGATGGGGGCGAGTTCGTCCGGACTGGCGCCGTGCATGATCACTGCGTCGGCACCGAGGTCGAACTGGCCGCGCACGCACGCTGCGCACTGCTCGGCTGATCCCGTCGCCGAAGGTGCGAGCCATGCGTCGGGGATCAAGGTGGCGATGTGTTCGAGCTGCTCGGTGGTGGCGCCCACGTCGATCGGACCACGGATTCCGGCCACCAGGTCGTCGGCGCGAAACGCGGCGAGCACCACCGGATCCCATCGATTCGTTGCCACCATCAGGTCGCCGTACGCCTGGAGGTAGGTGGCGAGGCGACCGACGGTCTTCTTGAGTCGTACCGACTCGGGCAGATGGTCGCCGATCGTTGCGAAGCACGACCACACCGTCACCGACTCCGGGTCGCGTCCGGCGCGCTCGGCCGCGTCCTTCACGGTCCGCACACATCGCTGCAACGTCTCGTCGGTGAAGAACGTGTGCAGGATGACATGGTCGAACGCGCGCCCACCCAGTTCCAACGAGTTCGGGCCGAATGCCACCAGGCCGAGCGGGATGTCCTCGTCGAACGTCGGATCCAGTCGGAGCACGGGGTACGAGCCGATCGGGCCGTCGTGGCCGATGATCGTGTCGCCGTGCCACAGCCGTCGCATCACCTCGGTGAAGTCCTCCATCTGTGCGGTGGTGATGCGGGCAATGCCGTAGGCGTCGAACAGCGGAGCGATTCCCCGACCGATGCCGAGCACGAATCGTCCACCGGTCAAGCGGTGCATCGTCGTGGCATACGACGCCGTCACGATCGGATGACGCGTGTTGTGGTTCGTCGCCCCGGTGATGATCTGCATGTTCGTCGAAGCGACGGCCGCCGCGCCCGACAGGGTCACCGCCTCCTTCACGTTGAAGCGCTCGCTGATGAACACGGCGCCGAGCCCGAGTTCCTCGGCTCGACGACACTCGTCGACGAGATCGTGTGGATTCTGAGCGCCGCCCGCGAGCGTGTAGAAGCCGAGCTCGGGGAACCGGGGGGCGCTCATGCCGAGACGGTGGGCCGCTCCGGAATGGGCACCGGGGCCGGGGTCTTCTCCCGGATGAAGACCGCCGCACGAACCAGCGCGTCGGTCGCCTCGGGCATGTAGCCCGCCAGGATCGGGTACACATGCCAGAGTCCGTCGCGCAGGTCGAGTCGCACGTCGACGCCGGCCGCGTCGTACCGCTCGGCGAGCCGAGTCGAGTCCGAGAGCAGGATCTCGTCCATCCCGGTCTGGATCATTGTCGGTGGGTAGCCGGTCGGGTCGGCAAACAGCGGTGACACGCCTGGATGGTCGAGCGGGGTGTCGCCCGCGTAGGTCGTCGCAGCCTCGAGCAGACCATTGCCGTCGAACAGTGGATCGAACGGCGCTCTCGTCACCACCGACTCGCCCGACGCGGTCAGGTCGCTCCACGGCGACAGCACGTACACCGCTCCCGGCATCGGATCACCGGCAGCCTTCAGCGCGCCGAGCGTCGCCAGTGTGGCGCCACCACCGGCGGAGTCGCCGGCGATCGTCACCAGCGCCCGATCGACGTCGGCAATGATCGCCCGATAGGCAGCGACGCAGTCGTCGACCGCCGCTGGGTACACATGCTCGGGTGCGAGTCGGTAGTCGATCACGGTGATCGTGGCGGCCGCACGCTTCGCGAGTCGTGCGCACATGGCGATGTGGCTCTTCGGTGATCCGACGACGTACGCGCCGCCGTGGATGTACAGGATGTGGCGGTCGGGCTGCACCTCGGTCGGCGTCGCCACGATCGCCGGGATGCCACCAACGAACGTGTCGACGTAGTCGACCTTGCGAGGACGCGGGATGGCGTCGAGCTTGTCCATCGCTTCCCGACGGTCTTCGATGGGCACGTCGTCGCCGAGTTGGAACTTGGCGATTCGCTTGCGGAAGAAACGTGCCCGTCGGCTCAGAGTCATGACGGCAGGGTAGATCAACCCGAGTTGCGCAGCCCGGTGGCGATCGCATTGATCGACAGTTGGATGCCGCGCACCACCAGTTCGTTGTCGTCGCCATCTCGGAATCGTCTCAACAAGTCGACCTGCATGACATGCAACGGGTCGAGATACGGGTACCGGTTGCGCAGACTGCGAGCCAGCAGCGCGTTGTCGGCAAGTGGCGACGGTGCGCCCGTGATCCGGCGATGCCATGTGAGGGTCCGAGCATGCTCGTTCGCGATCGCGTCGAAGATGTCCGTGCGCATCGAGTCGTCCTCGACCAGGACATCGGCGTACCGGCGAGCGATGTCGATGTCGGACTTGGCGAGCACCATGCCCATGTTGTCGATGGCGGATCGGAAGAACGGCCAGTCGGCATACATCGTGCTCAGCTGTGCAATGCGAGCGTCCGACCGGGGACCTTCGGCGCCGACGAAACGTTCGACGGCACTGCCGACGCCGAACCATGCGGGGATCATCAGGCGGCACTGCGTCCACCCGAACACCCACGGGATCGCCCGAAGATCCTCGATGGCGTTCGATGTCGTTCGCGACGCCGGGCGGCTGCCGACGTTGAGCGTTGCGATCTCGTTGGTCGGGGTGATGGCACGGAAGAAGGCGACGAATCGATCGTCGCCGTAGACCAGCTGTCGATATGCGTCGAAGGCAAGCGACGACAGTTCGCCCATCGTGTCGGCATGCAGCGGATCGACGAGAACTCGGGCGTTGGTGCCGTCGGAGGAGACGCGGTGCAGCAGCGTGGCTTCGAGCGTGGCCGACACCAACGTTTCGAGGTTTCGACTTGCCATCGCGCGGTTGGAGTACTTCGCCGCAACGATTTCGCCCTGTTCGGTCAGTCGGATGGCACCGTCGACGGTGCCGGGTGGCAACGCCAGGATTGCCTGGTACGCGGGCCCACCGCCACGGCCGACAGTGCCGCCGCGTCCGTGGAAGAACCGGAGCTGCACGCCCGCTCGGCGGGCAACGCCGGCCAGTGCGGTCTGCGCCGACGACAGGCTCCATTGCGAGCACAGGTAACCGCCGTCCTTGTTCGAGTCGGAGTAGCCGACCATCACCTCTTGGCGGTTGCCTCGCGAGCGAACGATCTGGCAGTACACGGGGTCGGCCAACATCGAGGCGAGCACGTCAGGGCAGCGGCGCAAGTCGTCGATCGTCTCGAACAACGGAACGATGTCGAGCTGAGCGGATGCCGACTGCCCGCCATGGGCACCGTGTGCCAAGCCGACCTCCTTGAGGAGCACGGCCACTTCGAGCACGTCGCTCAGGTCGTGGGCCATCGAGATCACGTAGTGCGGCACGATCCGTCGGCCGACACGCGCCACCGCATCGGCAGCCGCCGCCAGGATCGCCAGCTCCGCGTTGGTGCGTTCACTCAGCTCGGCGCCGGGATGGCGCAACAGTCTCGGGTTGCGCAGCTCGGCGGCCAACACGTCCACGCGGTCGGTCTCGGCGAGATCGAGGTAGTCGTCGCAGACACCGGCACATGCCAGCAGATCGGCGAGCACCTCCTCGTGGACCGCCGAGTTCTGGCGCAGGTCGAGTCCACAGAGGTGTGCCCCGAAGATCGCGACGCTGCGTCGCACCGGTTCGACCAGCGCGTCCGCGATCGGCCCTGCGCCGTGGCCGCGGAGTGCGTTGATCACGTGGTCGAGGTCGGCGGTCAGCTCGGAGAGATCGGCGTACGGCGTGCTGTCGCCGATCGGCGCCGGGCCCGGCACGTCGACGGCTGGATCGAGTACCTCGCGGGCGAAGGCGTGTAGGCGTGCATGCATCCCGCGCAACGCGCGTCGATACGGCTCGTCGGCTCGAAACGGCGAGTCGTCGCCGGACGCAGCGGCGAGTGCGTGCACTTCCGGGCTGGACGTGACCAGACGGTCGGTCATCGACAGCCGGCGCGACAGGCGATGGAGTGCGGTGAGATGGTGGCCCAGGGCCGTTTCGGTCTGACGGCCCGTTGCGTAGCGCACGACGTCGGCGGTCACGAAGGGGTTTCCGTCGCGGTCGCCGCCGATCCACGATCCCATCGTGATCGAGCCCGACGTGTCGACCCGGCGGCCGTCGGCGACCTCGGCGACGCTCGTTGCCAGCTCCCGCGTGAGGGTCGGAATCACTTCGAACAGGCTGGTGTCGTAGTAGCGGATCGCTTCGTTGATCTCGTCACGGACACGCAGCTTCGACAGACGCAGTAGGGCGGTCTGCCACAACAACAACACGCGCACCGACAGTTCGGACTCGACGCGAGTCACCGATGCCGGATCGCTTCGCCGTAGATCGAGTTCGTCGAGCAGGTCGCTCAGTTCGGCGAGCACTTCGAGAACCGTCTTGCGGCGGACTTCGGTCGGATGTGCCGTGATCACGGGGCTCACCTGCAGTGTCGCGACCGCGGCGACGAGATCGTCGGCGCTGATGCCGGCGCCCTTCACTCGCTGGAGGACGGCATCGAGGCTTCCGGGTCGTGGCGGGTCGTCGTGCTGTCGATGCTGGCGTCGACGACGTTCGAGGTGGACGTCTTCTGCGGTGTTGGCGAGCAACGACAACCAGTCGAGGGCCCGCAACACGAGGATCTGCTCGTCGAGCGGGTGCTGAGCCAAGGCGGCGCGGATGTCGTCGACGCCGCTCTGCCCGGCGCGGCGGGCCTCGACGGCAATCCTGCGAACCTGCTCGACGAGCTCGTACACCGAGGGGCCCTCGGTCTGCTCGATCGCATCGCCCAACAGCCGCCCGAGCAGGCGGATGTCGTCGCCGACGGCGTCGGGGTCATCGGGTGACACGCCGGGGATGTCGGTCAAGTTCGCAGTGTCGGACACCATCTCAGTCAATCCGAACCAGTCCAGCGAGGAAACCCCGATTCCGGACCGCGTCGCACGCCAGACTGAGGCCATGCGTGTCGTGTTCGCCACAGCCGAGCTGTCACCGGTGGCGACCGTTGGCGGTCTTGCGGCCGCTGCGGCGGGTCTCGGTGCCGAGTTGCGCCGCCTCGGCGTCGATCTCGACGTCGTCATGCCCGACTACGGCGACGTCACGCTCGTCGACGAGACCACGATCCGGCTCGATGTTCCCGATTGGGTGGGAGTCGCAACCGTGCGCGCCGGCCACCATCCCGCTGCCGGTCGGCTGCACCTCGTGTCGGTGCCAGGCATGGCGCGACCGCACCCGTACCTGCAGGCGAACGGTGAGGGCTGGCCGGACAACAGCGAAAGGTTCTTCCGATTCGCCCGCGCTGTCGCCGCATTCGTCGAGGGCGACCCGCCCGATGTGCTGCACCTCAACGATTGGCACACCGGCCCGGTGCTCGCCGCGCTCGCAGATCCGCCGCCAACGGTGATGTCGATCCACAACCTTGCCTATCAGGGTGTCACGAGCTCGTCGTGGCTCGACCTGATCGGGCCTCGCGCCGCGCACTACGAGTGGTGGGGTGCAGCGAACCCACTGTCGGGGGCATTGGCGCTCGCCGACCGGATCGTGGCGGTGTCTCCGCACTACGCCGCCGAGATCGTCACACCGGAGGGCGGGTTCGGCCTCGATGAACCACTGCGACACCGCTCAGACGACCTGGTCGGCATCCTCAACGGGATCGACACCGACGTCTGGGACCCGGCGAACGACCCGTTGATCGCGTCGCCGTTCACGGTGACCTCGATCGAGACCCGAGACGTCAATCGTTCGGCGCTGCACGAACGACTGGGTTTCTCCGACGACGGCGTCGTGCTCGGCGCCGTCGTGACCCGCCTCACCCACCAGAAGGGGGTCGACCTGCTCGCACCGCTGGTGCCGTTGCTTTCGCAGATCCCGATGCGCGTGGCGGTTCTCGGCTTGGGCGACGCCGGATTGGCAAATCACCTCCATCAGCTTGCCGAGGCACATCCCGACTCGTTCGCGTTCGTCGACGGTTACGACGAGGCGCTGTCGCACCTGATGTTCGCCGGCTCGGACCTGTATTTGATGCCGAGTCGGTTCGAGCCATGTGGGCTCACCCAGATGCAGGCAATGCGCTACGGGTCGATCCCGGTCGTGACGGCCGTCGGCGGACTCGTCGACACCGTCAGCGACGTCGATCTCCAACGAAACGGGAGCGGCTTCGTCGCCAACCGGACGGCGAGCGACGACCTGCTCGCTGCGCTGTTCCGGGCGGAGCGCCGAGTACGCAACCGGCGACGTCGGGGCGCGATCCAGAAGCGGATCATGGCCATCGACTGGTCGTGGCGGGAACCGGCCCGTCGATATGTGGCGCTCTACGGTGATCTCGCAGTGAACGCACGGAATCCGGTCGAGCAGTCGCCGCGCTGACCGCGGTGCGTGTGTACGGTTGAGGTCGATGTCGATCGAACCCAAGGTGCTCGTGATCGTGCTCGCCGGAGGCGAGGGAAAGCGCCTGCAGCCGTTGACCAACGACCGGGCCAAGCCGGCGGTTCCGTTCGCCGGTACGTACCGACTGATCGACTTCGCGTTGTCGAACTTCGCGAACGCCGGCTATTTGAAGATTGTGGTGCTCACTCAGTACAAGAGCCACAGCCTCGACCGTCACATCTCGCAGACCTGGCGGTTCTCGGCAATGCTCGACGACTACGTCACGCCCGTGCCTGCTCAGATGCGTCGCGGGCCGTACTGGTTTCAGGGCTCTGCCGATGCGATCTACCAGAACCTGAACCTGATCTCCGACGAGGCCCCCGACATCGTCGCCGTCTTCGGTGCCGACCACATCTATCGGATGGATCCGCGGCAGATGGTCGAGGAGCACCGTGAGTCGGGTGCTGGGGTGACCGTGGCGGCAATTCCGGTGCCGAAACACGAGGCGATCGATTTCGGTGTGATCGAGGTCGACGACGACGGCAAGATCCTGGCGTTTCACGAGAAGGTCGCAGATCCGCCGACGATGCCCGGCAACGACCAGATGTGTCTCGCCAGTATGGGCAACTATGTCTTCGACACCCAGACGCTGATCGATGTCGTCACGCCCCGCGAGAATCAGTACACCGACCTCGGCAGTCACGTGATTCCGGCACTGACCGACGACGGCGTCGCACGCGTCTACGACTTCTCCAAGAACGTGATCCCCGGCCAGGACGAACGCGAGAAGGGCTACTGGCGCGATGTCGGCACGCTCGACTCGTTCTTCCACGCCAACATGGATCTGATCGCACCCGTGCCGGTCTTCAATCTCTACAACGAACGATGGCCGGTCTACACCTCACGCCGGGCACTGCCGCCCGCAAAGGTGTCACGAGGTCGCGGTGGCGAGCCGTCGTTCGTCGACGGCAGTCTGCTGTGTCAGGGCTCGATCATCTCGGGCTCGCACGTCGAGCGCTCGATCGTCGGTCCCGGTGCCTACATCGACCACGATGCTCACGTCACCGACTCGATCATCTTCCCCGACGTCCGCATCGGCGCCGGCGTCCGCCTCCACCGGTGCATCGTCGACAAGAACGTCATCGTTCCCGACTGGGAGCGTGTCGGCCTCGACCGTGACGCCGATCGTGAGCGGTTCACGGTCAGCGACGAAGGCGTCGTCGTCATCGAAAAAGGCCGCGACCTCTCACGCGGCTGAGTACGTCGACCCCGTGGCCAGGCACGAGGAGTACGTCACGGTTCGAGGAGCTCGGCCGGTGTTCGGTCTCGTGGGCCGGCGAACGGCAGCGGTACCTCGACCGCATCACGTCCAGCCGACCAGTGAGCCGCACAGATCACGTCGAGCACCTGCCGGCCGAACCTCGACGTCGCCGGAACCGGCCGGCCGGTGCGGATGTTCGTCCACAGCCGCTTGAGCTGTGGGGCGTAGCCGTAGTCGTCGACGATCGATGGACCGCCCGCACGGATCGGGGCGCCGATCGGCACCGGTGCCCCATTGTGCTCGAGCGTCGGGGACGGGTACAGCTCGGCACGCAGCACCGCGCTCGCACTGGATGCCTGGAGGTCCCAGTCCGGCGCGGACCCCGGTTGCCAGCGGGCACTGACCGTGGCGGCGAGGCCTGACTCGAAGTGGAGCTTGATCGTGCCGCTCTCGTGGCGGGTGCCGGCATCGACGATCAGGGCGCTCAGCGACACCGGGCGGCCGGCGCCGGACTCGGTCGCTGTGCGCAGGGTCAGGCCAACCGGATGCACTCCGAGGTCGAACAGCGCGCCGCCGCCCCAGTGGGCGTCGTTGCCGTCATCGGGACGCCATGACGGAGGGGACTGGGTGGCGCGGGCGGAGAGGTGGGTGAGCGGCCCGATGCCGGCAACGCGCACCAGCAGGCCGTCGATCGTGGGCGCGGCGGCGAGATGCTCGGAGTAGAGCACCGGGCGACCGACTCGTTCCTCGGTCTCGATCAGTCGGTCTGCGTCGCCGAGCGTGCATGCCAGCGGTGCCTCGACGACGACGTGGTACCCCGCCTCGAGCAGTGCGATCGCGGCGTCGACATGTGCAGCCGGGGGAGTGGCGACGATCGCCAGGTCGCCCCGCTTCGCAGCGACCAACTCGTCGAACGTGGCGGACTTCGACTGGGCTCTGGTCGCCAGATCGGCAGCTCGCGCCGCACTGCGGGACGCGACCGCCGTCACTCGCCAGTCGAGCTCCTGGCAGGCCGCCGCATGGACGCCCGCCACCATGCCGGCCCCCCACAGCACCACGTCGGGTCGTCGTTGCATGGTCGCCGACCGTACCGCCTGCCGCCACGGCGGCCGCCACCGCCAGTATCGTCGTGGGCACTGTGCGTCTGCTCGGATCCATCCCTCGACTGCTGCTGATCGTGGCTGCCGGTGCGCTCCTGCTCACCGCCACGATCGTCGGTGTGGCACCGCGGGTCTGGTCGAGCGCCAACGCCCATGAGGAATTGCCGGTGGTGTTGCCTGAGTTCGAGGCGCTTGCGCAGCGCACCTACGTGTACGACGTCAAGGGCCAGGAGATCGCCTTCTACGAACTCGAGAACTCCCAGCCGATCGCGTTCGAGGACATCCCGCAGCCGGTCATCGACGCGTTCCTGGTGGTCGAGGACAAGGAGTTCTTCACCCACGACGGGATCAACCTGCGCAGCCTCGTTCGGGCGACGCTGTCGAACTTCGCCTCCGACTCGCCCCAGCAGGGCGCCTCGACGATCACCATGCAGGTGGTGAAGAACGACTACCTCGCTGGGCTCGAGCGCGACGGTCGCTACAAGCTGCTGCAGATGCACTACGCCCGCATGCTCGAGAAGGAGCTGTCGAAGCAGGACATCATGGCTCGCTACTTGAACACGGTGTTCTTCGGCAACAACGCCTATGGCATCGAGGCTGCCGCCGAGACCTACTTCGGCAAGAAGGCTGTCGATCTCACGTTCGTCGAGTCGGCGTTTCTGGCTGGTCTGGTCCGTTCGCCGTCAGGGTTCGACCCGATCAACGAGCCGGAGCGCAGCCGTGCGCGGTGGTTGCAGGTGCTCGACCGTCTCGTCGACGAGGAGCTGTTCACCGACGTCGAGGCCGAAGCGATCGCCGAGGAGTTCGTGCTGCCCTCGCGGGTCAAGACGCTGCCCGAGCGAGCGTTCTCTCGGACCTATTTCACCGAGGCGCTGCGCGATTATCTGCTCAACAAGACCGACATCCTCGGCGACACCTATCAGGAGCGTTACAACCAGCTGTTTCGTGGCGGTCTGCGCATCCACACGACGCTCGACGCCGACCTGCAGGCCCTCGCCGAACAGGCGCGCACCGAGTTGCCCGACACGCCGCAGGGCTTCGATGCGTCGATCGTGTCGCTCGACTCGACCAATGGTGCGATTCGGGTGATGGTGGGAGGCCGCGGCTTCGTGCCCAACGAGCGCGAGGTCAACATGGCGCTGTCGCCCCGCCAGACCGGTTCGAGCATCAAGATGTTCATCCTGGCTGCTGCGGTGCAAGCCGGGGCTCAACAGAACGACCTGATCGATGGCCCGGCGTCGTGCACCTTCGCTGTTCCCGACCAGCCGCCCTTCAACGTCAGTGCAGCGGGCATCGGCCTCGCCACGTTGCAGTCGCACACGACCAAGTCGATCAACTGTGCGTTCGTGCGGCTCTCGCAGATCGTCGGCCTGAACCGCGTGGTCGACACCACCTACCGGATGGCTCAGTCGCCGTACTTGTACAAGGAGCAACCGGCGACCGAGCGTCGCCCGATCGACCCGTTCATCAGCTTCGCAACGGGTGCCAACGAGCTGTCGCCGCTCGACATGGCCGCCGGCGTGCAGACGCTGGCCAACGAGGGCACCCATCACGACCCCTACTACGTCGACTTCATCGACACCGCCGATGGTGAGCGTCTCTATTCCCACCTCGACCCCGGCACCCAGGTACTCGATCGCAACGCGGCCCTCGCAACGGTCGAGATCATGAAGGGACCGATCTACGGTGGCGGCACGGGCCGTCGCGCCGCGTTCGACAACCGCCGTCCGGCATTCGGCAAGACCGGCACGCAGGAGGACAACACCAATGCGTGGTTCGTCGGCGGCACCAAGCAGCTGGCGACGGCGGTCTGGGTCGGTGACCCGAACGCCTACACCCCGATGCGTTACCGAGGATCCGACGCGATTGCGGAGTTCCGGGCCGCCGGGTACAGCGGCGCCGGGGTGCAGGGCGGTCACTTCCCCGCAGCGATCTGGAAAGCATTCATGGAGCCTGCGAACGCGTTCTTCCCGTCCCTCGACTGGGATCGCCCGGCGCCGCCCACACGTCCCAATGCCCGTCTGTACCTGCCGGGCAACGAGTGCGCGCTGCGCGTGGTCGGAAGTGCCCCAGCACCGATCGATCCGAATGCGCCGACCACGACCACGACCACGCCCCTGGCACCGGTGGACCCCGAAGCTCCGCCCGTCGAGACCGTCCCACCGGCGACGGTGCCGGTGTACGAGTCGGTCCAAGTGGGCACGACGATTGCGCCGGACAACCTCGATCCGTTGGCGCCGCTTCCGTCGCTTCCGGTGACGGATCAGGTGGGACCGTGCACAGGTGGCACACTGATCCTCGATGAGTGACACGGCGGACAACGCACCGAGCACACCAACCACGATTCCCGAATTGCTGCTGGCGCTCCAAGGCGTCGACACGCAGGCCGACCAGCTCGCCCACCGGCGTGAGCACTCGCCGCTGCGTGACGATCTTGCCGGCGCAACAGCGGTGATGCTGACCTGGGAGCAGCAGCGAGCCGCGCTGCGGTCCCGGATCGACGAGCTCGGTACGTCGATCGAGGCCGCCGAACAACGAGGGGCTGAGCTCCTTGCTCATCGTCAACGCCTCGAGCAACAGATGAAGACCGTGATCGCGCCGCGTGAGGCCGAAGCGCTGATGCACGAGATGGACACACTGACGTCGCAGATCGACGAACTCGATGGGCAGGAACTGAATTCGTTGGAAGAGCAGTCGACGCTGGACGACCGACTGTCCGAGCATCTCGGTGGCGAAGAGCAGCTCCGCAAGCACCAGAGTCTCGCCGACGACGCGTTTGCTGCCGAGGTCCGCGACATCGACAACGAACTCGCCGCGCTCGTACAGCGACGCATCGGGCTGCGAGATCAGCTTCCTGATCCGCTGTTGGTCACGTACGATCGCAAGCGGGCGGCACTCGGTGTCGCCGTTGCGCCGCTCGTGGGCAAACAGTGCCAGGGCTGCCACCTCGAACTCTCGGCCGCCGAGATCGACACGGTGAAGGACGAGGCGGCTGACACGGGCGTCACCGACTGCCCCGACTGTGGCCGTCTTCTCATCGTCTGAACTGCTGACCACCACCCGTGTTCTTCTGGTTCATCGGCACTGCGGTCGTGACGGTGGGGGTCGTGTTCCGCGACCCCCGTTTCGACTACCGGTTGCTGATCGTCGGGTCGGTGTTGCCGATCGCCGATGGTGTCGTCGGCGGTGCGCGGGCGTTGCACAGCGTCACGGTCAGCGTCGGTCTGCTGGCTGCGTTGATGATCGCCACGGCCGGTCGCAAGCCGATTCGCAAACTGCTGTTGGGGCTACCGATCGGCATGATCCTGCACCTCGTGTTCGACGGCGCCTGGAACAACACCGAGGTGTTCTGGTGGCCGTTCTTCGGTGTGTCGTTCGATGACTCACCGCTACCGATCGTCGATCGCGGGTGGTGGAGCCTGCCGTTGGAGGCGGTCGGGGTGGCGATCTGTGGGTGGCTGTGGCGCCACAACCACCTTGGCGATCGCGCCCGCCGATCCGAGTTCGCGCGCAACGGTCAGCTCGACGCCGTACCCGAACGCCTCGGCTGAACCGACCGGTGCGAGGGCGCCTGTGGGACACTGCGGTGGTGTTGATCCTCGTACGCCACGGTCGAACCCCGGCGAATGCCGCCGGCTTGTTGCAGGGGCGCCTCGATCAGGACCTCGACGAGTTCGGCGAGGAACAGGCGGTGGCGGTGGCGAAGTACGTGCGCAGTGGCGGCGATGTGGCAGCGGTGGTGGCGAGCCCACTGCGCCGGGCGCAACAGACTGCCGAGGCGTTCGGCCTTCCCATCGAGACCGACGAGCGGTGGGTGGAGCTGTCGTACGGCGTGTACGAGGGCACGCCGCACACCGAGGTGCCGTCCGAGGTGTGGCAACGGTGGCGAGAGGATCCGCACTTCACACCTGATCGGGGTGAGTCGCTGGCGGTGCTCGACGGGCGCGTCCGGTCGGCTTGCGTGGAGCTCATCGAGCGGGCGTCGCACGAGAACGTCGTGGTGGTGAGCCACGTGTCACCGATGAAGGCAGCGGTCGCGTGGGCACTCGGCGTCGGCGTCGAGATCTCGTTCAACTGTCACCTCGACCAGGCCGCGGTGTGTCGGATCGTGTTCCGTGGCGACCGTCCCGTGCTCCAGAGCTTCAACGAGACGGCCCCACTTCCGAACTCGTGAACTCGTGCGGGAACTATTCCCGCACGAGTTCACGAGAAGCCGGGATCGACCTGTACGGCTCAGCCGGCGGGGCTGGGGTAGTCCGGCGGGGTCTCCTCGGGTGGCGCCACCTCGTAGATGGTCACGGCGCCTTCGGGGTCGAACAGCTTGTTCTCCGTCGGCCACTCGCCGGGTAGGTAGCGCTTGCCGCCGTCGACGAACGCCCACATGCCGGTGCCCTCCTTGCGGATCTCGTCGGGCCCGACGGCGGTGGGATCCCACCACACGAGGGTGGCGTCGTCGATGCCGTTGAAGTCGGTGTCGGGCCAGATGCCCTTGTCGCCGTAGGTCAACAGTGGCTCCGTGAGCGCCGGCGTCGTGCCGCCACCGGCGAACAGGGCATCACGGAACGTCTCCGGTGTGAGGTTCGGGCCGACCGCTTGCAGGTTGGCCGCCAGGAGCGTGTACGGCGAGATCAGCAACGTGATCGTGTCCTTGGCCGGTGGCTCGGCACCCATGAACCACTGATACAACCCGTAGAACCCGGAGATCTCGGGCGTCACCGGAACCGCAGTGTCGGCCCGGATCGCAACGGCGTGCGCCCACTGCGTCTGGTCGTAGGTTCGCCCGAACGCCGTGAGGTCCGACAGGGCCGGCGCCGCGATGATCCACTCCGGGAAGTACTCCTGGGCGGTCGCTTCGTTGGTGAGGTCGCGAGGAGCGATGCCATCGCTGACCAGGATCACCGTGCTGACGCCCGACGCCTTCAGCTTGGCGATGATCTGCGACGCCTGGGCCTGGATGGTTGCCGGATTGAGTTCGTAGGGCAACGACTCGACGATGGCAGCGCCGGCCTCGGTGAGGTCGGCTTCGAACGCCGCGGCGATCACCGGTGACTCCGGGCTCGACGAGATCCACACGTGTCCGAACGAGCGGGGTTGCGCCTGGAACGCCTCGTCGCCGGCGAAGTCGGCGTTGCCGCCGACAATCTGCTTCGAGATGAACTCGGTGGCGTGCGCCCGACTCTGGGCGGCGCTGATCCCAAGGCTGTACACGTACGGGTCGCGCTCGGCGAACCAGTCCGGTGGCTGACCCGGTGTGCACGCCACGCACATCACGCCGCGGGCGGCGAGTTCGTCGGCGAACGCATTCGTCAGCGCAGGGCCGCCGAGCACCACGAAGGGCTCGAAGTCCTCCGCGATCCGCACCGCGTCGGCACGAGCGACGGTCGGGTCGTTCGCGAAGCCAGTGCTCTCGTAGAACTCGAGTTCGATCGTCCGGCCGTACAACTCGTAGAACTGCTCGAACAATCCGAGCATGTCGTTGGCGGTCTGCTGCGACTCGGCGTTCGTGTCGTCGACGCTGATGGGTTCGGCCAGGTAGTTGATGATCGGGTCGTCGTCGGGGCCCTGGTACTGGACCACCTTGATCGTGTCGGCGGTGACGCCTCGGGTCGTCTCGCCGCCGTTGTCGCCCTCGAACGGGGCGTAGCACTCGGGAGCGAAGAACCACTCGATCGCCAGGTTCCCGGTCGCGGGGTCGCAGCGCTCGTCCCACGCGACGTCGATGCCCTGCTCCTCGGCTTGACTGAACGACAGCGGGAACGTGATCTCGCCGCCACCGCCGTCGGGTTCGGTGTCGTCGGGCGTGGTCTCCTCAGGCGCATCGGTCGTGTCCGGCGCATCGGTGGCCTCCGGCGCCTCGGTGACCGCGGTGGTCGTGTCGGCGCCGGCATCACCGTCGTCGTCGTCGCTGCTCGTGACGAGGACGATGCCGGCCACCGCCGCGATGACGAGCACGATCGCTCCGATCGGTCCCCACTTCTTGAGAGTGTTCGACGAGGAGCCCCCGCCCTCTGCCTGTGCTGGTTGCATGATCTACTCCGTTCCCCCTGATCGGGTGATCGCGGCACCGGAAGTGCCGAGGTATGACTCGATGACGTCTGGATGGGCCAGAACGTCCGCTGGCGGTCCGGTCGCGATGACCAGACCTTGTTCGAGTGCGAGCAACCGGTCGGAGACGCCGGACACGAACGGGATGTCGTGTTCGACGATGACCAGGCTCGCGCCCATCTCGTCGCGCAGCCGTCGGATCACCGGCGCCAGCGCTTCCACCTCGCGTTGGGCGATACCCGAGGTGGGTTCATCCAACAGGATCACCGCCGGCCGGTGTGCAACGAGGCACGCCAGGTCGACGACACGTCGAGTGCCGGTGGACAGCTCCCGTACGAACTTGTGGCGGTAGTCGCCGAGTCCCATCAGTTCGATGAGTTCGTCGACGCGCATGGCGACGTGCTGCTCGGAATCGACGACCATCGGCAGATGGAGCGCGGCGACCACGATGCTGCGGCTTCCCACAAAGCGTTCCTGCGCAACGGCGAGCGTCTCGGCGACGGTCAACTCGGGGAACAGGCGGGCGTCCTGGAAGGACCGTCCGAGGCCCAGCGCTGCACGGCTCGCCGAGTTCAGATCGGTGATGCTGCGGCCGTTCATCAAGATGTGGCCCTCGTCGAGCGGGGTGAAACCGGAGATCAGGTCGAACACAGTGGTCTTGCCGGCGCCGTTCGGGCCGATCATGCCGACGATCTCGCGGGGCCACACGTCGAACGAGGCGCCGTTGACGGCCCGGATCCCACCGAAGGTGACCGCGAGTTCGACGACCGACAAGACCGGTGCCTCGGTCCGGTCGATCACCGCCTGATCGAGATCGGTGTCCGCGCCGCCGGTGCCGTCGTCGTCGGCGTGCGCTGCAGAGAGAAAGACCGAGCGCAACAGGTCGGGTCGTTCGAGCAGCTCGGCGGTGGGACCGTCGAAGCGGATGGTGCCACGCTCCATGAAGTAGGCCCGCTCGGCAACGGTGAGCGCCACATTGACACTCTGCTCGACCAGCACCACGGTGACGCCGTCGTCGGCCATGCGGCGCACGATCGGAAGGAGTTGGCCGACTACGACGGGCGCGAGGCCGAGTGACAGTTCATCGATCAGCAGCACCTTCGGTCGCATCACGAAGCTCATCGCCAGCGCCAGCATCTGTTGCTGGCCACCGGACATGTTGGCGGCCGGAGAATCGAGGCGATCCGCGAGGATGGGGAAGATCTCCAGCACCTCGGCGGTGGCCGCTTCGACGCCGGCGGGGTCGCGTCGGTTGGTCCACCCGGCCAGCTCGAGGTTCTCCTTGACCGTGAGCGACCCGAACACGCCCTGGCCGCCGGGCATCTGCACGATGCCGAGCGCGGCGATCTCGTTCGGCGGGGCGTGAGTGATGTCGCGTCCGTCGAGCACGATGGCCCCGCGGTCGGCTTCGACGATGCCCGAGATCGACTTCAACAGCGTCGACTTGCCGGCGCCGTTGGTGCCGAGCAGCGCGACCACCTCGCCCTCGTCGAGCCGCAGGTCGATGCCGTGGAGCACGGTGCGGTTGTCGTAGCCGGCCTCGACGCCCTTGAGCAGCAGCAGGCTGGTGTGTCCCTGGCGGCGGTCGTAGAGCACTTCGGAGCGAGCCGCAGCGGACTGCCACACCTGGGCGATGTCGTCGTCGATCACGTCAGCGACGCTGCGCAGCACGAGGGCGCCGATGATGAACATCGGGATCATCACGAGCATGCCGATCTCGATCGACCAGTTGTCGGCGATCCAGCCGATCACGGGCAGCACGAACAACCCGGGGATCACCCACAGCGATCCGATGGCGAAACCGGTCGCCCGGGCCCGGGGCGGGATCGCCAGCGAGAGCGCGGCGAGCACCCCGGGGCCGATGATCGCGAGCGATGCGGAGATGACGCAATTGAGCGCAACGGCGATGTACACGTTCGGGGCGAAGGCGAATCCGGCGGAGGCGAACGACGTGAGCAGGGCCACCGAGGCGACGAACCTGATCAGGCCTTTGATGTTGCCGACGAAGCGCCGGGTGGCGATGCGGGCTCCGATCACGAGCCCGACGAGCGCGAAAGGTTCGGCGACGGCTGCGGCGACGCCGCGGGCGCGTTCGTCGAGGTTGAACTTCTGCTCGTAGAGCAGCGCCGCGAGGGTGACGAAGCCGATCAACGACGTCGCGAGGAACGGCAGGCTCCACCAGATGCGCTGCAGTGCCTTGACCTTGTGGGCTGTGCGCCAACTCTCGGCGAACGACGGCGACTCCTCCTCGGTGTCGATGATGTCCTGCGACGCGCCGGTGGCCTGGCGCTCCCAACGGCCCCTGATCGGTTCCTTCATCCGCAATGCGAGCACGGCGAAGATCACCGTGGGGATCACGAACACCAGGAACGGCACGCGCCAGTCGAAGTAGTACGCCAGCATGCCGGCGGTCAGCGGGCCGATGAAGGCGCCGACAGCGTTTGCCGCTCGGTGGAAGCTGTAGACCCTCGACCTGGATTCGATCGGGTAGTAGTCGGCGATCAGGGAGTTGTGCGTGGGGTCGATCACCGCTTTGCCGAGCGCAGACCCTGAGCGGGCGATCGTGAGCAGAATCAGCCCGGTGGCGAGGCCGGTCATGCCGGAGAACATGGCCCACATCAGGGCGCCGCCGACGACGAGCGGGATGCGCTTGGACTTGTCGGCGTATTGGGCAATCGGGACTTGCAGCGCCAGCGCTGCGATCGAGGACAGCGCCACGATCGACAGCGCCGTGGAGATGTTGATGTCGAACGACTCGCGGATCTCGGGCAGCAGGATGCCGAACGCGGTGCGATCCAGTTCGTCGACTGCGTTCAGTCCGAACAGGATGATCAGCGGGAATGCCGCCTCGCCGCCGCAGAGGTCGGTCATCCACTGCTTGGGGTGGCGCACGCCGTAGGCGAACCGTTTGACCATGGGAGCGGTCTGGTCGGGTGCGGTCACGTCGCACTCCGTTCGGCCGACGCCAAGTCGTCGTCGGCCACCTCTGGTGTCGGCCCGGTACCGTTCAATTGCGTGGACGGGTCGACGCCGTTCGCGCTTGTCGCGGGCGATGCGGATGGCGGTTGGGCTGTGGCGTCGTCCGGGTCGACGCTGCTGCGGCGCAGGACGACCTCGACGTACCAGTCTCGAATCTTGATCACGAGGCTTGCGAGACCGCCCGGGATGATCAACAGCACGATCAGTACGCCGAGGGCCGACGACAACAGCCGCCATTCCGGCGAGGTGATGAACCACTCGCTGCCCTTGAGGAACACCGCTCCGAGCACCCCGCCGAACAGGGCGCCGAGCCCGCCGACGACCGACGCGGTGAACACCTCGAGGCTGATCACCGCCCCGTAGCTGGCGAGATCGAAGCTCTGGCTGAGATGCACGAAGAGCCCCCCGGCGATCCCGGCGACGAAGCCCGAGGTGATGAACGCCGTGAGCTTGACCGGAACCGGCGACACGGAGAACGCCTGGGCGGCGAGTTCGTTCTCGCGCAGGGCGACGATGGCTCGTCCGGTCCGGCTGTGGCGGACCCCTCGCAGAGCCAGGTACACCAGGGCGAGCACGACGAGCGTGTAGATGTAGAAGCGCGTGGGGGTCGACACGTCGATGCGTCCGAACAGGGGGAGGCGCTCGATCCGTTCCTGCGGAACCCAGTCGAAGAACTGACGGTTGAGCAACCAGGAGTTGACCGCCAGCGCGAACACGAGGGTGGTGACAGCGAGGTAGAGCCCGCGTAGGCGAAGCGCCGGGAGGCCGACGACCAGTGCGGCGATCGCGCCAGCGACGCCGCCGAGCACCAATGCCAGCGACATGTCGACATTCCAGGTGATCGTGGCCTTGCCGCTCACGGCGGCGCCGATCGCGACGAATGCCATCTGGCCGAGCGAGATCTGTCCGGCCCAGCCCGACAGCACGACGAGCGACAACCCGATCACGGCAAACACGACGACGGCGCTCGCCTTGATGATCTGATCGGTGCGCAGCAGCAGGGGGATCAGCGCGAGGCCCACGAGGATGAGCGTGGCCGTGCCCCAGCGCAACAGCCGTACGAGGGGCAGCCGAGCGACCCATGGCTGCAAGGCACGGACTTCGTCGGCGAGGCGCCACGCCGCGGACTCGTCGCGGTCAGCGCGTCCGTACTGGCGGCGCTGGAGCAGCAGCGCCACGAGGACTGCAGCGCCGAGGATCGGCATGACCAGCAGCGGGCTGCTCGCGTTCCACGCGACGCCGTATTCGAGCACGCCGAGCGCGATGGCGGTCGTGGCGACCGTGGGGAGGTGTCGGAGGCGGCCGATCACGAGGGCGGCGAGGGCGAGCACGAGCGTCGTGAGGCTGAGTGCCGCGCCGAGCGGAACACCGAGGATGCCGGCGCGCAGGAACAGCGCGAGGAACGACAGCGCAGCGGCGATGCCCCACACCAGCGTGGAGAGCCAGGCGACCGGGATGCCGAGCATCAGTGCCCGCTCGCTGCGTTCCGCCGAACCGCGGATGGCGGTGCCGAGCCTGGTGGTCCCGAGGAACACGGCGACGGCGACCATGGCGAGCGGTGCGACGATCAGCGCGATCAGGTCGTTGGCCGACAGGATGAACGTGCCGATCGTGAGCTTCCAGTCGACTGGTGGGGGAATGCGCTGCGAGGCGGCGCTCTCGCCCCACATCCGCGGCACGAGCAAGGCCAGCACGGCGAGGAGTTGAGTGATCCCGATGGTGGCAACGGTGAGGACGAGGCGCGACGCCTTGGCGAACCGTCGAACGAACGCGAGCTCGACGATCACGCCCAATGCGACCGCCGCCACGAGTCCGACACCGAACCCGAAGAGGTACGGCAGACCGGAGAAGACGATCAGTCCGACGGCGAGCGACGTGGGGACGAAACCGAGGTCGGCCTGGGCGAAGTTGATCACTCGGTTCGCTCGGTAGACGAGCGCCATGCCCATCGCCAACAGCGCAGTGAGCAGGCCAAGGATCACACCACGTACCCAGGCGCCGGCCGGCATGCCGAAGAAGACCAACTGGACCGCGATCAACCCGCCCGCGGGGAGCAGTTGCCAAGCGGCCCGTTGCAGTTGCGTGGCGCTCAGGCCGCTTCGAGACGCCCCCATGTCGTTCCGCAACCTAGCCGGGGCTACCCGTGCCGGAAGGGATCGGACGGCGTGATTCTCTGCGGCCGGGTCGGGTTGGCCTCGGTGCCTGATCTCGCCGTGGTGGGACCGCGGGTCAGCCCGCCGTCGACCAGGCGTCGCCGACGTAGAACGACGAGATCTGCTCGGAGCGATACGCGGTGTTGGGCTGGCCGGCCTTCGAGGTGATCTGCATCGCGACGTCGCCGCCCGAGGTGCCCGAGGGAACGACCTCGACGATCAGGGCGCTCAAGGGGTCTTCCGGGCTCGGCGGGAACGAGCCGATGCCACCGAAGGTGATCAGCACGTTGCCATTGTCGAGAACGTCGGCATCGCCGATGAAGTCCGTGTAGACGGGGGTGCCGTCGTCGAACTCGGCGCGATACTCCCAACGCTGGCTCGCGCTCCACTCGCTCGGGTCGCTTGAGCTGTCGTCGACGTCGTAGACGACCGCTCGGCTGTACGGCAGGTTCTGGGGGTCGTCCGGATCGGTGCCGGGTCGACCGTTGCCGTTGTCGAACACGACGAGCGCGCCGTCTGGCAGCACCTCGACGGCGTGCTGGTGGTACGGGAGGTCGCCGTCGATGTCGATGGTGGCGCCGGCGCCGAGAATCCATCGCAGCTGGGCCTGCGGCCCCTCGGTGTCGAGATGGTCGAACGCGATGATCTGATCGGTATGGCGCGACGAGATGAGCACGGCGTCGCGCTCGGGGTCGTACATCGCGCTGTTCGCGTGGGTCCAGTCGCGGTGCTCGGGCTCGGCGAACAGGCTGTCGTCTTCGCACATCGAGCTGCCCGGGAACTCCATCACGTCGACGGCATCCCAGAGGTCCCAGGTCCTGAGCACCGTGCCGTCGGGCTCGTACTCGACCACCACGTCGCTGATGATGTCGAAGTCGATCGGGTCGCCGGGGCACAGAGCCGCCTGTTGCTCGGCGGTCAACTCGTGGTTCGTGGTCGAGAGCGCAAGGATGTTGCCGTTCGGCATCGGCCAGTTCTCGTGGTGGAAACTGGTCAGGTCGACCCAGTCGGCCCGCACCGGCAACGCCTCGGCGTCGCCGGGATTGCCCTCGAAGTCGGTGCCGTTGAGGTCGGCCTGGTCGGGGTCGACGCCGTCGATCAATGCCTGGTCGTCGATCGTTTCGCCGGCGGTGCCGCTCGGCTGAGGTCGCCACTGCGCAACCACTCGTCCGGCCATGTCGACCTCCCGGATGCCGAACGGCCAATAGTGCATCAGGAACGTGCCGTCACGGGTCTGCTCGACCCCGCCGAGCGTTCCGGAGTTGGTGTAGTACCAGACGACCTCGCCACTGGTGTCGTAGGCCACGAGGTACTGCGTGAACGGGCCCTCGTCGTCCGGAAGCGCCGGGTCGAACTCGACGATCGTGTAGCCGTCGGTGGTTCGGGAGGGATCGATCGTGACGTCGTGGTCGGCGATCCATTCCGGGAGATCGGACGTGGTGAAGCTGGCGCTGACGGCGTCGACATCTGCGTCGTTCTCGCCGAGGATCTCGACGTCGAGGTCGTAGTCGAGTCCCGCACGCAACCCGACGACAGGTATCTCGAGCGTCGTGGTCGGCTCGCTCGTTGCAGGGGTCGTGACGACGTGATCACCGGAGGTGGCCACCACGCGGGCACGCACCGGCTCGTCGGACTCGATGTCCACGATCGCCACGAGGCCGATCTGCTCGCTTCGTGCGACGTTCACCGCGATGCCCTCGATCTGGTCGCCGTCGGCCGCTTCGCTGTCCGCCTCACCGGCGTCGGTGTCGGCCTCCGAGTCCGAATCCGCGCCCGAGTCCGAATCCGACTCAGCGCTGACCCCGTCGCTGTCCGAGGGGTCGGCGTCGTTGCAGGCCGTGAGGAGGAGTCCGGCGGCTGCAAGGGCAGCGATGGTTCGGCGCATCGGCTCACCCTAGGGGTCGGTGCCGCCCCAGACCCAGCGTTCCCCGTTGGCGTCGTGGCAATGGTGAGGTGGCCTGTAAGCGGGACACAGATTCGTTCGGTCCGTCTACACGGGAGTCTTCGTTGAAGTTGTGGTCTGCCTGGGGTTTCGCAACCCGCGAGATCTTGCCCCGTCTCGCTGGTACCGAACAGATTGTGGGGTTGGCGTGGGTCGCAAGTGAGTTGTTGCCGTTCCGGCGGCACCGTGGAGTCACCAGCTGGGATCTACTTCGAGGCCATCACCCAGATCCCGTCCCAGTGAGCGGGCGGGTGGGCTCGGAGTTCCTCACAACGGGCGACATAGGTGGCCGAGAGCGCGTCGGCCGGGTGGGCCCGAAGGCACCGCTGGAAGGACCCGATCGCCGCGTCCCAGGCCCCTCGGCGATAGCTGCTGATGCCGTCGCGAAAGTCGTTCACGACGTCCATCAGGTTCGGAAACGTCTCGTCGGTGTGATAGTCGAGCACCTCGTGTATCGCCACCGGCTCGGTCTTTCCCTTGACGATCACCCGGTCGACCTCCCTCGTCCGGTACACGCCCTTGAGCTGTCGATGGGTCAGGTCACTGATCAGGATCCGGGCGTCGTACTGCTTGCAGGCGCTCTCGAGTCGGGCGGCGAGGTTGACCCCGTCGCCGATCATCGTGAAATCCATCCGCTTCGGTGAGCCGATGTTGCCGGCGACCACGGTGTCGGTGTTGAGGCCGATGCCCATGCCGATCGGCGGCTTTCCGTCGGCCAGCCGCGTGGAGTTCCATTCGTTGAGCGAGCGGATCATGGCGATCGCTGTGCGGACGGCGCGGTCCTCGTCGTCATCGGCTGGCTGAGGGAGGCCGAAGGCCGCCATGATGGCATCGCCGATGAACTTGTCGAGCATGCCGCCCTCGTGCTGAATGCAGTCGACCATCAGCGTGAAGTACTCGTTGAGCATGCTGACGGTCGCTTGCGGTCCGAGCTGCTCGGTCAGCGTGGTGAAGCCACGGATGTCGCTGAAGAGCAGGGTGACGACGGCGCTGGTCCCGCCGAGGATGTCCTCGTCACCGCGTACGAGTCGATCGGCCAGTGCCGGGTCCATGTAGCGGGCCATGGTCGAGCGGATCCGCTTCTCGCTCGAGATGTTCTCCAGCAGCAGAATGGTCCCCTCCTCGTTCGACTCGATGCGCAGTGGGACGCCGGTGACGTTGACGGAGACGGTCTCTCCGACCCGATCGGAACTGGTGTGGCCGGTACCGGTGCGAAGGTCGACGTCCATGAGCGCGCCCGACTCGTTGGTCGCCATGACATCTTCGACCAGCGCGAGGATGCCCTGATTCTTGTCGAACAGGTCGCGGACCGAGCGACCGATGACGTGATCCTCGGCGTACCCGAGGATCTCGGCACCGGCAGCGTTGCAGGTCACGATCTCACCCTCGTTGTCGAGGGTGATCACCCCATTGGTCATCGACTCGAGAACGGCGTCGTTGTAGTTCTTCACCCGCTGGACGTCGTCGAACAGCTTCGCATTCTCGAGGGCGATGGCGACCTGTGCGGTGAAGGCACGCAGTCGCTGCTCGTCCTCGGCGGTGAACGGGCCACCCCGCTTGTTGAGCGCCTGGGTGGCACCGATGGTCTGACCCGCCTTGTTGACGAGCGGCACACACAGGATCGATCGGGTGAAGAAGCCGGTCTGCAGGTCGAACGACGGGTTGAAGCGCAGGTCGGCGTAGGCGTGCGGAATGTTGATCGTCTCCCCGCTCGTGAACACCGTGCCGGCGATTCCCACCGAGTCGGGGAATCGGATCTCGTCGACACCGTCGTTCCCCTCGGCGACACGGGCGACGAGCTCCGACGCTCGGCTGTCGTGAAGGAACAAGGTGGACCGGTCGGCGTCGAGCATCGCGGTGGCCTCGGCCATGACCCGGAGCAACAGAGCGTCGAGGTCGATCTCGGAGGTGATGTCGGCGACCAGGTCGACGAACTCCATCTCCCTCGCGGCCTGGACGCGGCTGCGCTCGTCTCGTTGGCTGCTCGTGAGGGCCAGGGCCGCGTGGGTGGTCATCGCCTCGAGCAGTTCGAGGCCGTCGTCGTCGAACCCGCCGTCGAGGCGATTGAGCACCTGCGCGACCCCGATGAGTTCACCGCGTCCGGTGCGGATCGGCGCGCACAAGATCTGTCGCGTGGCGTAGCCCGTCGTCTCGTCGACCTCGGGGTTGAAGTCGGGGTGGGCGTAGGCGTCGTTGACGACCATGCCGCGCCCGGTCTGGAACACCTTGCCGGCGATGCCCTTGTCGTTGAGCAGCCGTATCTCGCGTGGGCCGTGATCGGTCATCGATCGGGAGTAGAGCTCGTTGGTCGCGGTGTCGTTGAGGAACAGCGTCGCCCGCTCGGCACGAAGGGCGGTCGCCGTCATGGCCACCAGGCTGGCGAGGATCTCGTCGAGGGTGTCGAGAGCGGCCACGGTGCGCGAGACATCCACCAGCGTCTCGGCCAGATGGAGGCGCTTGGCCTGGTCGAGCAGTGCGTCCGCGTTGGTGCTCGCCCGCGAGATCGCGGTCGGGTCCTCGGTCATCGGTGGCCGTCCGAGATCGTGTTCTCGAGCCGGTGGCGCAGCTCCGTGATGGTGGCGTGCAGGTCACGTCGCTCGGTTTCGAACTGCTGTGACTGCTGGCTCACGGCCACGTCATGTTGCTGTTGTACCTCGTCGGCATGGCGTCGGGCGGCAACGACCGCTTCACGCAGCTGCTCGACTTCCGCTGCTTTGTCTCGCTCAGCTGACTGGAGCGCGGCGAGCAGCTCCTCGCGTTGGCGGATCATCTCGACGCGCAGCGCGGTGATCATCGCGTGCAGCTGATCGATCTCGCCCTTGCGCTCCGCGTTGGCCCGCTGGTCTGCGGCGGCGGCTTCTTCACAGGCTGCCTCGAGCGCGTCTCGTAGGGCGAGAACCTCGCGCTTCGCCACCTCCAGTTCAACCTCTGCTACCTCGGCCATTCACGACCTCCTTCAATCAGCATGGTCCACGATGCGCTCTCGTCAGCAGTCACAGACGCGATCTTCCGCCGGTCACGTCGACCGGAGCGACGCCGCCTGCGGCCTCGCACTCGATCAAGACGTCCACCCCGATCGTCGTGCACCTACCTGTCCGATTGGGTGTCGATGCCTGTTGGGTTACCTGCTTGCGAGCTTTGTGTAGAACTGTGCCCCTGGCACACTGGCGAGGGCTTCGGCGTGTTCCGGTGTCGGTTCCCCGAGGACGAAGAACTCGACCGAGTCGATCAGCCCCATCGGTGTGCCCATGAACTCACCGTGGCCATCCGCCTGTATGAGGGCGAAGTGAGCGGACGAGTCAGCGTACATCTCGACGAGTACGAGGCTTCCGTGTTCCTCCGAGTAGTGCCAGTCGTAGGTCAGGGTGCCTGGCTCATCGGCGGCAACCTTGCACCCTTCGGCAGCCAGCGCTTTCACTTCCTCGACGTTCTCGGGCTCGACGCCCATGCGTGCGACGATCGTGATCGTTCCCGTCAGCATCCCCGAATCGTTCCCTACTGCGTCGAAAACGTATCAGGCCCGCTCCCACGCGGATAGAGCGTCAGCGGCCTTGCGACCGCTCCACGCTCGGCGATCGCTGCACAGAACACGCGCCCCGCAACAGGCCAACCCTGACGTTCGATCCGCTCGACGAGCAACAGCCTGCCAGCCGGGGTGAGTTTCGCTTCACCGTGGGACACGAGGGGCCTCCTTCAAAAGCTGGGGTGTGTCGCAACACCCGTCCCAGAAGCGGGCCCCTCACATGTCAACACCCTTCCGGGAACTACAGCTAGCAGGGTGCTGAAATTCGGGGTCTGAGGGCCGGGCGGGCCGATCGAGGGTGCCAGCGGTGATTGTCAGTGCGCTGCCTTGGTCGTCGATGTCAGATTTCGTTGATCGTCGCTGTCGGGTTTCGGTGATTGCTCACCGGTTCCGACGCTGGGAAGTCGTCGGTGGTGGCCTTGGCGACTGGCCGCTCATGCGGTGGCTGCGTCGAGGGCGGTGATTCGGATGATGTTGTAGACGGCGGCTTCGATCTTGAACCAGGCCCGGTTGCGGTCGTTGCCGATGTAGCGGACCTTGCGACCGGCTCCGACGGTTTTGATCCAGCCGAAGGGTTCCTCGACCCGTTTTCGGATCCGTTGCGAGACGGTGTAGCCGGCGTGTCGGGTGGTGCGCCCATCGATCGCAGATCGCCGGTTCGTGTTGTTCTGCGCGACGTGCGGCGTGAACCCGGCTTCGCGCGCATCGGCGACGAACTTCTTGGTGTCGTAGTTCTTGTCGCCGGCGACGGTTCTTCGCCGCTGGCTCTTCGGCAAGCGTTTCAACATTTCTGTCGCGCAGTCACGCTCCGCGAACCCGGTCGCAGCCACCTCCGCGTCGACGATCAACGCGGAGCGATGCTCGATCAACAAGTGACCGGCGTAGCAGAGCTGCGCGGCGGTGTTGTTGGACTTGCGATAGAGCCGTGCGTCCGGGTCGGTCGTCGAGGCGTGGGTGTCGTTCGATCGTTTCTGGCCGTGCCACTGGACTTCGCTGTTGCGGCCCTTGGGACCGTCGTCGCCGCCGCCGTCGGGGTCGTCTTTGGGTTTGAACGACTTGTGCGACGCCCACGCCTGCAACAAGGTGCCGTCGACGGAGAAATGGTCCGACGACATGTAGCGACGCAGCTTCGCCTGGCGGACCACCGCGGCGAAGAACTCGTCCGCGATGTCAGCATCAAGGAGTCGTTGACGGTTCTTCGAGAACGTCGACGCATCAAACGAAGCGGCGTCGATCGGGAGGTCGAGGAACCACTTGAACAACATGTCGTAGTTGAGGCGTTCACAGAACGCCCGCTCCGATCGCATCGAGTACATCGCCATCAACACCGACGCCTTCAACAACTGCTCCGGTGGCACCGACGGCCGACCCGACTTCGCGTACATCGCCTCGAACGAATCGTCCATCCCCGCCAGCACGGTGTCGACCACGACACGAATCCGACGAATCGGATGCTCCGCAGGGATCAGATCCTCCGTCGACAACGACGACAACATCGACAACTGCCGATCAGGCGTTCCACGCATGCCCCCATTCTTTTCCATCGCGACCCCGAACGCGAGCACCAATCAGAGGTTTTTCAGCACCCTGCTAGAGGGTGGTGGCAATGGTGAGGTGGCCTGTAAGCGGGATTCTGTGGGTGCATGCACCCGGTGACCATCCATCTGTGCGGCCTACCCGAGGGTGTCCACCACACCTGTCGGCGTGGCGGACGAACGGGCCGTTCGCGTCCTCTGCTCGGCCTTGCTCCGGGTGGGGTTTACCGAGCCGGCAACGTCACCGTTGTCGCTGGTGCGCTCTTACCGCACCGTTTCACCCTCACCTGTGACCAGCAAGCTGGCCCATCGGCGGTCTCTCTCTGTTGCACTTGTCCGTCAGGTCGCCCCGACCTGGCTCTCGCCAGCACCCTGCCCTGTGGAGTCCCGACTTTCCTCGACGGTGCAGCACGCACCACCGCGGTCACCCGGCCACCTCACCATTGCGGCGCCGAGTGTACGGGGCCGCAACGCTCGCGGTGTCGACCAACTATGGTGTTGCCGCTGCCGACCGTGCCGCGAAGGGGTTCCAATGGGTGTCAACCAGGGCCAGGTCGAGGCCTGGAACGGTGGAGAGTCGGTGCACTACGTCGACCATGCCGATCGGTACGACCGCCAACTCCAGCCGTTTGCAGACGCGTTGCTTGCTCGCGCCGACGTCCAGCCGTACCAGGCCGTGCTCGACATCGGCTGCGGTTGCGGGGTCACGACGCTGGCGGCCGCCAGCCGCGCACGTTCGGCGCTCGGCGTCGACATCTCGAATCCGCTGATCGCAGTTGCTCGCCAGCGGGCGCGGGAGCAGTCCGTGGACAACGTCGACTTCACCGTGGCCGATGCCCAGACCCACCCGTTCCCGGCCGACACCTTCGACCTCGTGATCAGTCAGTTCGGGCTGATGTTCTTCGACGACCCGGTGACCGCGTTCTCGAACCTGCGACGAAGCCTCGCCCCACGCGGCCGGATCTCCTTCATCGCGTGGCAGGGCCTCGGGGCCAACGAATGGGTCTGCGCCGTCGGCGATGCGGTGGCGCAACATGTCGAACTCCCGACGCTCGGCGGCATCGCCGGCGGCCCGGGAATGTTCGCGCACCAGGAGCCGGACGAGGTGGCCTCGTTGCTCGGCTCCGCTGGATTCACGGCGTTCGAAGTCGAGTCGGTGACGCCGGACATCCTCATCGCCGGAGGTGGCACGGTCGACGAGGCGGTGTCGTTCATGCTCGGCATGGGCATCGTGAAGGGCCTGCTCGGTCGGCTCGATGACGACGCGCGAGCAGATGCGATCGCCGCCGTCAGCTCAACGCTCGCCAACCACAACGACCGGGGTACCGGCGTCTCGATCGGCGCCGCCGGCTGGTTGTACTCCGCCCGCAACCCGTGAGCACTCGACGAACGACGATCTGGCGGTGATCAGCAGGTGGGTTCGAGTTCGTTGTAGATCAGGGCGTTCAGCGACGGGGTCTGCAGGATGAACGTCTCGCGCACACCGTTCTCGTCCGGGGCGCCCACGACGAGTTCGATCTGACCGGTCGACCCGAACGTATCGGTGACCGAGAACTGGAACGGAATGCCCTGGGCGTCGTTCTGTACGCCGCCGCCGCCGATGGTCGGGCTGACGTAGCCCTCCGGACCCCGTGAGGCCGCGACGATGCCTGCGGCATGGCGCGACTCGAGCGTGGCGGCAGCGATGGTCGCTGCTGACGCGTCTGCATCGTCGAGGTCGAGCGTCAGTGTCTGATGCGTCGCGGCGGCGATGTTCTCCAGTGCAACGGCAGTGTTGATGATGTCGCGCTTGGGGTCGTCGCTGCCCTGCACGGCGACGAGGAGCGGGTCGACGAGTCGCTCCATGTACCACGGGTTGGTGCACTCCCAGGCCACACCGTCGATGGACTCGGTGAGTTCGCCCATCTCGGCGGCGATCGCCACGTGAGACTCGAGCAACTGCTCGACCAGGAGGACCTGCTCGTCATCGAGCAGGTCGATGCCGAGGATCGTCTCGTAGACCAGCGCCAGCGTGAGCTCGAGCGACGAGGCGGTACGCAACAGCACCGCGTCGTCGATCGGGTAGTCCGGTGGGTCGGTGATCGGGGGTGCATACCCAACGCGCCCCGGGGCTTCGTCGCCGGTGCGATCGTCACCGCAGGCAGCGACCAACGCAGCAGCCGAAACGGTGAGTCCACCGATCTTGAGGGCGTCGCGGCGGCCGTAGCGAGACGCGGTGCCATGGGCGGTACGGCGGATCACGACAACACTCCTGAGGTCAACTCGAGGGGTTCAGCATCTGGTTCGAACAGCTGGTTGAGACTCGACGCAAGACCACCCAGGTCGCTCAGGACCGTCGCCATGCGGGCCTCGACCACGAGGATCGAAGCGGTCAGCTTGCGCGCGTTGACCGACTCGTAGTCTGCGAGCAGCTCGGTGTGGGTGGCCGCGGCGGTGTTCTCGAGGCCGTTGGCCACTTCGGCGAACGATTCGGCATCGCTGGTGGCGAACGCGGACTCGAGTTGCTCGTAGACCTCTTCGTTGCGGGCGTCGGCAGAGAAACCTGCGATTCCGGCGATCTTGTCGGCGTACGCGAGGTGGTTCGCCGAGAACACCGTCGCCACGTCGCCGGCGACATCGGACAGGCCGGCTTCGAGCGCGGTGTCGTACAACGCTGCTGCTGTGAGTTCCAGTCGCATTGCCTGGAACAGGAGTTCCTTGTCGCCGTCGGTCGGGCTCGTCGGAGCGGCGGATGCAGTGCGGGCCAGGCTGAGCGCAGCGGCACTGGCGAGGCCGACTGCGCCCAACGCGCTGATGAGGCCGCGCCGAGACGTTGGCGGTGCAGCGGGGTCGAGATCCACGGGGGAGTGTCCTTTCGGGGTCATGCGTACGACAGCCTTCCCGCTGGGAGGGCGTCGGAGCAATTCTAGGGTCCGGGGTGCGGCCATCGGGTGATCGCTCAGAACTCGAGTGCAGACAGATCGGCGTGCCAGCCTCCGGCGCGCTCGAGCGCATCGGCCCACCGATCGCGTCGGCAACGGTGCAGTGTGGGATCGGTGGGTTCGACGACACGGGCGGGCCGCCACAGCGCATCGAGGTCGCCGATGTCGTTGAACACGCCGACGCCGAGCCCGGCCATGAACCCAGCGCCGATCGTCGTCGCCTCGGCGACGGGGGAGACCTCGATCGGACAGTTGGCCGCGTCGGCCAACGCCTGGGCGAAGGTCGGATTGGCGCTCATCCCGCCGTCGATGCGCACCGTGTGGATGTCGACGCCGCTGTCGGCCCGGGCGGCCTCGATCAGATCGGCGCCCCGGTGAGCAATTCCTTCCAGGACCGCTCGCACGACCTGCGGGCGACCGGTGCCTCGCGTGATCCCGAGCAGCGTGCCACGAGCCCCGTAGTCCCACTTCGGTGTGCCGAGTCCGAGCAGCGCCGGCACGTAGACGACGCCGTCGGTGTCGTCGCACATCGCGGCGACATCGTGGCTCTCGGCGCTCGTCGCGATCAGGCCGAGGTCGTCTCGCAGCCATTCGACGTTCGTGCCCGCCGACAACATGATCGCCTCGACGCCCCACGTGATCTGGCCATCTCGCGACCAGAGCGGCAGCGGGTAGGTGCCTGCAGGGTGGCGGTGGGCGCCCGCGGGTGCACCGGTGTCGGTGCACAGGTCGAGCATGCCACCCGTGCCGAACGTGATCTTCGCGCGGCCCGGCCGCACACAACTCTGGCCGATCAGCGACGCCTGTTGGTCGCCGAGCATCGCAGCGATCGGTGGCGCCCCGTCGAGCGCGGTCGCGTGACCGATCACGCCGACGGAATCGACCACGGTGGGAAGTGTCGACTCGGGGACCCCGAAGGCCTCGCACCGGTCGTGGGACCACCTCGAGCCGTCGACCACGCGCAGGCCGTTCGTCGTCGCCGACGCATTCGTCTGATCGCTGACGTGGAGTGCGCCCTCGCTGAGTGTCCATGCAATCCAGCTGTCGATCGTGCCCACGCACAGGTCGCGGCCGTCGAGGCCGGGCGTGTTGGCGAGTATCCAGCCGGCCTTGGTGGACGATTGGTTGGGAGCGACCGACCATCCGCGTTCGAGTTTGGCCATGATGCACTCGCCGACGGTACGCAGGTCCTGCCAGCCGAGGCCCGGCGCAACGGGTTCGCCGGTGGTGCGGTCCCACACGAGCGTGCTCGCCCGCTGGTTGGTGATCCCGACCGCGGCGACAGACCCGGTGGTCGACGCGAGCACCGTACGGGCAGCGTCGAGCAACGACGCCGCCAGTTCGGCGCCGTCGAATTCGACCAGGCCGGGCGCCGGTGTGGAGGGCGGACAGGGCCGGTACTCCATGGCCTGCACGGCGAGTGTCTCGTCGATGATGGCAGCGCGCAGCCCGGTGGTGCCGACGTCGATGACGAGCATCGCGCTCATTGAGTTCTCTCCCGATTCGATCGTTGGCTCGACGGCACGAAGCCGCGCGCCTGGAGCTGGCTGCCCAGGATGCCGCCCGCCACACCGGCGAGAGTCACCAGCGACAGGGTGAAGAACACGCCGAACCAGTTGACGCTGTCGCCGCGCAGCAGTCGGATCAGGATGAACACGCTCTGAGCGCCCACGTAGGCGATGATCGTCGTGGCCACGCCGTGTGACATCGGCGTGCCACGTTCCTGGACCCAGGCGGCGCAGCCTCCACCGAGCACGAAGCCGAACATGGCGCCGAAGAAGAAGAAGGCGTTGAGGCCCGACGAGTCGGAATCGACGAACGCGGCGATCAGCGTGAGCGGGATCGCGAGGATGAGGCAGACGCCGATCCCCGCGCGGACGGCAGCGGCATCCCACCGACCCGCCGGCGTCGCGACGTTCATGGCCAGGCCACCTCGCCGAACGGTGACGCGAGGCCGAGCTTGCCGGGGTTCATGATGCCGTTCGGGTCGAGCGTCGACTTGATGGCGGCGAGCACGCCGTGTGCCGTGCCGAGTGCCTCGGCCATGAACCGACCTCGGTTCAGCCCGACGCCGTGGTGATGCGACAGGTTGCCACCTCCTGCCAGCACCGCACGTTGACCGGCGTCCCACATGGCCACATATGTCGATTCGACTTCGCCGGCAGGCGGGGTGGCAGCGAACGTGAAGTACAGACAGGCTCCATCGGGATAGCTGTGCGACAGATGGCACGTGGCCGCACGAGCATGCGGAACCGCAAGCAGCGCGGCGCGCACGTCGCCGAACAGCGTGTCGAGTCGGGACCACGGCGCGGCGATCTCCATCGTGTCGACCACGAAGCCCTTGCGGGTGAGGCCCTGCAGCGCGGAGGTGTCGTTGCGATGGCCCATCCAGGCGTCGACGAGTGATTCGGGCATCGGTTGTGCATTGCGCGCGAGCGCCGCGCGGTCGACGATCGACATCGTCGCGTCGACCAGATCGACATGGCCTTCGTCGAGTACGAGCAGCATGCACTGGGTGCCGTCGCCGCCCTGGCCGCGCTGTGACTCGACAGCGTCGTACAGCCTCAGCACCGCCGGGGTCGCCCCGGCCTGCAGAACGTGGCGGCAGGCCTCGATGCCGTCGGCGAACGAACCGAACGCGTACGCGGCACGCCGTTCGTGTGTCGGCACCGGGTGAGTTCGCAGCCACACCCTGGTGATCACGGCGAGCGTCCCCTCCGAGCCGACGAGCAACTGGGTCAGGTCGGGCCCGGCGGCAGCCGCCGGCGCCCCCCCGGTACGGATGACCGTGCCGTCGGCGAGGACGGCTTCCAGACCGACCACCATGTCCTCGATCTTGCCGTAGCGCGTCGAGTACTGACCGGCACCTCGCGAGGCCACCCAGCCCCCGACCGTCGCCAGGTCGAAGCTCTGCGGGAAGTGGCCGACCGACAACCCGTGCGTGGTGCGCAGTTCGTGTTCGAGGTCCGGGCCGAACGTGCCGGGCAGCACGTCGACGATGCCGGACACGTCGTCGACGGCGATCACCCCGCAGAGGGAGGTGGCATCGAGCACGACGCCGCCGAAGACGGGAGCCGCAGCCCCGCACACCCCGCTGCGTCCGCCCGTGACGGTGAGTGGGAGTCGAGCGTTGTTGCACACCTGCACGACGCGAACGACCTCGTCGGTCGAGGTCGGGCGCACGACCACCTCGGCGAGTCGTGGCACCTGACCGGCCAGCGCCCAGTGCAGCGCCAACGGCCACCAGTCGCGGCTCGCTTCGGCGACGGTGTCGACTGAACTGCCGGTATCGGATTCGATCGTCTCGCAGATCGAGGCAAGGGCCGCCAGTGCCTCCTCGGGAACCTCGACACTCGTACTGCTGATCCGGCTCGCAGTGCCGAGCAGCTCAATCGGTGGTGTTGGCGACGTGGGCATGTTGTGCTCCTGCGTTCTCTTCGTCGGCGCACAGACGTCGGTAGTCGTCGAGCTGGCGTTCGATGTCGTCGTGTGACCAACCGAGCTCGTCGGCCAGCAGCGCGGCGACCGCGGGCGCCGCAGCGAGGCTGGCGGGACGGTCGAACAGGTGCGCGCGGGTGCGGCGGGCGAGGATGTCGTCGAGCGTGGTGGCCATCTCGTGACGGGCGGCGTAGACCGCCTCGGCGCGCAGGTATGGCTGGCCGGCGACCAGCGGCTCTGCGAGGTCGGGCCGGAACGCGACCAGTGTGCGGATCTCGTCGGCCATCGTGCCGTACCGCTGCGCCAAGTGGTGGGCGACCGTGCCGGGCTCGGTGGCAGCCTTCGACCTGCCGGCGCCGAGCAGCCGTAGCCGCCGAGTGGCGGATCGGCGCATACGACGCGGCGCGCCGAGACGTTTCACCACGACGTCGACGGTGTCCTCGGCCATCTCGCGATAGGTGGTGAGTTTGCCGCCGTTCACCCTCACGACCCCGGTGTCGCTCACCGCCACCTGGTGTTGGCGCGACAGGTCGGCAGTCTTCGCGCTCGCACCCTCGTCGGTGGTCGCGCTCTTGACCAACGGCCGCAGCCCGGCCCAGACCCCGGTGATGTCATCGGCGGTGATCCGCTCGGTGACCGTCGGATCGAGGGCCTCGTTCAACGCGGTGAGTACGTAGTCGATGTCGTCGGCGGTGCACTGTGGGTCGTCGAGCGGGCCGTCGTAGTCGGTGTCGGTGGTGCCGACGTAGACGTGGTGGAACGTACCGTCCGGTCGCGGCCCCCACGGCACGAGGAACAGGCTGCGACGGTCGGAGCGCACCGGGATGATCACCGCGATGTCGACGCGGATCTTGTCCCACGGAACCGTGATGTGAACGCCCTTGGCCGGCCGGATCGAGTCGGGATGCTCGGTCTCGTCGAGCGAACGAACCTCGTCGGCCCAGACGCCCGCAGCGTTGACGATGCACCGTGCAGCCACCTCGAACCGGGCGCCGTCCGCTTCGACGACAGCTCCCGTCGCGCTGCCGTTCGTCGAGTCGACGGTGATGTCGACGACGGCGCACCGGTTGGCGACCACGGCGCCACGATCGGCTGCGGTGCGCGCCACGGTGAGCGCCAGTCGGGCGTCGTCGGCCCCGGCATCGAAGTAGAGGTAACCGGCACTGAGCTTGTCGAGGTGGGTGGTGGGGAAGTGCGTCGCCGCCTGCTCGGCGGATACACGACGGTGCAGCTTGCCGATGCGCCAGCCACCGGTGAGGTCGTACATCCACATCGCCGACCCAAGTGCCTTGGCGACCTTCTTCGACACGACGCCGTCCTTGGTCAGGATCGGAATCATGAAGGGCAGGACCTCCACCAGGTGGGGGGCGTTCCTCATCAGTCGGCGGCGTTCGCGCAAGGCCTCGTACACGAGGCGGACATCGCCGTTCTGGAGGTACCGCAGGCCGCCGTGGACCATCTTCGAACTCTTCGACGACGTGCCGCTGGCGAAGTCGTCGCGCTCCACCAATGCAGTGCGCAGCCCGCGGGCTGCGGCATCCAGGGCGACGCCGACACCGGTGATCCCGCCGCCGATCACGAGCACGTCGAAGGGGCGGTCGACCGTGCTGGTGCGCAGCGCATCGAGCATCGCCTCACGCTCGAACGGCAGCTTCGGTCCCGACATCGCTCGGATGCTAGTGCCGCGCCGGCCAGGGGCGAAGGTCCCACTCCGCATGGGTTGCGCATCTGCAAGAGATGCAGATAGGACGTCCGCCGTGAAGTCTCCGATCGAGCTCGCACTGGCCTTCCGGGCCCAGGGGTTCACGGTCACGCCACAACGTCAGCTGCTGTTCTCGTTGCTCGAGGACGGCACGACCCACCCGACCGTCATCGACGGCGACGATCGATGCATCCCGCAATCGGCCTCGATCGTCATTCAGGGCACCTGTGCCTCGTGTGCCCACACCAGTTCCCGCTCGAATCCACATCCCAAACCCGATTCCACACCGGAACTCCAGAAGGAGCATCACCATGGCTGACCTCAATGGCACCAAGACCCATGAGAACCTGAAGGAGGCGTTTGCCGGCGAGAGCCAGGCCAACCGCCGCTACCTGTGGTTCGCCCAGAAGGCCGACATCGAGGGATACCCCGACTCCGCGGCGCTTTTCCGCTCGGTCGCCGAGGGCGAGACCGGTCACGCCCACGGCCACCTCGAGTATCTCGCCGAAGTTGGCGACCCCGTATCGGGCGAGCCGATCGGCGACACCGAGGAGAACTTCAAGGCAGCGATCGCCGGCGAGACCTACGAGTACACCCAGATGTACCCCGGCTTTGCGAAGACCGCTCGCGACGAGGGCTTCGACGAGATCGCCGACTGGTTCGAGACGCTCGCGCGCGCCGAGAAGAGCCACGCCGGCCGTCTCGCCCAGGGCCTCGAAGCTCTGGCCTGATGTGGTCGGAGGGGGCCGCACGGCGGCCCCCTCCCTCGGCCTCGCTGGACCGCTCGCGTCCGGCGGGTTTGGATCAACCTCGACTCACCGCGGAAGACTTGTCACATGACCACGACGTATGACCCGAAGCATCCCGCGTACTTCGACGAGGCAGACGTGCGTGAGGAACTCACACGGGTCTACGACCTGTGTCACGGCTGCCGCTTGTGCTTCACGTTCTGCACCTCGTTCCCGACCTTGTTCGAGATGGTCGACAAGCACGACGACCAAGATGCGGGACGCCTCACGCCGGCCGAACAGGACCAGGTCGTCGACGACTGCTTCCAGTGCAAACTCTGTTACGTCAACTGCCCGTACATCCCCGAACTGCACGAGTGGAACCTCGACTTCCCGAGATTGATGCTGCGCGCCGATGCGATGCAGTACGCCAACGGCATCAAGACCTCCCGCGACAAGGCGACCACACACATGATGGGTCGCACCGACCTGCTCGGCACGATCGCCACGAGTACCGGTCCGATCGCCAACAAGATCGTCAACGCAGAGCCCGGATCGGGAATCCGCAGGGCGGTTGCCAAGATCACCGGCGTCTCGCCCGTCCGCCTGCTGCCGCCCTACGCGAAGCAGCGGTTCTCCACCTGGTTCAAGGAGCGCCCGACGATCCACCTGACCAAGCGTCACGGCAAGGTCACCGTCTTTCCCACCTGCCTCGTCGAGTACCAGGAGACCCAGATCGGCAAGGACCTCGTCAAGGTCTACGAACGCAATGGGATCGAGTGCTCCAACACCGACGCCGGCTGCTGCGGCGCTCCATGGCTGCACTCCGGCAACGTCGAGGAGTTCACCAAGGTGGCCAAGAAGAACATCAAGACGCTCGCGGCCGAAGTTCGTTCCGGCACCGACATCGTGGTGCCGCAGCCGACGTGCAGCTACATCATCAAGAAGGACTACCTCGATTACGTCGGCGGTCGCGATGCCGAACTCGTCGCCGAGCACACCTACGACGCTGCCGAGTACCTGATGCAGGTTCACAAGGGTGACGACACCTCGCTCGACACCGACTTCCCCGGCGAGACCGTCGAGTCGATCACCTATCACACGCCATGCCACCTCCGAGCCCAGAACATCGGCTTCAAGAGCCGCGACCTGATGAAGCTGACCGGCGCCAAGGTCAAGCTCGTCCAGCAGTGCTCCGGTGTCGACGGCATGTGGGGCTTTCGGGCCGGCAACGAGGACATCTCGGTGCCGATCGCCAAGAAGCTCGGCGAACAGATCGACAAGGCCGGCGGTGATGTCGTCGCCGGCGACTGCCACCTCGCCAACACCGCGATCGTCGAGCAGACCGGCCGTACGCCGCAGCATCCGCTGCAGGTGATGGCCCGTGCATACGGCATCGCCGAAGAATGACCCACAGGAGATGTCATGTCCCGCCGGACCAGCACCCGCAAGCTGACTCTCGCCGACATCGCCGACGTCCGCGCGTACGACCGCGAACGCGACGAGTTCCGAGCTGGGGTCATGGACACCAAGCGCCGCCGACGGCTGTCGTTCGGCACGATCGTCACGCTGATGTTCGAGAACCGCGCGACGATGCGCCTCCAGATCCAGGAGATCACGCCCGTCGAGAAGCTGGTCACCGACGAGGACATCCAGGTCGAACTCGACACCTACAATCCGATGTTTCCCCGAGCCCGGTCAGCTCTGTGCGACCGTGTTCCTCGAACTCACCAGCGACGACCAGATGCAAGAATGGCTGCCGAAGCTGGTCGGCATCGAGCGCTCGTTGGCCATCGTTCTGCCGAGCGGCGATCGTGTTCGCTCGATCACGGAAGAGGCCCATGCGGGTCAGTTCACCCGCGAGGAAGTCACCGCCGCGGTCCACTACATCCGATTCGAGTTCACCGCCGAAAAGATCGAATCGTTCGCCATCGGGCCCGTGCGTCTCGAGATCGAACACCCCGACTACCGCGAGGTGGTCGAGCTCTCCGATTCGACCCACGCCGAACTCCTGAGCGACCTCCGCAACTGACCGAGGTACGGCTCCCGAATCGGGCCGGCGAGAATTTCACTGGCGCGCTGCTCCCTGCAGTTCTAGATTCGTCTCACTGAGGGGCGAGCAATGGGGAGTCACCGAACGTGTCGGTACAGGAACTGAAATGGTGGGATCTGGGAGCATGCCGGGGGCTCGATGCGTCGGTGTTCTACCCGGACGACGACGAGGGAGCTGAGGTCGCCAAGTCGGTCTGTGGGGAATGTTCCGTGCAGGCGGCGTGTCTCGATCATGCGCTGTCGGTCCGCGAGAAGGCCGGCGTGTGGGGCGGCGCCACCGAACGCGATCGTCGACGGATCATCCGCCAACGCCGCCGAACGCGCTGACCTCGGGTTGCCTCGCGTGACCCGAACCGGGCGCGCGACGCAACACGAGCTCACCTACCATCTGCTCGATGTCGTCGAGCACTCCGTTCTCCTGGCCCTCGATCCTGTCCGAGCTGATCGCCGGACGGGACCTCGACGAAGCCACCTCCCGCGACGTGATGTCGACGATTCTGCGCGGCGACGCGTCCGAGGCCCAGATTGCGGCGTTTCTCGTGGCGTTGCGGGCCAAGGGGGAACATGTCGACGAGCTCACCGGACTCCTCGACGGTGCGCTTGCCGAAGCGACCATCGTGCCGCTCACCGAGGATGAACGCAGCCGGTGCGTCGACATCGTCGGCACCGGCGGTGACGGGTCGCACTCGATCAACGTCTCGACGATGGCCGCATTGGTCATCGCCGGCGCCGGAGTGCCGGTCTGCAAGCACGGAAACCGCTCGGCCTCGTCGAAGTGCGGCAGTGCCGACCTGCTCGAACTGCTCGGCGTCGTCATCGAGCTCGGCGCCGATGGCGTCGCGGCCTGTGTCCGTGAGGCCGGCATCGGCTTCTGCTTCGCCCCGGTGTTCCATCCAGCGTTCCGTTTCGCCGGACCGCCACGCCGCGAGATCGGCGTACCCACGGCGTTCAACCTGCTTGGCCCGATGGCCAATCCGGGTCGTGTGCGACGCCAGGTGATCGGTGTTGCCGACCCCCGCTTCGTCGAGCCGATGGCGCTCACCCTGCAACGCGAGGGGCTCAGCCATGCCTGGGTCGTCCACGGCGACGGGCTCGACGAGTTGACCACCACTGGGACGTCCACGGTGCTGGCGCTTGCCAACGGCTCGATCGACGAGTTCACGATCGACCCTGGCAGACTCGGGCTCTCCCCGGCCACGCCCGACGACCTGCGAGGAGGCGACCCGGACGAGAACGCCGAGGCGATCCGCCGAGTGTTGGGCGGCGAAGCGGGGCCGCATCGCGACATCGTCGTGCTCAATGCGGCTGCGGGTCTGGTGGTCGGAGGTGTCGCTGTCGACCTCGCCGCCGGTCTCGAGGTCGCAGGGGCAGCGATCGACGACGGCCGGGCACAGGGCGCGCTCGATGCGCTCGTGAGCGTCTCGCGGGCGCACGCCGAGTGAACGAATCCCTCGTCGTCCGTGCCCCTGCGTCGTCGGCGAACCTCGGGGCTGGGTTCGACGTGCTGGGCATGGCGGTCGACCTGTATCTCGACATCGGCTTCGGTGATCCGCCCGACCACGCGCAGACGATCGATCGGCACCACCCGTCGGCGACGGCGTTCGCCGCGGCAAGCAGAGCGATCGAGCCAGGTGAACCGCTCTGGGTCCGTTCGCCGATTCCGATGGGGCGCGGACTCGGTTTCAGCGGCGCGGCGCGTGTGGCTGGAGCCGCCCTGGCGGCCGTTGCAGCATCGGACGACCCAGCGGCGGCGTTGGTTGCCCGAGCCGACGCGGTGCTCGAGGTCGCCGCCGGCTTGGAGCGCCACGGCGACAACGCGGCGGCGTCCGTGGCCGGCGGCGTGGTGGCGTGGGTCGATGGGACCGTGATCCCACTCCGCGTCGGGCCGGTTCTGGCCGCGGCGTCGGTCGTGGTGTGGGTTCCCGCCGCGACGACGTCCACCGAGCGCTCGCGTGGAACGCTGGCCGGAGCGATCGCCCGTGGCGACGTCGTGCACAACCTCGGTCGAGTCGCACAGTTCGTGGCCGCGATCGAACACGACGATCCCTCGCTCCTCGTCGGCGCGACCGACGATCGGCTGCATCAGGCGACCCGTCTGGCGGCTGTGCCGGATGCCTCGGACGCGCTCGATGCGGGCGTGGCTGCCGGCGCATGGTGCGGGTGGCTGTCGGGAAGCGGCCCGACCATGGGGTTTCTCGTTGACGGCGATGCGGCCGCTGTGGTCGGCGACGCACTGCCCGACAGCGGCCATGTCAAGCACCTGCACATCGCCACGCGGGGCGTCCACGTGGTCGGGTGCTGACACGCGTCAGGCGGCGCGGCTGACGAGCGTGTTGAGATCGGGTACCCGATCGCCGATCGGGAAGCTCCAGGAGCCCGAACACCGCACGGTGAGCCGATCGGCACGCTTGTCGCAGAACCGGGCGAGGCACAGCGCCTCGTCGACCTGCTCGCGTGTCAGCACCTCGGCGGTGGACGGCTCGGGCGGCGCGACCGGCAGGGATCGCCCGGCCGTGCCCGACCGAGTTGCGTCGAGCAACCGCCCTCGATCGATGATCCACGTCGACTCGCCGAAGGTCACCTCGGCGCGCTCGGCCGCTCGCAACGTATCGATCAACAGATGTCGTCGCACCGCGCCGAGCAGGGTGCTCAGCCGGTCGCGTGTCGTCGCCGCTTCTTCGAACCGCTGGCTCGCTGCGAGGTCGAGCATGCGATCGCGCAGCCGGTCGACCACGATGCGGGGATCGCCGGACAAGGCGCTGGCGGCAGCATCGACCGCCGCAGCGTACGCCGCCGGATCAGCGGTGCCGGAACACGGGCACAACGCAACACCGAGCTGGGCGGCGCTGCAGACCGTTGCGTCGTCGGGCGGCGCATACCCTCGACCCATCCGAACCGTGCAGCGACGCAGTGGTACTGCGGTCTGGATTGCCTCGACGACGAGGCCGGCCATCGTTCGCGATGGCAGTGGACCGAGGTGGAGCCCCTTGGAGGAGGGGTTCTTCACCACCGAGAGCCGTGGCCAGGCGCTGTCGATGTCGAGTCTCACGTAGCAGTACTTGTCGACGCGCGTGCCCGCGCGGTTGTAGCGGGGGAGCAGGCTGCTGATCAGCCGGCTCTCGATGACCTCGGCGGTGAGTGCATCGGGAAGATCGAGGTGCGACACCGACTGGGTTTCGCGCAACATCGGACCGATCTTGCGGCGGTCGTCGCTGCCGAAGTACGACCGCACGCGTTGGCGCAGATTGGTCGCCTTGCCGACGTAGAGGATCTCGTCGTGTTGCCCGCGGAACATGTACACGCCTGGCGACCTCGGCAGATCGGCGGTCATCTTCAGTTTGGCGGACTGGGGATGCCCGGCAAGTTTCGAGAGCATGATCAGGTCGTCGAGTCCGACGACCCCGAGCCCGGCTGCGCGCTCGATGAGGAGGTGCAGCAGGTCGGCAGTGGCCAGCGCATCGTCGAGCGCGCGGTGGCTGGGGCGATGATCGAGCCGGAAACGCGATGCCAGCGTGCCGAGCTTGCAGTCGGGCACTTCGTCGCGCACCAGACGGCGGGCGAGTGCGACGGTGTCGACCACGGTGCCCGACAACGGGGGTCGCTCGGCGCGTTGGCACGCCGCGCGGAGGAACCCGACGTCGAAGCCCACGTTGTGGCCGACGATCACCGCCTCGCCGACGAAGTCGATCAGCGTGCCGAGCACGGCTTCGATGCGTGGTGCGCTCGCAACGAGGACGTCGGACAGGCCGGTCAGGACGGTGATCTGCGGGGGAATCGCGCGTCCGGGATTGACGAGGGTCTGAAAGGTGCCCAGGCACTCGCCGCCGCGGACCTTGACGGCACCGATCTCGGTGATCATGTCCTCGTTGCGATTGCCGCCGGTCGTCTCGAGGTCGATCACGCAGAATGTGACGTCGTGCAGTGGCGTGCCCAGCTCGTCGAACGATCGCTGGTGGGAAAGCTCGGCGATCGAACGAGAATGCATCCGTCGAATGAGAGCACGAACAGGCGTACGGTGTCAAGAACACTCGTTCTGCTCGGTCGTCGGTCAAGTATCGTGGTCGCATGTCCGATCCGGCCTCGATCGAGCACCGCCACCTGCGCAGTGCCATCGAGTACGCCGTCCTCATGGGTGATGAGCTCGCCAAACGCAAAGCGCCGATCGCGGTGCCCCGAGAACTGCGATCGGTGTCGGGCAAGGCGCGAATTCCCACCGGGTCGCTCGGGCGGCTTCGGCGGGCAATCGACGGCGACGACGCATTCCGACAGGTGATCGCGACGGGAGTGCTCCCCGAGTTGGTCGACCCGATCGGCATCTTGTGGTTGCAGCGACCCGACGGTTGGGAGACACGCGCCGAGCAACTCGTCGTCGAGATGACCGACGCGGCCACCGATGCGGACCTGCGCACCGCGTTGCGGCGCGAGGAGAAGCGGCGCCGAGCGGCCGAGCAGGTTGCCATTCGGCTCCGCGCCGACATCGCCCAGCGCGATTCGTCGGTCGATGCGCTGCGGCTCGACGTCGACGCCATGCGCGCCGATGTGGTCAAGGCAGAAGACGAAGTCGCCGAGCTGAGAGCGGAACTCGTCGACCTGCGGATCGAAGCACGTCACGCACGTGATCGGGAAGCGGCGGCGAAGGCCCGGCTCGAGGCCGCGATCGACTCGCCGCCGAGCCCGGACACAGCTCCCGTCGACGAGGGCGCTGACATCGACTCGCAACCCAGCGGTGTCGACCCGGCCGCTGTCGCCGAACTCGCTCGCGCCACACACGAACTCGCCGGTCGCCTCGAGGCGTTGCTGCCGTCGGAGGCTCCGGCGCCCGGCAGCCGCGCCGAGACGCGTCGCCCGCAACGCTTGCCCGGTGGCGTGATCGCGTCGTCGGCGCAAGCTGCAGAGTTCCTCCTGCGATCCGATGCGGTCGTGCTCGTCGATGGCTACAACGTCGCCAAGCTCGCCTGGCCGAACCGCACGCTGGAGGCGCAACGAACGCACCTCCTCGACGCGGTCGAGAATCTTGCGCGACGTTTCGGGTCCGACCTGACCGTCGTGTTCGACGGTGCCTCGGTCGTCGGCGCCCATGCCACTCGCCGCCGACTCGTCCGGGTGGTCTGGTCGCCCGACGGCGTGATCGCCGACGACCTGATCCGCGACGAGGTGCGCCGTCTCCCGACCGGCCGTGCGGTGGTCGTGGTCACCAACGACGCCGAGATCGTCGCCGACGTCAAGGCCCTCGGCGCCAACGTCGTGCCGAGCAACGCACTGCTCGCCGTGCTCTGAGTCGTCGAGCAGTGCCGCTCGGGTCGACGAACACCCACCGCAGATCAACGCTGTGACACCCCCTCGTCATGATGGTCGGCATGGAGAACTTCGACATTTCGATCGAGTGCGGGACCTGCGTCGCCACCGGCACCACGGCGTGCGCCGACTGCATCGTGACGCACCTGCTTGCCAACGACGACGGTCCGATCGACCTCGTCACCGTTCCCATTGCGGCGCCCGTCACCGTGCTCGACCGGGCGATCGCGCTGTTCCAGCGCGCCGGGTTGGTGGACGATCCGGTCGAGTTCGTGCCGGTGGCCGACTTCGAGCGTGCCGTGGTTGCACCCGTTGGGGCATGAACGTTCCCGTACCCTGGCGCCGTGCGACGCCCCGAACCACTTCCGTCGATGGAGGAGGTGCGCACGCATCTCGGCGACCACGGGATCACCCACGTCGGCGTCACCTCTGCCGAGGTGCTGATCGACGCGCGCGCCGCACTGTTCGAGCGTCGTCGGGCTGGGCTCCATGGCGAGATGGAGTTCACCTACCGCGATCCTGAACGGTCGACCGATCCGCTGCGATCCGTCGCCGGAGCGCGCTCGGTGATCGTTGCCGCCAAGCCCTACTTGACCAGCGACGATCCGCCGGTGCCTGCGCCCGAGGCCGGACCGCACGCTCGGGTCGGACGGTACGCCTGGATCGATCACTACGCGCCGCTCCGCGTCGCGCTGCGCGAGGTGAGTCGTCGCATTCGACGATCAGACCACCGTGCAGTGGCGTTCGCCGACGACAACTCGATCGTCGATCGAGCGGTGGCCCATCGCGCCGGATTGGGCTGGTACGGCAAGAACGCCAACCTGCTCCTGCCCGGCGCCGGGAGCTGGTTCGTGCTCGGCTCGATCATCACCACTGCCGACTACGAATCGACGCCCGGACCCGCTTCGGACGGCTGCGGCACGTGCACCCGTTGCATCGACGACTGCCCGACGGGGGCGATCGTGGCGCCGGGCGTGATCGATGCGAATCGATGCATCAGCTGGATCCTCCAGAAGCCGGGTTCGATCCCGAACGACCATCGAACAGCGATCGGCGACCGGATCTATGGCTGCGACGACTGCCAGGACGCCTGCCCGATCTCCGTTCGTCTCGGGCGGCGCAACACCGTCGAACTCGTCGAGGACGCCGACGCCTGGGTCGACGCCGTCGAGTTGCTCGAGGCCGATGACGAGTGGATCGACGGTCGCTACGGCCACTGGTACGTCACCGACCGCGACTTCCGGTGGGTCCGACGCAACGCGCTCGTGGTGGTCGGCAACGTGGGCGACCCTGCCGATGGGCGGGTCCAGCGGGTGCTGGCGCACTACCGTTCTCACATCGACCCGATCCTCGCCGAGCATGCCACGTGGGCCACCGACCGCCTGCGGAGCCGATCGCGCCCGGGCGTGGACACGTGAAGCACCTGCTGGTCACCAACGATTTCCCGCCCAAGATCGGCGGCATCCAATCGTTGCTGTGGGAATGGTGGAGACGGCTCCCGCCGGAATCGTTCGCAGTGCTGACCAGTCCGTACGCGGGCACGGCCGAGTTCGATGCCGGCGAGCCGTACCGCATCGAGCGCACCAGAGAGCCCGTGCTGTTGCCGCACCCCTGGATGGTCAAGCAGGTCAACGACCTGGCGGCGGACTTCGGAGCCGATTTCGTCGTGCTCGATCCGGCGGTTCCGCTCGGCCTGATCGGCCCGTCGCTCGACCTGCCGTACCATCTCGTGCTCCACGGCGCGGAGGTCACGGTGCCGGGTCGGCTCCCCGGGGCCAAGCAAGCGTTGGCCTACACGCTGCGTCGTGCCGAAGGCCTCATCGCTGCCGGTGGCTACCCAGCCGCAGAAGCGGTCCACGCTGCAGGCCGGGACCTGCCGATCACCGTGGTGCCGTGCGGCGTCGATCCCGCCAAGTTCGTCCCGTTCGACCAGCCCGAACGACTCGCTGCGCGCAAGCACTTCGGCCTCGAACCGGACGCCGAAGTCATCGTGAGCATCTCGCGGCTCGTGCCACGAAAGGGATTCGACACGGCGATCCGGGCGGCGGCCCGACTCGGTCGCGTGCGTCCGAAGTTGCAGTTGGTGATCGCCGGCGGTGGCCGCGACGACGATCGCCTGCGCCGGCTTGCCGATGAGCTCGGTGCACCGGTGACGTTCCTCGGACGCGTTCCCAATGCCGACCTCCCGCCGTTGTATGCCTGCGCCGACGTGTTCGCCATGTTGTGCCGCAATCGGTGGGGCGGACTCGAACAGGAAGGCTTCGGGATCGTGTTCGTCGAGGCCGCCTCGTGTGGCGTCCCGCAGGTCGCCGGCGATTCGGGAGGCGCCGCCGAGGCCGTCGCCGACGGCGAGACGGGGTTCGTGATCTCCGATCCGGAGGACACCCAGGCGGTTGCGGACGCGTTCGACACGCTGCTCGCCGACAACGACCTGCGCTTGGCGATGGGGGAGCGGTCGCGTCAGCGTGTCCTCGACGAGTTCGCTTACGACGTGCTCGCACGCCGCCTCGGCGACACGCTCGGGGTCGACTGGCCCGCCGACACCTGACTGTCGAGCACACTCGGAAAACGGCTCGAGGCGCTGGCAGACTCGGGGCGTGACGAGCGACAGCGAACGCGCAGGCGACGTGATCGTACTCGCCGACGTCGTGGGCACCCTGGCGTTCACGGTCACGGCAACGACCGCGGCAATCGTGTTCTCGACTGCGTCGCAATGGGTCGGGGCGATCACCGCCATGGCCTTGTTCGCCATTGGCGTCTTCGTGTTCCTGTGGTCGTTCTGGAACGCGGTGCAACGCAGTCGGACCGAGCAGATCGGGGTGATGCAGATGTACTTCCTGCTCGGCGACCCGACACCGGCGCGTGTGCGCCGAATCATGCTGGCGATGCTCGCGATCCAGATCTCGGTGGCACTCGTGACGGCCCTCGCTCGATCGGAGTCCAACGACGGCTCGCCTGGCACGTCACTGGCAGTCGGCATCCTCGTCCCCATGTTCGGGTTGGGCTTGAACGGGCTCTGGTGCGCGTTTCACGGCATCTTCCCGCCGCGCGCGGACGTCGAATCTCATCACGACGATCCCGATGGCGTCACTTCTCGCTCACCGATCGACAAGAATGACGACCATGGCTGAGACCGCGACCGAGATCATCACCATCGACGCTCCACACGAGCGCGTCTGGCAGATCGCGATCGATCTCGAGAGTTACCCGATGTGGGCGCACGACATCAAGGACGTCCACATCCGCGAGACCGATGCCGAGGGCCGTCCACTCGAAGTCGAATTTCGTGCGTCGGCGCTCGGCCGGAGCACGCACTACACACTCAAGTACGACTACACGAATGCGCCCAACGAGATGGGGTGGTCGATGCTGAGCGGCGACATCCAACGCTCGATCGACGGTGTCTGGCGGTTCGAGCCCGATGGCGACAGCCGCACGCTGGTGCGCTACGACCTGCAGATCGACCTGGCGATCCCGCTGCCCGGTTTCGTCAAACGGCGCGCCGAGGTCCGCATTCTGAACACGGTGCGCGAATTGAAGGTCCGCGCCGAGGCGTGATGACGGCGTGAACTCCGCCGACGCGGCGCGCGCGGTGCCGTCACGGCGCGTCGGGATCGATGTCGGAGGCACGAAGGCGCAGGCGGTGGTCATCGATCGTTCCGGCGAGGTCGTCGAGACGATGCAGCGTCCGACACCGCGAGGCGACCAGAGTCTCGACGCGTTGATCGATGTCCTCGTCGAGCTGGCTGATGCGGTCGGTCACGAGGGAAGCCTGGGCGTGGGCGTGCCGGGCTTGGTGACCCGTACGGGTGTGCTGCGCGCCGCCCCGAACCTCGACGGCGTCGCAGACTTCGCAGTCGCCGAACTGCTGTCGGAGCGTTTCGGCTCCGCCGTCTTCGTCGACAACGACGCCACCTGCGCCACGGTCGCCGAATGGCGGCTCGGCGCCGGACGAGGCGTCGACGACATGGTCCTCGTGACGCTCGGTACGGGGATCGGAGGCGGCGCCGTGACCCACGGTGCGGTGCTGCGGGGAGCGAACGGCTTTGCGGGCGAGTTCGGGCACATGGTCGTCGATCCGTCCGGACCACTGTGTCCGTGTGGACGCCGAGGTTGTTGGGAGCGCTACGCGTCTGGTTCCGGCCTTGCGATGTTGGCGCGCGAGGCAGCGACCGGACATCGGCTGCGCGACGTGGTCCGCCATGCCGGTGGCGACGCTCAGGCAGTTCGCGGTGAGCACGTCCAGACCGCCGCACGCGACGGTGATCCCGACGCATTGGCCGTGATCGACGAGTTCTCCCGATGGGTCGCGCTCGGCCTGGTGAATCTCACCAATGCGCTCGATCCGGAGATGTTCGTGCTCGGTGGCGGACTCGCAGCGGGCTCGGACCTGTATCTCGAGCCGATCCGCCGGTGGTTCGGCGAGCTGCTCTACCAACCGCATCTGCGGCCGGTTCCGGGCATCGAGTTCGCACGATGGGGCCCGCTGGCGGGCGCAGTCGGCGCGGCGCTGCTTCCCGAACTCGCCTGATGCCCGCGGCGCCTGCCGTCGGGGTCGCTTCAGTGAGGGTGGTAGTTGGCGCGGGCCTGGTTGATCTCGCGCCAAGCGGCTGCTCGGTCGCCCATACCCTCACTGGAGGAGTGCTTGTCGGGCTCCAACGCCTTGTACACGTTGAAGAAGTGCTCGATCTCCTCGACGAGCTGGTGAGGGAGGCCCGACAGCTCGTTGACGTTCTCGAAGCGGGGCTCGCGAGGCGGCACGCAGATCAGCTTGGCGTCCTCGCCGGCCTCGTCGCGCATGTACAGCACGCCGATCGGTCGGCACTCGACGATGACACCCGGAAACACCGGGTCCTCGAGGAGGACGAGGGCGTCGAGCGGGTCGCCGTCGCCGGCGAGCGTGTCCGGGAGGAACCCGTAGTCGGCTGGGTAGGTGGTCGCTGTGAACAGGCGCCGGTCGAGGTAGACCCTGCCGTCCTCGTGGTCGATCTCGTACTTGTTGCGGCTTCCACGGGGAATCTCGATCACCACGTGGATGCAATCGGGGGCTGGTGTCTTGGGCATCGCTGCCAGCATCGCA
>DATLBC010000124.1:0-12953 GCA_035527095.1 Ilumatobacteraceae bacterium | reverse complement strand
TGACCGTCGGCAAGAAGGGGGCACGACGATGAACGATCTCGGCGAGATTCGAGAGCGGCGAGCAGCACTGGTCGGGACATGTTCGGCGCTCGAGGCGGCGCTGTCATCACCCGTGGCGAGCGCTCGCTGGCCCGAGGGGCTCGGCAACGCAGTGTCCGCGCTGCTCGCGACCTTCGGCGAGCACGTGACCGAGACCGAGTCGCCCGGTGGCACGATCGAGCAGCTCCGGGAGCGAGCGCCCCGGCTGTCCGACCGGATCGACCGGCTCTCGGAACAGCACGTGACGATCGCGGCCGACGCCGGACGGTTGATGGATCGGCTCGAACACGTACCGTCAGAGCGGTCCGACGATGAGAACGCCGCCATTCGAGAGCAGGCGCTCGAGCTGCTGACGGCGGTCGTGCGCCATCGTCAGCTGGGCGCCGACCTGCTCTACGAGGCCTACGACGTCGACGTCGGCAGCCCCGGCTGAACGTGTCCCCGACCCAGCGATGAGCCAAGTGACGCCATCCGGGCGGTTCACTCATCGCAGACACCCAACCCGACCCAGCGATGAGCCAAACGACGCGATCCGGGTGGTTCGCTCATCGCAGAGGGCCAGACCGGGGCAGATCGGGGGCAGATCGGGGGACGTTCTTCCCTTGACACCGACGTGACGTCGACGGACCGTGGACTCATGAGCCAGGACGTCGAAATCGGTTCGGTCGATGCGCGGGTGGGTCACGAGGGAACGCGAATCGACCTCGACGACCTCACCAAGCGATACCGGGTCGGCGAGGTCGACGTCACCGCCCTCGACGACATCAACCTGCACGTGGACGAGGCCGCGTTCGTCGCGATCGTCGGTCCGTCGGGGTGCGGTAAGACGACGCTACTGAACATGATCGGCGCGCTGGACACGCCGACGTCGGGATCGGTTCGGGTCGCCGGCGTCGATGTCACCGGTGCATCGCAGGCCGACCGATCGGCGCTCCGCCGGCACCGGGTGAGCTTCATCTTCCAGACGTTCAATCTCTTCCCGGCGCTCACCGCGCTCGAGAATGTTCGATTCGGTGCGGATGCGGCGCGTGCCTCCGACCCGGCCGAGCGGGCTCAGCAGGCACTGGCCCAGGTCGGCCTCCAAGATCGTCAGCGCCACTTCCCGCACCAGCTGTCCGGCGGCGAGCAGCAACGCGTCGCGATCGCCCGAGCATTGGCGACCGGCAACCCGATCCTGCTCGCCGACGAGCCCACCGGCGAGCTCGACTTCCGCACGGGTGTGCAGATCCTCGGTGTACTCGAGGAGCAGGCCCGTGCCGGGATGACCGTGCTCGTCGTCACCCACAACCGTGAGATCGCCCGTGTTGCCGACCGGGTGATCGAGTTGTCGAGCGGCAAGATCGTGTCCGACGGCCCGCCGCCGGGCGGCAAGGCCGACATCGGTGATCTGCAGTGGTGAACGCCGCACAACCCCCGAGCCGATGGATGAGCTGGTGGCTGCGGTGGTCGTGGCGCGATTTCCGGGCGCACTGGGTCGCCGTGATCGCGATCGCGTTCGTCCTGGCGATCGGAACCGGCGTGTACGCCGGCCTCGGCAGCACCGGCCAGTGGCGACGGCAGTCCAACGATGCCAGCTTCTCAGCGCTGGAGATGCACGACCTCCGCCTCACGCTGAGCCCCGGAACCTTCATCGAGCAGGACGAACTCCTCGGGGCGATCGCGTCGATCGACGACGCCGGTTCGGTGAGCGCCGCAGCCGAACGGCTCGTCGTGGACAGCCAGGTCGACACCGGTGCCCTGACCGCCGATTCGGTGCTGGTGCCGGCCCGGCTCGTCGGCATGACGTTCGGGTCGGCGCAGCCGGTCGACGACGTCTGGATCCGCGACGGCACGGCGCCGTCGGCCGACCCGGCCGGTCGCAGCGCGGTGCTCGAAGCCAAGTTCGCCGACCAGCACGGCCTGCCGCCGGAGGGCACGATCCTCGTTTCGGGAGGTCGCGAGGTCACCTACACCGGGCTCGGCGTCGCGCCGGAGGACTTCTTCTACGAAGGCCCGGAAGGAACGATCTTCGCCGCCGGCGAGTTGGCGATCGTCTATCTCCCACTCGCTGCCGTCCATGACATCAGCGGCCAGGAGGGCATGGTCAACGACGCCGTGATCACCCTGGTCGACGGCGCCGACCGGGACAGCGTCGCGGCGCAGCTCGACGCGGCGATCTCCGAACTCGGCGTCGGCGCGACCGTCTCGACCCGCGAGGACGCCGACGCAGTCCGGGTGCTCTACGAGGACATCGACAACGACCAGCGGTTCTGGAACGCCCTGTCGGCGCTCGTGCTCTTCGCCGCCGCGCTCGCCGCGTTCAACCTGATCAACCGCATCGTCGAAGCCCAACGTCGCGAGATCGGCATCGGGATGGCGCTCGGCGTGCCCCGCCGACAGCTGGCCGTGCGCCCCATGCTGATCGGCGTCCAGGTCGCCGTGCTGGGAACGATCGCGGGCCTGGCTGTCGGCTTCCTCGTCGGCGAGGCATTCGGAAGCCTGCTCGAATCGTTCCTGCCGCTCCCGGTTCACCGCACGCCGTTCCAATACGACATCTACCTCCGTGCCGCCGTCCTGGGTATCGCGATTCCGATCGCCGCCAGCGCCATCCCGGTCTGGAGAGCGCTACGCGTCGAGCCGATCGAGGCGATCAGAACCGGGCACCTCGCGGCGAGGTCGAGCCGGCTGACGGGCTGGACCGGCAAGCTCCCGCTGCCCGGTTCCACCATGACGCAGATGCCGATCCGCAACGTGATGCGCACCCCGCGCCGAACGCTCCTGACAGCCGTCGGCGTCGGCGCCGCGATCACGGCGCTCGTGGCCGTGCTCGGGATGCTCGACAGCTTCGGCCGGACGCTCGATGCGGCCAACGACGAGTTCACCAAGGGCGACGCCGATCGAGTCGTCGTCCAACTCGACACGTTCCACGCGGTCGACTCACCGGTCGTCGCCGGTATCGCCGACGCTGGCGCCGTCGGTCGGATCGACGCCGGTCTCCGCCTGCCCGCCACCGCGCTCGCCACCGAACCGGACGAGAACCTCGACCTCCTCATCGAGTTCGTCGATCTCGACCGAGCGGTCTGGACACCGACCGTCGAGGAGCGCAACGCGACGAGTGGCGATGACCGCCCCGACATCGTGCTCGCACGCAAGGCCGCTGACGATCTGGGAGTGCAGGTGGGCGACACCGTCGTCCTGCGCCATCCGATCCGAACCGACGCGGGTGGCTTCTCGATCGCCGAGACTCCGCTCTCCCTCGGCGGCATCCACGCCAACCCGATCCGGACGTTCGCGTTCATGGACATCACCGATGCAGGGCAGTTCGGACTCGAAGGTCTGGTGAACGTCGTACAGGCGTATCCGACCGACGACGCCACGCGGTCGGACATCCAGCGCGCCGTGTTCGGCCTCGCCGGCGTGACCTCCAGCCAGCCGGTGGCTCGTATCAGCGAGGCCATCGACGAAGCGCTCGACCAGTTCGTGAGCTTCCTGTTCGTGACGGCGAGCGCCGTACTGGTCCTCGCGCTGTTGATCGCCTTCAACGCGACACGCATCACCGTCGAGGAGCGGCGACGCGAACACGCCACCATGCGGGCATTCGGGCTCCCCACACGAACCGTGCTCGGCGTCGTCATCAAGGAGAGCGTCATCGTCGGCGCCATTGCCACCGTCATCGGACTCGTCGGTGGCGTCGTGTTCCTCCGGTGGATGCTGGCCTCGCTGGCCACGACCACACTTCCCGACGTGGGGATCGACGCCTATCTCTCACCGACGACGATCCTCATCGCGGCGATCGTCGGGATTGCGTCCGTCGCCGTCACACCGCTCCTCCTCGCTCGACGGCTACGGCGGATGAACCTCCCCGGAACCCTCCGCGTCGTCGAGTGAGACTGGCCCGACATCGTCCGGCGCCGCACGCGGCCCGCGCCGTCGCGCAGGGAGCTTCGCAGCAGTGTCGCTACGGGTGCAGCACGTGGGCGGTGTCGGGGCGGGTCCGGTTCTCCAGCAACTCGCGGTAGACGTCTTCGACCGCTCCGGCGCCGCTGCCGTGCTGGATCTCGACCCAGCCGGACACCTGCTCGATGAACGGACCCCACGCTTCGCCGAGCCTCGCCTCGATCACGCCAGGCCCCCACTCCTCACGGCGCTTCTCGATCTGGCTCGGGGCGAAGAACATCGTCTGGGCCGGACCCGGCATCGGCTCGACGCTGCCGTCCCCGCCCTCCCAGTGGGTCATGCCGACGATCGCCGAGTGCGTGAGGTCGTCGCCGTAGTGCTCGTGCACCGCCCGCACGACGGCTGCATTCCCGCTCATGTCGACGAACACCGCCGGGCCAGATGGCAGCGAAGCGATGTCGTCGTAGGTGAGGACGAGGTCGTAGCAGCGGAGCCCGTCGACGAACCCGACATTGCCCGTCGACGTCAGGCCCACCACCGTCACGCCCTCGCGCCCTTGCAGGAGGTGCGCGGTTCCGAACGCGGTCTTGCTCGACGCGCTGCCGAGCACCACGGTCGCCGCGTCGAAGAAGTCGTTGTCGGCGAGGTAGTCGTCGATCAGGAACGACGTGAAGAACAGCGGCCGGTACAGCATCTGCTCGGCTTCGAGATCGGCGCGATGGCCGGGCGTGGCGGAGCATCGCTCGTAGTTGTTGTAGACCGCGGGGAGCGCAGCGCGGTGGGCCGAACCATCGGTCAGCGAGCCGGTCGACACCTGCGTCGGGCGGATCACGAGCTCGGTCGACATCGGCAGATAGCCGAACAGTCGCTCGCCCTCGCCCACCTCGCTGCAACGCGACTCGACGACGTCGGCGAAGCCCCAGACCGGCACCCGACCCCAGTTCACGTCGTCGTCGAGATCGGGGACCGGGAAGAACGTCCAGTACCCGATCATGTCGCCCGCGGCCGCGTACGTGATGTTGTTGGCGGTGAATCCGAACGCATCGACCCGCAGCCGGACCTGCCCGTCCTCGAGGGATGGAGGCGCGAACTCGACGACGCGGGTGATGCGGTAGTCGTCACGGTTCACGAGGAAGTGCCAGTCGTTCATGCCGCGACGGTAACGAGCCCAGCGGACGGGCAACTCACCGGCCGGCGAGTGGACCGCGGTGTTCCCGGAGGCGTCCGCCGGCTGAACCTCGCAACGCCTTGTGGAGTTCCATCGCCACGAGGATGCTGGTGGCGACCACCACGATGCGGATCCACGCTCCCAACCCGATCGGTTCGACGCGCAGCACGTACTGAGTCATCGGCAGGTAGAGCGCCGCCACGTGAATGCCGAGCGCTGCGAGCGTGGCAGCGAACAGCAGCTTGTTCGACCACGGGCTCCGCCGGAACACCGACTCGGTCTCGGATCGCGAGTTGCCGGCCTGGAACACCTGGAACACCACCATCGTCGTCAACGCAACGGTCTGCGCCTCGACGAGCGAGCCGGTGCCGTCGAGCTCCCAGCGGAACATCGCCAACATGCCGGCGCCCATCACGAGACCGGCGAGCACCACCCGCTCCCACATGAGACGGTCGAGGACGCCGCCGCCCGGCGGGCGCGGCGGCCGGCGCAGGACCCCGCGCTCGGCCGGTTCGAACGCGAGGGCGACGTCCTGGACCCCATTGGTCACCAGGTTGAGCCACAGCAACTGCGCGGGCAGGAGGATCAGCGGCCACTGCAGCCACACGGCAACGAGGATCGCGGTGATCTCCGCCGCTCCGGTCGACACGAGGAAGAACGTGACCTTGCGGATGTTGTCGAAGGTGACCCGTCCCTCTTCGACCGCTGCGGTGATCGACACGAAGTTGTCATCGGCGAGCACCATCTCGGAGGCTTCGCGCGCGACGTCGGTCCCCTTGTCGCCCATGGCGATACCGATCTCGGCCGCCTTGAGCGCCGGGGCGTCATTCACGCCGTCGCCGGTGACGGCGACGATGTCGCCGCGAGCCTGCAGAGCCCGCACGATGCGCAGCTTGTCCTCGGGCGACACTCGGGCGTAGACGGACACCTGGCCGACGATGCCGGCCAGCGCGTCGTCATCGAGGTCGGCGAGGTCGGTCCCCGTCCGCGCTCCATCGGACGCGGCGATGCCCAGCTGGGCGGCGATCGCCCGAGCGGTCTCGACATGGTCGCCGGTGATCATCACGACGCGGATGCCGGCGGCGCGACAGGCCGCGATGGCGTCGGCCACACCGGCACGAGGCGGATCGATCATCGCCTGCAGCCCGACGAACACCAACCCATCGGGTTCAGTGACATCGTCCTGGTCGTCCAACGGTTCCGTGAAGGTACGCCGGGCGAGGCCGAGCACGCGTTGGCCGTGCGCGGCCATACTCCGCGCCGCGCCGGCCACCGCGTCGGCATCGAGCGGTACCGGTCCGTCGTCGGTCAGCATCTGCGAGCACATCCCCAGCACCCGTTCAGGGGCTCCCTTGACGAACACCGTGTGCTGGTCCTGGCGGACCCGGATGCTGGCGGAGTACTGCTGGGTCGGCTCGAACGGGATCTCGGCGAACACCGGATAGGCCGTGCGCACGTCGCCGGGCTCGAGCGCCGCTGTGAGCGCGGCCAGGAGCAGCGCGATCTCGGTGGGGTCGCCGGTGGTGATCAGCTCGTCGTCGGTCCAGTAGAGGTCGGCCTCGTTCGTGAGGACACCGGCGAGCAGCGTCGCGTGCAGACCCGGGTGGTCTCCGATCACGGCAGGTTCGTCGCCCTCGAGGAACTCGCCGTCGGGCACTCCCCCAGCCAGGGTGTATCGATGGCCGGGAGTCCAGATCTCCTCGACGGTCATCCGGTTCTCGGTGAGCGTGCCCGTCTTGTCCGAGCCGATCACGGTCGTGCTGCCCAGCGTCTCGACCGCCGGAAGTCGCCGGACGATCGCGTTGCGCCTCGCCATGCGTCGCACCCCGACCGCGAGCGTGATGGTGACCGCAACGGGAAGGCCTTCGGGCACGGCGGACACCGCGAGCGCCACCGCGACGAGGAACATGTCTTCGACCGGTTCGCCGAGCGCGACGCCGCTGACGAACGCCACCACCGCCGCCAGTCCGACCGCGATGCCGATGATCCGGGCAAAATGATCCATCCGCCGCTGCAGCGGCGTGGCTGCCACGGTTTCGGACCGCATCAGGCCGGCGATGGCACCGAGTTCCGTGTTCGCCCCGGTCGCGACGACCACGCCGCGCCCGCGCCCTGCGGTGACCGTGGCGCCCGTGTAGGCCATGCACGACCGATCGGCCAGCAGCGCTCCGGATGACACCGGCGCGACGGTCTTGGTGACCGAGACCGATTCGCCGGTCAACAGCGACTCGTCGACCTGCAGCGCGTTCGCTCCCACCAGGCGCAGGTCGGCCGGGATCCGCGCACCGGACTCCAGCAGCACGACGTCGCCAGGAACGAGATCTCGGCTGTCGATCTCCTCGTCGCGGCCGTCACGGACCACGCGGGCGTGGGGCACCACCAACTGCATCAGCGCGAGCACCGCACTCTCGGCTCTGCGTTCCTGCGTGAACCCGATCACGGCGTTCAGCACCAACACCGCGGCGATCACCGCCGCATCCAGATGCTCGCCGAGCAACACCGTCACGGCGAGTGCGGCGAGCAGGATGAAGATCAGCGGGCTGCGGAACTGGCGCACGAACACCAGCCAGGGGGGTGTCGGCGGCTCCTCCTCCAGCTGATTGGGGCCGTACCGCGATCGGCGAGCGGCCGCGTCGGCGTCGGAGAGGCCGTGTCCGCCGGTCTCGAGACGCCGCTCGACCTCGTCCCCGCCCAGGCTGTGCCAGTCGACGGCGACGACGTCGACCGCGTCCGGGGGGACCGTGCACGCAGCGGTGGATCCCTCGCCCATGGGTCCCAGCCAACCAACCCGAGCGACCACCGACCAGGGTCGAGAGACACCTTTGGCCGGCGGCACCGGTGCAAGAGTCCGACCGGCTCACGAACCGGTCGACGGCGCTCAGGTCTCGTCGTTGTCGATGGCGTCGAGCACCTTGTGGGCGGCACCGGCGACCTTGCCGGTGATCCCGTCGTGTTCGGCGATCTGCTCGAGTCGTGCGTCGACGATCCCGATCTTTGCTCTGCCCATCTCCGCAAGCGAGATCTTGCCGTCGTCGTCGAGGTCGTACGCGTCGACCTCCCCAGGCGTTGCGATCTCGACCTCGTCGTGATGACGGAACACGTGACCTTCTTCGACCTCGCTGTCTTCTGGCATGGCTCAAGTATGGCCCCCGAACGGGTCCGACCTACGCTGCGGACGCCGCCGACGAGAAGGAGCCCAGTGGACACATCACCGACGCGAGGATCAGCCACCGTGCGCATCGACGCCACTGCGGACGACGCCTTCGCCCATCTCACCGATCTGACGAAGCTCCCGGAGCTGAGCCCCGAGAACGTTCGCTGCGAGTTCCTCGGACCGTCCGACCGACTCGAGGTCGGCGCCAGATTCCGCGGGCACAACAAGGCCCGCGACTACGAGTGGCACGCCGACTGCGTCGTCACCGAGTTCACCCCGGGGCACTCGTTCTCCTACGAGGTACCGCCCGACTTCGAGCACGCCACGGTGTGGAGCTACCTGGTCGAGCCGGACGGCGACGGCTGCGTCGTCACCGAGTCGTTCCACGCCCCGCTGCTCGAGCATCCCGAGATCTACCCCGGCCGGATCGAAGGCCGACGCGACCAACTCCAGCGGGGTTGCGAGACGACAATGGCCAACCTGAAGGCTGTGCTCGAGGGTCGGTGAGCGACGACTGGGACGACATCGCAGAGTGGTGGATCGCCGCCACGGGCGATGGCCCCGCCGACTCCGACGAGATGCTCGACGTCGTACGGGCACTGATCGAGCCGACCAGCGGCCGAACGCTCGACCTCGGGTGCGGCGAAGGTCAAGCGCTTCCCCTCCTCGGCCCCGGCGCCATCGGCGTGGACCTGTCGCACCGACTGCTCACCCGCGCTCTCGAACATGCCCCGGCGGTTCGTTGCCGGTTGCCCGACCTGTCCTGGGTGCGCCCGGGCTCGATCGATCAGGCGGTCGCCAGCGGCCTACTCGATCTGATCGCCGACGACCGCGAGTTCTTCGACCAGGTGGCATCGGCGGTTCGGACCCACGGGATCCTCGTCGTGGTGATGAACCACCCGGTGGTCACCGCACCCGACTCCGAGCCCCTGGTCGACGATGCCGGCCGGATGATCTGGCACTGGGGTCACTATCTCCAACGGGGTTCACTCACCCAACCGGCCGGGCACCGGACGGTGGAATTGCATCACCGCCCGCTCGGCGAACTCCTCACGACCGCCGCTGCCGCCGGATGGCATCTCGACCGGGTCATCGAGGCGGGAGCCACCACCCACACGGTGACCACATCGTTCGATCAACGGGGCCAAGAGCACTTGCCGAGCCTGCTCGGCGTTCGCTGGCGACGCCGCTGAGCGGGACCGGTTCACCCCGCCCGACGCTCTCCGGCAGCGCACCTCAGACAGACGACTCCGAGTCACGACGCCGCTGCCACGGCCACCTGCCCTCGGCTTCCAGGACGAGCGTCCACGACAGGAAGGTCCTCACCACGACCAGGAGTCCCAGGGCGGCCACGTTCTCGATGGTCGGCTCCAACGTCACGGTGCGGATGATGTCGGCAGCGATGAGTAGGTCGAGGCCCAACAGCACCCCATCGGAAAACGCCTGCCGGAACGTCCAGAGTGCTCGTTTCGCGCCCACCCCGGTGACGGCACCTCGGATCATGACGGCACTCGCGACGACCACGGTCACCGCGATCACCGCCACGGCCGCGACCTCGATCCACTCCGAGACGTTGTGCGCGACTTCCCAACCGCCGATCGTGGGCCCTCTCGTACTCACGACACGACTCCCACCGGCTGCCCGAGCTCGCGCAGCCAACCCTTGAGCACACGATGGAGGGCCGCCGGGCCCTCGACCGGCGCCGCGGGGTCGGAGAGGTCGGCCGGGTAGATCACGAACGGTCGGGTCTGCGGACCGCCGAGACCGCCGTGTGAACTCACCTGGTGCTCGAAGGCGGCCACTTCGTCGCGCTCGGCGTCGTACATGCTGTTGACCATCACGTCGCCGGCGGTCGCATACGCAGCCGCTCGGCCCACCATCGCCACGGCACCCGGCCCGAACGGTTCGAGCGGGTCGTCGCCCTCGACCTCGCCGGTGTCGATCACGCGGCGACCGGTCGCCGAGATGACGACGGGGCCTGCCGCAGCGGTCTGGACGAGCACGAATCCGACACCGGGATGAGCGACCAGCCCAGCCACGAGGTCCGGATACAGGTCGTTGATCTCCTCGAGCGTCAGCCGACGTTCGCCCTCGGGCAAGTACACCAATCCGAGGTTGCCGGAAGCCAGGACCATCGGCTCGGTCTCGGAGCGTTCCAGTTCATGGTCGTCGTCACGGGCGCTGCGCAACCACGCCGACGATTCCGTCCGGCCGGCCTCGGAGTCGTCATCGACGTCGACGACCGCACCACACAACCGACCGACCACTGCGGCGAGCGAGTCGCCATAACGCTCCTCGAACGTGGCCCCTTGTGTCTGACCGTGATCGGACAGCACGACGATCCGGTACGGCCGCGGCGCGAACGCGACGGCACGTTCGAATCGAGCGATCTGACGATCGATGTCACGCAACACGCGCAGGGTGTCCTCACGCAGCGGTCCCGAGTGGTGTGACACCTCGTCGTAGCCGAGGAAGTCGATGTAGATCGCGTCGCGCCCCTCGGCCATGTCGTTGAGGACGCCGTTGACGCACACGTCTCGGCTGATGATCGTGGTGAATGCCCGCAGGAGGGCATAGGTCCAGTTCCGACTCACACGCGGCTGGACGCCGCGGCGGATCTGGTCGCGTGCGGCGCGGCGCTCGCGGAACAGCTCGGCGATGGTCGAGTTCAGCGTGCGAATGGCGTTCGACGGCCTGGAGAAGTACTGCCCATACCCGGCGCCGAGCTTGTTCTCCTTGCGCCGCCCAGCGACGCTCATCGTCAGCACCGAGCGCTCGGCGTCGCCGGTGAACAGGTTCGAGTAGCTCGATCCGTTGTTGGCGAGCAGGCCGTTGCCGTCGCTGTGGCGGCGTTCGATCTCCTGAGCGGACTTCGGATGGTTCGACACCATCAATTCGCCCGTCGACTTCTCGACCCACCGGAACGCAGGCATGTCGATGGTTGATCCGTGCAGGATCCCGCACTGGCTCACGCCGGTCTGCGACGACCATTCCGTTTGCCAATCGACCCTGCGGTGGCTCCCGTCGTTCAGCCATCGATGCAACGTCGGAGCGTCGCCGGACTCGAGCGCGAACCGCAGTGCATGCTCTGACAGACCGTCGACCTGAACGAACACGACGCCGGGAACGTCGGTGATGGTCGTGCCGCGGTTGCGACGGCGACGGCGTGCCGTTCGCTGGTCGTACCAGCTGTCGTCGTCGAGCGCGAGCGCGCTGCTCAGCAAGGTCGCAACCGTCGTCGTGATCAACGCGACGAGGAGCGCCGTCCAGAACCCGTCGAGACGCACACCCGGGATCTCATCGAGCACGACCCACGTCACCAGGGCATTCACGGCCAGGTTCGCCAAGCCGAGCGTGTAGACCGACAGCGGCACCAGGAGGAATGCGAAAGCCGGCCAGACCAGCGCATCGACCAGACCGACGACGGCGCCGGCCAACAGTGCGTGACCGAATGTGTCGATCGAGAACCCATCGAGCACCCACGCGGACAGGATGAGAGCGACCGTCACGAGGAGAACCGTCGCGATGCTCCGCCTGACCACTTGACCCCACGACGGGCGATGACTCGCCGGCCTCAATAGACCGGAGTCATCCGCCGCCATCAGCGTGCCCAGTCTTCACGGGTCGTCAAGTCGCGTGGAGTCATCACTGACCTGCAGCGTACGCACGCGGACCCCACCCCTGCGAGATTGACCGCACGATCGGTTACTTCAACAGCGGGTCGCGCGGGAGCCCGAGGATGCGTTCGCCGATCTGGTTCCGTTTGATCTCCGAAGTACCACCGGCGATCGACATCCCCCGGTGCATCAGCACGAGCAGGTTGCTCATGGCGCCCGGGCCGTCCATGAACAGCGAGTCGGGCCCGTTGAGTTCGGTCATGATCGCCGCCGCTTCGTGACCGATCTCCGACAGCACCAGCTTGGTCATCGCTCCTTCCGGCCCAGGCTCGCCACCGGCAACCGCACGATTCGCGCTGCGCAGGTTGAGCAGGCCCATCGACTGGTGTTCCGCGATGTAGCGACCGATCCGAGGCGCTCCCCCGTCGAGCCGCTCGGGATGCGCATCGAACGGCGCGATCAGCGAGGCGCCCGGCATCGACATACCGCCGCTGCCGCCGCCGATGCTGACGCTCTCGTTGCCGAGCGTCGCCCGAGCAACGGTCCAACCGCCGTCGACCGGCCCGACCACGTCGTCGTCGGGCACGAACACGTCGTTGAAGAAGACCTCGTTGAAGTCCGACGCACCCGATGTCTGCTTCAGCGGGCGCACCTCGACGCCCTCGGCGTGCATGTCGATCGCCATCATCGTGATGCCGTCGTGCTTGGGTACGTCGGGGTTGGTGCGCACGGTGGCGAACCCCATCCCGGCGACGTGGGCGCCACTGGTCCACACCTTCTGACCGTTGACCAGCCAACCGCCGTCGACTCGGGTGGCCTTGGTCTTCACGCCGGCAGCGTCCGAGCCGGCGTCGGGCTCGCTGAAGAGTTGGCACCAGATGACCTCCTGCTCGAGTGCCGGACGCACCCACCGATCGATCTGATCCTGCGTTGCGTACTGGATGATCGTGAGGATGTTCCACGCCGTGATCCCGTAGGCCGGGCGGGCGAGCGCTGCTTCGGCGAACTCCTGCTCGATCACGAGCTGCTCGACGGCGCCGGCAGCGCGACCGTACGGCTTCGGCCAGTGCGGCATCACGTAACCCGTCTCGATCAGCTG
>DATLBC010000123.1:0-16668 GCA_035527095.1 Ilumatobacteraceae bacterium | reverse complement strand
GTCGAGATTCGGGTGGGCCGGCCCACCCGAATCTCGACGCAAACAAGGTGAAGTCCAGGCTCAGGCGGCGGGTTGCCAGCCCGGCCCGCGGAACACGTGGCCGAGCTTGTTGCGCCAGCCGTCGGCTCGGCGGACGTCGCGGGCGATGTCGACGAACTCGTGGTAGCCGATGCGGACCGGGTTGAACGTGTCGATGTTCTTGGTCAGGCCGTACTTGATACGGCGCACCTCGGGCTCGAACGTGCCGAACAGGCGATCCCACACGATGAGGATCCCGCCGTAGTTCTTGTCGAGGTACTGCGGGTTCGCGCCGTGGTGGACCCGGTGATGTGACGGCGTGTTGAAAACCGCCTCGATCGGCTTCGGCAGTCGGTCGATCGTCTCGGTGTGGATCCAGTACTGGTACAGCAGATTGATCTGTGCCGCCTTGGCGACGTGGTGGGCCGGGATTCCGAACAGCGGCATCGGGAGGAACACCCACGACGTCAGGATCCCCGACCAGGGCTGGCGCAGCGCCGTCGACAGGTTGTAGCGCTCGCTCGAGTGATGGCTGACATGGTTCGCCCAGAACAGACGCACCTCGTGCATCCAGCGGTGATCCCAGTAGTAGAGGAAGTCCCAGGCCACCATCGCCACGGGGATCGACCACTTCGTCACGCCCAGATCCACGATGCGGCGCTTGTAGACGGCCCGAGCCATCGCTCCGACCGCGCCGGCGATCGCCAGGTTGACGGCAACGTTCCCGGCGAGCATCGCCAAACTCGCCGTGGTGTCGCGTCGCTCGTAGCCCACGGGCACCAGCGGGTCGGCAGGAAGGCTCGGGTCGGCGAGCTCCTCCGGCGTGGCGTCATCGAGGTCGCCGAACTCACGCAGCTCGCGCCGGGCGAGCACCCGTGACTCCCAGACCATCGTGCCGACGAATGCCGGCAGCGACAGCAGATCGATCGTGTCGATCGGGCGCGAGTTCAGCTGCTTCACATCATCCAGTCTGGTCCTGCCACACCCCGTTTGTGTCGCGCCTCGGGTGGCCCGTCCCACCGGAACCTCGACGCAAACGTGGGTGGTCTCGGGCTGTGACGTTTGTGTCGGAGTTGTGGTGGGACGTCCCACTGGAACCTCGACGCAAACGTGGAGGGGAGTAGGTTCCGGGGATGGCCGACACCGCCACCGAGACCCGGAAGTTTCCCCAATCGCGGTTTGCGCCGCCGCCGGGGGCCACCGAGATCTTGTTGGTCCGTCACGGCGAATCTGCACCGCACGTCGAGGGACAGTCGTTCGACCTGGTCGACGGCCACGGCGATCCACCGCTGGCGCCCGAGGGCTGGGAGCAGGCGAAGCTGGCCGCCCAACGGCTCATCGACACCGGTGAGCGCATCGCCGCTGTCTACGTGACCACGCTGCAGCGCACGCACCAGACAGCCGAGCCCTTGCTCGAGTACCTCGAGATGGAACCCACCGAGATCGCCGACCTCCGCGAGGTCTTCCTGGGTGACTGGGAGGGTGGCGAGTTCCGCAAGCGCGTGGCCGACGGCGACCCGATCGCTCAGCGGATGTACATCGAGCAGCGGTGGGATGTGATTCCCGGCGGTGAACCAGCGCACCAGTTCGAGAATCGAGTGCGCCGCGGCATCGAGCGCATCGCTGCTGATCACCCGGACGAACTCGTGGTCGCCGTTGTGCACGGTGGCGTGATCGGCCAGATCATCAACATCGCCACCGGATCGACGGGATTCGCGTTCGTCGGCTCTGACAATGCGTCGATCTCGCACATCGTCGTGACACCCGACCGATGGGTGGTGCGCTGCTGGAACGACACGTCGCACCTGAGCTCGACGTTCAGTACCGCCGCCGAACCGCTGATCTGACCGGCGATCGATCAGCGCTACGACGTCGCCGGACGCCAGAAGCCGGCGAGGAGTGCTGCCCCACCACCGATTCCGCCAATCGCGGCGATCAGCAGGCCGGTCCCGCCGATCAGGTCGTCGTTGAGGTCGATCGCCTCGTCGAGCGACCAGGCGCCGGGACCGAGCGCTCCGATCACCAGTCCGACGATGCCGAGCGTCATCACGTACTCCCAACCCTCGCCGGGATGGAAGATGAAGAACCCGTTGCCGCGGTGGTTGATCGCCCACGCGACGAACATCACCCCTACGACCGCGGCGGCGGCGAACGGTGTGAGCAGGCCGAGCAGGAGCAGGATCCCACCACCGATCTCAGTGATGCTGGCCAGCCAGGCGTGGAACTTGGCCGGTCTCATGCCCATCGAGCCGAACCATCCGGCGGTGCCGTCGATGTTCGGTCGGATGTGGTTGATGCCATGGGCGAGCATCACTGCCCCGGCGCCGCAGCGCAGGAGGAACAGTGCGAAGTCGATGGCCTGGGCGTCGGACATCGGCCCAGCCTGTCACGTGAGCTCCGGCGACTCCGACCTGTGTTCCGGCGACTCGGTTCTCTGCGATGGGTACGTCCGAAGCGAGCGCTCCACGGCCTGAACGTGCAGTTCCATCAGCTCGTCGGATCGTCCCGGAGCGAGCGTTTCGAGCAGGGCCCGATCGTTGCGCTCGCAGGCGCGGACCATGTCGAGTGCTTCTCCGACACGTCCTCCGCCGTGCAGCACGGCGCGAATCGTGGTGTCGCTCATCGGGAGTTCCCCGAGGAGCTCGCCGAGCGGAGCCTCGTAGAGCCGATCGACCACCGACAGCAGCGCCGCGGTCACACCGCAACGGACGAGGTCGGTGTCGTTCAACAGCGACGACGTCATTTCGGCGCGTGTCACGCCTCGCGCGACGTCATCGATGTGGCCGCCCTCGTCATCGTCGACCGCATCGATCGACGATGCCAGCAAGTCGGCGAGACAACGAAGCTTGCTGATGCCGAGCAACGCGATCGCCTCCTCGAGCGTCTCCACCCGTCGATCGAGGCCGAACGCATTCGCGTTCACGGCGGTGAGGAGTCGGAAGGTCAACGAGGGGTCGGAGGCGACGATGGCCTCGACGACGGAGACGTCGATGTCGTCCTGCAGCGACTCGTGGAGTTCGGCAGCGGATCGGCGCGTGGCGCGCCGTGCCGGCCGTCGGAGCACTTCGGGCTCGCGCAGGTGGTACCCCTGGAACAGATCGAATCCGTGATCGACACACCGGTTGAACTCATCCTGCGATTCGACCTTCTCGGCCACGACCAGCACGCCAGTCGAACGATCGCGCGCCACCGAGATCAACCGGTCGATCTCGGCGTGGTGGGCGGTGGTGAGCTCGATCTTGACGATGCTCGCCAACGGGAGGAGTTCCGAACGCTCGAGGTCGCCGACACGGCTCACATTGTCGAGTGCGAAGTGGTACCCGCTCATGCGTGCCTCGCGCAGCGCATCGATGGTGACCTCATCGAACGGCGCCGACTCGCGCATCTCGATGATCATGCCTTCGGGTGGCATCGCCTCGTGCAGACCGTTGACGATCAAGCTGGGGCTTGCATTCATCAGTCCGAATCGATCGCCGACGACGTGTTCCATGCCCCACTGCAGGAACACGCGCTCCATGACGCAGCGAGTGGCGGCATCGGGGTCGTCGAATGCTGAGATCCGGTCCGGCCCGCCGCGGTACAGCAGCTCGTACCCGAAGATCTCGCGTTCCGCGTCGACGATCTGTTGTCGTCCGAGGAACACCTCTGAGGTCATGCTGCTGCGGCCTCCCGCCGAGTTCGTGCTGCCCGATCGACAGCTTCAGGGGTTCATCGGCTGGATGACCGCACAACTCAAGTACTCCGTGTGGCGATTTCCCACCCAGCGTGGTTGTCGGGTGCCGTTGTCACGTCGTCGACGCGTCGCCCAGCGCTGTGGAGTGCCTTGCTGCCACCGAGCCGGTGCGTAACCTGCGTGCATGACCTGTCGGATCCTGGTGCTCAACGGCCCGAACCTGAACCTGCTCGGCACACGCGAGGTCGACGTCTACGGCTCGGCGACGCTCGGTGACATCCTCGCCGCCATCCGTACTGTCGCCGCCGAACGCGATGTCGAGGTGTACGACGTGCAGAGCAACGCCGAAGGGGCGCTGATCGATGCGCTCCAGGAGGCCCGCACCCGAGCCGACGGCGTGATCTTCAATCCCGGCGCGTACACCCACTACAGCATCGCCCTACGCGATGCGATCGCGTCGATTGACGTTCCCGTCATCGAGACGCACCTGTCGAACGTCCATGCTCGAGAAGAGTTCCGTCACACCTCCGTCGTCAGTGGCGTGTGTGTCGGGGTGATCGCGGGCTTCGGCGTCGACAGCTACCTGTTGGCGCTCGACGCGCTACTGCGCCACCTCACGCGCTGACCAGGTCAGCCCAGGGTGTTGACCAGCACGGCGAAGTGATTGGAACTCGCCGCGTGGCGCTTGCCGACGATGGCCTGATACTCGCCTGAGTCGTAGATCTCGCGGGCCTTCTCCATCGAATCGAACTTCAACACGACGGTCTGTCGACCGGTGCGCTCGCCTTCGACATGCTGCGAGTCGCCGTCGACGACGACGACTTCGCACTCGGTGCCGACCCGGAGGGCGCCAATCGCGTCGGCCTGGTACTCGCCGTACAGCTCGGGGTTGTCGATGTCGTAGTTGACGATCAGGAATGCGCTCATCCGGCGACTGTTGCAGATCGCCTCGCCGGAACGTGTGTCGGACGGCACCCTGTGGCGCGCTGGAGAACGGCGCCGGTCGGCCGATACTCCGGTGTGAGTTCCGCCGTCGTCGATCAACCGCGCCCTGACACGTCTGGCGCCGCGCGGATCGAGCGCGGCGTGCGGCTCCCGCCACTCAGCCGCGCCGGCGCCATTGCCGTCGAGCTCGCGAAGGGGCCGATTCCGCCGTTGCTTCGACGGTCTGTGCGAGTCGGTTTGCTCCTGCTCGGCTCGACACTCGTCGCGGCGGGCGTTGCATTGATGTTGTGGACAGGCCTCGGGCCGGGGCCGCTCGACGTGTTCATCGGTGCTGTCCGAGTCCGTACCGGGCTGTCGTTGACTCTTGCGGTGTGGCTGGTGATCGCCTCGTTGATCGGTGCAGCGTGGCTGATGGGCCGGCGCCCCGGGCCCGGCACGTTGGTCTCGCCGCTCATCGTCGGCCCGGTGATGCAAGTGCTGCTGTCGGCGCTCGACGGGGTCGAACCTCCCGACACATTCGCCGTCGTCGTGGCGATTCACATTGCAGCGGTGTTCGTGGTCGGCCTCGGCGCCGGAGCGTTGATCGTGTCGGGCCTCGGTGCCGGTTCGGGCGAGCTGCTGGCGTCGGCGGCGTCGGATCGCACCGGGCGAACCGAGCCTCGTCTCCGGATGGCCTTCGAACTGACGTGGCTCGTCGTTGGCGTTGTTCTCGGCGGGCCGATCGGGGTCGGCACCGTGCTGGTTGCGTTCTTGATCGGGCCTGCCGTGATGGTCGGCTACCGGGTTGTTGACGCTGCGGCGGTCAGCTGTCGGACCAGGTTCGGAGATGCCCGCGAAACGGGCTTGGCCCTGACTCGGTAGGGGCTTGTGAGGCGTCGTAGTACGGCGCGTCGCCAACGATCGTGACCCGCTCGACTCGGCGCACGTGCGGCCAGTAGTCGGAGGTGGCGTAGTGCTGGCAGGCGCGGTTGTCCCAGAACGCAATCGAGTTCGGGGCCCACGTGAAGCGCACCTGGTACTCGGGGTACGTTGCCTGGGCGTAGAGCATGGTGAGCAGCTCAGCGCTCTCGTCAGGGTCCATCCCCACGATTTCCTCGGTGAACGCGTTGTTGACGTAGATGCCCTTGCGCCCGGTCTCCGGGTGGGTGCGGATCACCGGATGTTCCGGATTCGGATAGGTCACCTCCATCTCGGCGATCTCGTCGTCGGACGCGCCCCGGTGGCGCATCAGCCGGCGGAAGTTGGCGAAGTCGTGACGTGCGACGCGGCCCTCGACGCGCTTCTTGATCCGCTGGGGGAGGCCGTCGTACGCGGCGTACATGTCGGCGAAGAGCGTGTCGCCGCCCACCGCAGGGCCCTCGAGGCAACGCAGGATCGAGCCGAGCGACGGCTGAAGCCGCCAGGTCACATCCGAGTGCCAGTTGTTCTCGCGTCCGGGGTGATCGGCGTCGTGCGTGATCGCCAGCACCTCGGGGTAGTCGGGCTTGTTGACCGCGAACGGGTGCACTTCGAGTTCTCCGAAGCGTCGACCGAACGCAAGGTGTTGATCGGTCGTGATGTCCTGGTCGTGGAAGAACAGGACCTTGTAGTCGAGCAACGCTCGGCGGATCGCTGCGATCGTCTCGTCGGAGAGTTCGTCACGCAGGTCGACGCCTCGGATCTCGGCGCCGATCGTCGGCGACTTCGGTGTCACGGTGAGTTCGCCGGTGCTCGCCTCGTCGATGACAGTCATGTTGGGACCCCTCTCGCAGTCATTCCCCGACGCGAGTGTTGCACCTCGGTGTCCGAGTGAGCGGACCGTCTGGCAGAATATTGCGATGGCAAGCAATGACCTGCAGTTCGGAACGGCTCACGACGGCGATCACCCCGACCGCGAGGACGAGTGGGCTCGCATGCGCGCAAAGCACATGCTCGCCCCCGAAGATCGCCCGCCGTCGACGGCGCGTGGGGTGCATCATCAGGCGTTGATCTCGTCCGACGTCGAGCGGACGATCGACTTCTATCAAGGGCTGCTCGAGTTCCCGTTGACCGAGCTGTTCCAGAACCGGGACTACGTCGGCTCGACGCACTTCTTCTTCGACATCGGCAACGGCAACGCGCTGGCATTCTTCGACTTCCCCGGTCTCGGCGTCGGCGAGTACGCCGAAGTGCTCGGCGGCCACCATCACCTGGCGATCTCGGTGAGCCGGGAGAACTGGGAACGGCTCAAGGGCAAGCTCGAGGCTGCGGACGTGCCGTACCACCTCGTTGGTGACACCTCGATCTACTTCATGGGGCCCGACGGCGAGCGCCTCGAGTTGATCAGCGACCCGCTCGGGGAGATGTACGGCATGAAGGTCGTCTGACCCGGGCCGAAAAATGCCTGGATCGTCGCGCTCGGCGCGACGATCCAGGCATTTGTTCGGGAGTGAGGCAGGTCAGGGCGCGATGAGCTGGACGTCGAGCTCCAGTGCGACCTTGTCGGAGATCATCACTTTGTCGGCACCGACCGGTGCGTTGAAGTTGATCCCGAAATCCTTGCGGGAGATCGTGCCGGTGGCGCTGAAGCCGGCGCGGGTCGACTGATCCATCGGGAACACCGAGGTGCCGAAGAACTCGACGTCGAGTTCGACTTGCTTCGTGGTGCCGTTGATCGTGAGGTCGCCGGTCATCGTGTACTCCTCGCCCTCACCCGAAATGCTCGTCGACACGAAGGTCATCGTCGGGTTCGTCTCGGCGTTGAAGAAGTCGCTCGATGCGAGGTGGGCGTCACGGTCGGCGTTGCCGGTCTTGACGGTGCCCATTTCGATCTCGGCGCTCACCGAGCTGCTGGCGAGGTCGTCGCTGACAACCAGCTGAGCGGTCACGCCGGCAAAGCGACCGCGGACCTTCGACAGCCCGAGGTGGCGGACGACGAAGCCGACGGTCGTGTGCGCCGTGTCAGCGGTCCAGGTGCCAGCGGCGAGGGGGAGTGTTGTGGTCGAAATAGTTGTCATAGCAACTAATATACCAAGAAACTTGCGGACGCAACCAAATGATCGAGATCTCGACCAAAATGTCCGCGCGCCGTGCCGCTGGAGGGCCTGAGGTGCGCAAGTTTCGGGTTGTTGGCTCAGGGGCGGGAGGTTGCGGTGCGCGGGACGTCGACTTGGCGCTGCCACAGGGCGCCCGTCGCAGTGCCCGCCACGACGTCGGGATGCGAACCGGCAGCGGTGAGCGCGAACAGCGTGCGTCCGTTCGGGCCGCCGAGCATGCAGGCATACACGTGAGCGGGCGTCGGGATCCGGTGGGTGATCTCGCCGCCCTCGAGCACCCGAACGACCTGACTGCCCACGGCGTCGGCGAACCAGATCGCACCGTCGGCGTCGATCGTGCACCCGTCCGGCGCCATGCCGGGGACCTCTGCCCACACCCGGCGCTCGGTCAAGCCGCGGTCGTGAGTGATCGTGAACGCGGTGTATCGCGCACCCATCGACTCGCCGACGATCAGGGTCGAGCCGTCGTCGGTGATCACCGACCCGTTGGGAAAGCGCAGATCGTCGGCCGCAGCGGTCACGGTCCCGTCAGCCCACACGATCGCCAACGTGGCCGCAGCCGGCGCCTCGCCGCCTTCGAAGTCGAACCCGAAGTTTCCGACGTATGCGTTTCCCAGCGGGCCGACCACCATGTCGTTGCAGTGGCCGGTCGCGATGCCGTCGAGATCGGCATGCTCGACGATGGCGCCATCGGGTTCGCGTCGCATCACGCGCCGGTCGATCATCGACACGAACAACAACCGCCCGTCCGGGAGCCAGCCGAGTCCCGATGGGCGCCCGTCCCACACGACCTCGACGCGACGTTGACGGTCGTGGCCGACCGATGAGATCGTCCCCTGGTAGAAGTCGCTGAACCACAGCCGGCCGAGATGCCAACGAGGCCCCTCGCCGAAGTCGATGCCGTCGACGACCAGTTCCCAACCGTGTTCGGTGTTGCCCGACGCATGTCCTCGTTCGCTGTCGCTCACACCGCCAATCTGGCATGTGGAGCCGTGAAGCGGTGCAGCGGGGGATAACCCAGCTGTGCGGCTCGCTCGGTCAGCACGGTGACCAGATCGTTGGCGATGCCTCGCCGGCGGAACTCTGCCACCACAGCCAGTGCCACTGCGCCCTGATTGTCGACGGCTGCCACCGCGATCAGGCGTCGCGCCTGCATGACGCCGAGCCGCATCATCTTCGGCGCACCAAGCCGTTCGATCAGCTCGGGAAACGGGACCCGCCCACGTGTCGGGCCTCGGCCCTTGCACCCCCGCTCGGCACGGAGTTCGTCGAGGAACATGCCGAGCGTGCCGCTCAGACTTGGATGATCGACGGCAATCACGAGGAACTGGTCGGGAGGCACGTCGTCATGATGAGCAACGAACGTGTCGTGCGTGTTTCGCGGGCGTCAGGTGTTCGTGACCGTTCCCATGGTCAGCCGACGGACCGCATCGTCTCGACCAGCGGTGCCATCTCGTCGAGGGCAGCCATCACGTCGTCACGCGGGCCTTGCGGCAATCCGAACACCGCCCGCCGGACGCCCCTGGCCGCCAGGTCGGTGAGCTTGGCCTCATCGGGTGGTGCGCCGAACACGCCGAGTTCGACCGAGGCCGGATCGCGATCGATGCGTTCGCATGCTGCACGCACTTCGTCCCACTTGTCGAGCGCATGGCGGCCACCGATCGGCATCCAGCCGTCGCAGAACTCGGCGATGTGCGCAGCGGTCTTCGGTCCGGCGTCGCCGCCGAGGATGATCGGCGGACCGGGCTGTTGTGTCGGCTTCGGCCACGACCAGCTCGGCTCGATCTGGACGAACTCGCCGTCGAACGAGGCCTCGTCGTTGGCCCACAGTTCCTTCATCGCCAGCAGGTTCTCACGCAGGATCGCCCGCCGCTCGGTGTAGGCGGTGCCGTGCTGCGCCATCTCCTCCTTGTTCCAGCCGTATCCGACGCCGAACAGGAACCGGCCGTCCGACAGCGCATCGACGCTGGCGACCTCCTTGGCGGTGTGAATCGGGTCGCGCTGGGCAACCAGGCAGATGCCGGTCGCCAGCTTGAGCGTGGTGGTCACCGCGGCGCAGGCCCCGAGTGCCACGAATGGGTCGAACGTGCGCCAGTAGAACTCGGGCAGCGGTGGCGCCCCTTCGCGGCCGCCCCACGGGGTGGCACGGCGTGTCGGGATGTGCGAATGCTCGGGAAACCAGAGTGATTCGAACCCGCGGGCTTCGACTTCGCGGGCGAGTTCGATCGCCCCGATCGTCTGGTCGGTGGGAAAGATCTCGACGCCGATGTGCATGGCGTCGACCGTACTGCCGCGAGAGTTCCGGATTTTGATCGAAAGGGACCTAGGTCCCTAGGGTCTCGCCGTGGGCGCTGCGAGGCTGCGTCCCGACATCCCTCACGACGATTGGAGAACCTGCGTGACCGTTCTTGAAGATTCTTCTGCGTCCAGCGCGCCCGAGAGCGACGGCAACGGTGGCGGCGGTCTCGTCTTCATCGGTATGGCGGGCCTCCTGATCGCCCTGGTTGCCACCGTGGTGATCATCGGACTGATCGGCCTCCTGCGCGACGAGAGTGACGGCGGTGGAGCAACCGGCGGCGAGGGAGCCAGCGCTGGCCCGACCACACTCGGGCTCACCCTGTCGGAATTCAAGATCGAGGGCGAACTCGAGGCAGCGCCCGGCGATGTGTCGCTGCTCGTCACCAACAACGGCAGCCAGCAGCACAACCTCGTCGTGCGCGAAACCGGCGCCGAGAGCCCGATGCTGAACACCGGCGAGAACGCGACGCTGGCGTTGGGCACGCTCGAGGTGGGCACCTACGAGCTCTACTGCAGCGTTGCCGGTCACGCCGAGTCCGGCATGGTCGCTCCGCTCAACATCACCAACGATCCCGCCCCAACCGGTGAGGCGGCCGCAGGCGGAACCCACGACCACAACTCGCCGGACTTCGACGCCGACGAGATGGACGCAATCATGGTCAACTCGATGCTCGAGTTCCCGGCAGAAACCGACGGCAAGGGCAACCAGATCCTCGAGCCCGAGATCCTGCCCGACGGCACGAAGCTGTTCAAGCTCGAAGCGTCGATCATCGACTGGGAGGTCGCTCCCGGCCAGATCGTCGAAGGCTGGGCGTACAACGGGCAGATCCCCGGCCCGCAGATCATCGTCGACGTCGGCGACAACGTGCAGGTCGAGTTGACCAACAACACGCCGATGGGCACCGACATCCACTGGCACGGCATCAGGACACCGAACGACCAGGACGGGGTGTCGCCGTTCACGCAGAATCCGATCAAGACCGGTGAGGTCTTCACGTACGAGTTCGTTGCCGACCGTGCATCGATCGGCATGTACCACGCCCATCTCCACTCGCAGATCTCGGTTCCGAACGGCATGTTCGGTGCCTTCCGGATCGGCGACCGTCCGTATCCCCGTGGCGAGACGATCAGCGGCATCACCATCGCCGAGGACTTCGAGCCCGACGTCGAGTTGCCGATGATCCTCAACGACGCCGGCACGGTCGGTCTCACACTGAACGGCAAGAGCTTCCCCGGCACGGAGCCGCTGGTGCTCGAAGCCGGCGACTGGGTCGCTGCCGACTACTACAACGAGGGGCTGACGGCGCACCCGATGCACCAGCACCAGTTCCCCCAGTTGGTGTACGCCAAGGACGGCATCCCGCTCGACTACCCGTACTGGGCCGACACTGTCAACGTCGCTCCGGGCGAGCGCTACTCGGTGATCTACCAGGCCACCGATCCCGGTGTGTGGGTGTGGCACTGCCACATCCTCACCCACGTCGAGCGTGACACCGGCATGTTCGGCATGGTCACCGCCCTCGTGGTCAACCCCGCCGAAGGCTGATCGAACACCTCTGAACAGAACCGTCACCCACCGCGTCCAACGCAGTGGGTGACGGTTTTGTCGCGTCCGGGGAACATGGCGAGCGGATCGCGTGTTGAACTCGTCGTGTCTGAAGCGGTGCTCGCCCTCGACGATGTCGCCGACGACCTGCTGCACCGATTCACCTCGGTCAGGGCTCGTACCGACCGGCTGACGGCGCCGTTGAGCGCTGAGGACCAAGTGGTTCAGTCGATGCCCGACACCAGCCCCACGAAGTGGCATCGGGCTCACACCACCTGGTTCTTCGCCGAGTTCGTGCTCGGCGCCGATGGCACGAGCGAGCGGGTCTGGGATCGGCCCGAATACCGGTTCCTGTACAACAGCTACTACGAGGCGGTCGGCGCTCGCCATCCCCGTCCGGAGCGCGGCCTCGTCACGCGCCCCTCGGTCGACGAGGTGGCCGACTACCGAGCGCACGTCGATCACGCGGTCGAGCGATCGCTCGCCGAGGGTCTGGCACCTGACGCAGCCGCCGCCCTCGTGCTCGGCACCCACCACGAGGAACAGCACCAAGAGCTCCTGCTGCTCGACCTCAAGCACGTGCTGTCGATGAACCCTGCGGTCGGTCCTGCGTACGCCGACATCGACCTCGTGCCGGGTGTCGACCCTGGTCCGATGGGATGGGTCGAGTTCGAGGGTGGCGTGGTCGAGGTGGGCCGCACCTGCAGCGACACCGAACCGGTCGACGGATTCGCGTTCGACAACGAGGGGCCGTGCCACGAAGTCAGGCTGTACGACTACGCCCTCGCGGACCGTCTCGTCACCGCCGGGGACTGGTTGGGGTTCATCGACGACGGCGGATACCAGCGGCCCGAGCTCTGGAAGTCCGACGGCTGGCACCAGGTCCAGCACGACGGCTGGGACGCCCCGTTGTACTGGCGACGCAATCCCGACGACCGGTCGACGTGGTGGATCCACACGCTCACCGGGCTCCGCCCGCTCGATCCTCACGAACCGGTGATCCACATCTCGCACTACGAGGCCGACGCCTTCGCGACCTGGGCCGATGCCCGCCTCCCGACCGAGTTCGAGTGGGAGCACGCGGCCGCGGGTCAGGAGGTCGACGGAGTGTTCCTCCGTGACGAGGCCCCCGGATTCGGCTTCCACCCCGAACCCGCAGGTCCGGCGTCCGGTGTGCTCCGTCAGTTCTACGGCGACTGCTGGGAGTGGACATCGTCGGCGTATCAGCCCTACCCCGGCTTCCGGCCCGCCGGTGGTGCGATCGGCGAGTACAACGGCAAGTTCATGTCCGGCCAGCAGGTGCTCCGGGGCGGCAGCGTGTACACGCCACCAGGACACGTGCGAGCCACGTACCGCAACTTCTTCCATCCCCACACCCGCTGGCATGGTGCCGGCGTGCGCCTGGCCGTCGACCATGTGCGCTGAACCAGGAGCGACGATGACCTCTGCAAACGACACCCACGACGAAGCGCCACCCGAGACCGACTCCCGGTCCGGGCACCTCGCCCAGCTCCGCCGGGGCCTGCAGGCGCGGCCGCGGACGATTCCACCCCGATGGCTCTACGACGACCGAGGCAGCGAGCTCTTCGACCAGATCACGCGTCTGCCCGAGTACTACCCGACCGAAGCCGAGCGGGAGATCCTCGCCCGGTACTCGGCGAAGATCGCCGAAGTGTCGGGCGCGACGACCGTGGTCGAACTGGGCTCGGGAACGAGCGACAAGACCCGCACGCTGCTCGACGCGTTCGTGGCCCATGGGGCGATCGAGCGGTTCGCGCCGCTCGACGTCAGCGAGGCCACGCTGTTCTTTGCCGCCGAGGTGCTCGACCAGCGGTATCCCGACCTCGCAGTCGAACCCGTCGTCGGAGACTTCACTCACCACCTGTCCGGGCTGCCCGTCGGCGGCACGCGTCTGATCGCGTTCCTCGGAGGCACGATCGGGAACTTCTATCAGGAGGAACGGCGGGCCTTCCTCGGTGCGCTCGCCGACGTGCTGGAACCCGGCGACTCGGTCCTGCTGGGCGTCGACCTGCTGAAAGCGGTCGATCGGATCCTCGCCGCCTATGACGACAGCGATGGAGTGACCGATGCGTTCATTCGCAACGCACTGCAGGTGATCAACCGCGAACTCGATGCGGACTTCGACATCGGCAACTTCGAGTACGTCCCGTTCTGGGACGCACGCGAGCGCCGTGTCGACATGCGGCTTCGGGCGTGCGAACCCGAGCGGGCTCACATCGGGGCGCTCGACCTCGATGTCGACGTCGAGGCGGGGGAGGAGCTTCGCGTCGAGATCTCGACGAAGTTCGATCCGAGCGAGCTGACCGCTGAGCTGGTCGATGCCGGCTTCGACAACGTCGAGTTCTTCGCCGACCCCAACGGCGACTTCGGTCTCGTTCTCGCCCGTCGTACCTGACCGGAGCGGTCACGCGCCGCCGTTCGTGAGAGGGTGGTCGTCGATGAGCCGAGCATTCGAGGAGATCGACCACCAACGCACCGCACTCGGCGACATCAGCCTTCGCCGTCGACTCGAACCCGTGCTTCAGATCGATGTGTGGGAGGTGAAGCTGGGCGACGAGTTCCTGATGTCCAGCCTCTTCACCGCGAGCGAGGAAGCGGTTGCGACGCTCGGATTGGCGGCGTGCCCGGGTGACGACCTCGACGTCGTGGTCGGCGGGCTCGGTCTCGGGTACACCGCGGTCACGGCGCTGACCGACGCACGCGTTGTTCGGCTCCAGGTGATCGAAGCGCTCGCCGAGGTGATCGGTTGGCATCGAGACGGGATCGTCCCGCTCGGCGCCCGGCTCACCGGCGATGCCAGGTGCACGCTGCGACACGGCGACTTCTTCGCTCTGGTCGACGACGGGATCGAGACCGACGAGGCCGGGCCCCGACGCTTCGATGCGATCCTGGTCGACATCGATCACACACCGAACCACCATCTCAATCCGGCCAACGCCCGCTTCTACGGTCCTGCAGGGTTTGGTCGTGTGCGTGACCAGCTGAAGCCGGCGGGGGTGTTCGCCCTGTGGTCGGACGACCCGCCCGACGAACGGTTCGAGGCGCGGATGCGCGAGTCGTTCGCCACCGTGACGTCCCACATCGTGTGGTTCCCGAACCACTACACAGGTAGCGAGTCGGCCTGCACGGTGTACGTCGCCGTGGCGCCGGATCGGTGATTCAGCCGTCGGCCTCGGAGCGGCCCGTGAAGTCGTCCATCGTGTGGTACACACCGATGACGCGATCGGCGATGAAGTCGCGGACGTCGATCGGCACCACACCTTTGAGCATCTCGCTGAGCATCACCGTCTTGGGCAGGACGACGAACGAACGACCGGCGAGCATGGCCTTCCATGCCTCGTCGACGACCTCGGCCGGTTCGAGGATCGGCAGCAGCGGCGCCGATGATGCACCGTCGAACATGCCCGTGCGTGTGTAGTACGGACAGACCGTCGTGACCTTCACGTGGTCGTGACCGGCCTGTTTGAGCTCGAGTCGAACCGAGTCCGACCACCCGATGACCGCCCACTTCGAGGCGGCGTACACCGCCATCCGCGGGTTCGGGGTGAATCCTGCCGCCGAGGCGAGATTGAGCATCCGGCAGTCGCCCGGTGCGGCGATCATCGCAGGGAGAAACGCGTGGGCAACGTACATGGGGGCCAGCGTGTTGACATCGATCGTGAACTTGGCGTCGCGCTCGAGGTCGGTCTCCCAGAAGTAGTGATTGCCCCGAACGACGCCTGCGTTGTTCACCAATACGTCGATGCGGCCGACCTCGTCGAGCACGGCTGCGGCGGTGTCGGCCACGGCGTCGGCGTCGCTGACGTCGACGATGTAGCCGCTCAGCGCGCTCGCCCCGCCGGCGATGTCAGCGAGCTCGTCGAGCGTCTCGTTGAGTGCGACCTCGTCGACGTCGAGCAGTACGACGGTTGCCGCGCCTTCGGCGATGGCGCGTTCGGCAAACAGCCGACCCATGCCCATGGCGGCGCCCGTGATCAGCACGTTGGTTCCCGCGACGGACTTCATGTGAGCTCCTTCGATTCGTCGTCGGCCTGCGATCGAGCCGCAAGGGCAGCCTCGCGAACCCGGTCGAAGTCCTCATCGGTGTACGGCCCGTTGATCCCTGAGATCGTGGCCAGCTTCATGCCGTGTCGGAGCCCGAGGCGGTAGATCTCCTTGACCTTCGGCCAGCTGATGTTGCGACCGACAGTGAAGTTCTCGTAGCGGCCTTCGAGCGCGAGCACGATCGTCTCGGCGAGGCAGGCATAGACGGTGTTGTCGGGCAGGCCGATGCTCTTCATCCGTACGTCGCCAGGGAGCTCGACCTCGCCCGACTCGATGATCAGGACGTCGGGACGCTTGGCAACGTCCTCGGCGGACATGTCGAGCGGGCGGGCGACGTCGGTGATGACGCAGCCCGGCTTGACCCGCATGATGTCGAGGACTTTGTGCCCCGCCGCCGACGTGGCGGTGACGATCACGTCCATGTCGCTGATGGCGGCCGACGGGTCGGTCGCAACGTGGACCACGGCGCGGGCGTTGTCGCGCTCGATGTCCTGCTTGAGCTGCAGCAACTTGGCGGTCTCGGGCGACACGAGCCAGAGTTCGTCCGACGCGAGCGCGAGGAGCCTGGCGCAGGCTGAACCAATCGCCCCGGACGCGCCGACGACCATCGCCTTGCCACGGATCGTGCCGTCGTCGTCGACCTCGGCGATCCCGAGCCGTCGCACCGCTTCGGATGCCGCCCACAGCGCACCCGACGCGCTGTAGCTGTTGCCGGTCGTCACGGGAAGCGACGCCTGTTTCGCGACGGTCACACCGGCGTCGCCGACCACCTTGGTGAACGCTCCGAGCCCCATGATCTGGGCACCGAGCCGCCGCGACAGGTCCGCCGCTGCGAGCAGGCGCGAGTACGTGAATTCGGGTGGGTGGGCGAGCATCTCCTTCGGGGTACCGCCCACCGTGATCAGCCAACCCTCGGCTTCGTCGCCCGTCTCCGACACGATGCCGGTCACGTGGCTGTAGACGAACGGCGGGATGTATGCCATCGATTTCTCGACCACGCCGGTCATCCCAGGGATGCTCGTGACCAGTCCGAGCGGCTCGACGTTCTTGAAGTACTCGGTCGACAACGGGTGGATGACGAACGCGAAGCGGCTCTTGCGTCGGCGGCC
>DATLBC010000122.1:0-3568 GCA_035527095.1 Ilumatobacteraceae bacterium | reverse complement strand
GGCAGCGCGTAGTAGATCCAGTCGAGACGGGTCGTGTTCTTGTCGATCGGCCAGAACATGTTGATCGGAAAGCCGATGCGTCCGAGCGGGATGATGGCGTTCGGGAACAGGCTCACCGCGGTGCTGGTGCAGTCGACCATCGGGGGCACGCCGTCGATCGTCGCAAACGGGGCCTGGTCGATGTGGCGCCAGTCGTCCCAGCTCGCCAGCCCCATCCGTGCACAGTGCTGCGTCGAGAACGGGGTGATCATCCGGCTGTGGCCGTGGGGGTAGAGGCCCATGGCGGCACCGCGGTTGTCGAGGACGCTGACGCCGTCGTGGGAGTGGATGTGGCGGAAGTGGTAGACCTCCAAGAACGCCTCGGCGGTCACCTTCCAGTTGCACGGCACGATGCGTGACTCGCGGTAGACCTCCCGGAGCCGTTCACCCTGGAACGGTTCGAGCATCTCCCACGCGGGTCCGAGCGAGTCGCGCAGTGGTGTTGCCTCCGGGTTCCGGTTGACGAACACGAAGCCGGCCGCGGTGTCGCAACTCGCCCGTGGGAGGCAGCGCTGCGTCCAGGCGAGGTCGACGAAGTCGCGCTCGTCGGGCACCGACACGAGCGTGCCGCCGTCGATCTCGTAGGTCCACGAGTGGTACTGGCAGCGCAGGCGCCGCGCGGATCCCCGCTCGTCGCGTACGACCGGCGCGCCACGATGCTGGCAGGTGTTGTAGAAGCAGCGGAGCTCGCCGTCGTTGCCGCGCACGATCACCAACGGCACACCGAGGTCGTCGAAGGTGAAGTAGTCGCCCGGCGCCGCGACGTCCTCGGCTCGGCCGGCGATCACCCACGTGTTGGGCCACAGGAACTCCTGCTCGAGATCGTGGAACTCGTCGCTCGTGTGGCGTTGGGTGGGGATGTCGTGGAACGCCGGGAACCCGTCCGGCGGCGCCGTGCGGGCGAACTCGAAGCGCATGTCCGCCTGGATGCGGTCGACCAGGGCCGGATCCATGTTCAGACCTCCATGCTCAGATCTTGGTGCTGGTCTTGCCAGCGGGCGAGTTGGCGAACATCGCTTCGGAGTCGAACCCGATTCGGGCATCGGGGTCGATGCGGATCACGACGCGGCCGGGCGAGTCGAGGTGGTGGACGAACGCGGCCTGTGCAGCTTCGTCGGTTGGTCGAACCTTGCGGGCGAGCACCGGGTAGAACCAGTCGAGCGTCGCCCTGTCGTCGAGCACGGTCGCGTTGCCCTTGTAGGTGATGGCCTGGCTGATGCCGATATCGGTGCCGCGGCTACTGATGGCGATCGCAACGCGGGGCCGCGCTTCGACGGCGGGAACGCGCTTGCGTCGCCGGGTGCAGGTCAGCCAGAACGCGCCGTCGTGGTAGACGAAGTTCATGATCACACCGACGGGGTCACCGGTCTTGGTGGTCCACATGAAGGTGCACTCGGTCTGCGTGTCGAGCAGGGCGGCTTCCCGATCGCCCGACAGTGTGAACACCGAGACGTCCTCGTAGCTGTCGGTGTACCCGGTGTCGTCGTCGGTGTGCTCGCTCATCGGTCTCCTCGTGGGTCGTATCGTCGTCGCCGTCGGACGGGGATCGTCCGGAGATGACCGAGTCAGTTTCGCCGCTGGTGCACCTCGACGACGAAGGGGAGGGCCGGCTCGCGGCTTGGCCCGCGCAGATGGACCTCAGTAGGGTTTGGCCGACCATCAGCTCATCAGCTACTCCCTGGGGGATCACATGCTCGGAGATCGTTGGATCTACGACCGCGTTCCGAACGAACGCTTTCCGGACTACACCCGGGGTAACGCGGGTGAGGTGCTCGCCGATCCGGTGAGCCCGATCGGGTGGACGTTCTGCTGCGAACCCGGCATGGTTCGAGGCTGCGTCGACGGATTCGAACAGATGGGCGTGTTCGACGCCCTGGAGTACGACCAGACGTGGCCCGAGAGCTTCGGTCTCTTCGGCGGGTACTTCTACATCTCGCTCACGCAGTCGCGCCTCTTCGGCATCCGGTCCGGATCTGGTTGGGAGGCGATCGACAACACCTTCTTCGACACCGAGAGCCAGGAGATTCCTGCGTACGTCCCAGCGGACTGGCACGATTCCCAGCGCCACTTCGAGAAGCTGCAGGCGACGATCGCCTGGTGCCTGAGCACGCCGAACGTGCCCGAGATCGACCGCCAGAAGCCCGAGGTCAAGGCCCTGCGCGACAGCCGACCTGACTTGTCGACGCTCACCGACGTCCAGCTGCTCGCCCGCGCCCGCACGATGCAGCGCTACCTTCGGGCCACCTTCTCGCAGGTGGTGTGGGCGGCGCTCGGCAGTTCGATCGGCAACGGCATCCTGCCGACGCTCATCACCGACGATCCGACCGCGATGGGCAAGCTGATCACCGGAATCGGCGACGTCGACTCGGCCGACATCGCGGGTCGCATCTTCACGCTCTCGCGGCAGGTCAACGCGAGCAACGAGCTCCAGGCGGCGTTCGCGCACGGCTACGAGGGCGTGTTCGACCGCATCGCGGCGTCCGGGTCCGCTGAGGCCACGCAGTTCACCGCCGCGATCCAGGAGTTCATGTACGTGCACGGCAGTCGAGGTCCCAACGAGTACGACCCGTACTCGTGGAGCTACGAGTCCCGTCCGCTCCTGCTCGCCCAGGCGATCGACAAGGTCCGCAGCGCAGGCGACGACCACGATCCGGCGACCACGCTTGCCGCCGGCGCCGCCGAGCGGCAGCGGCTCATCGAGCACTACAGCCAGGCCTTCGCCGGCGAGCCCGAGACCCAAGGCACGTTCCTCGCCGCCGTGAACTCGCTCGCCGTTTTCATGGCTGCGCGTGAGCGGTGCAAGAGCAACCACATCCGTGTCGTCGGCGAGGTCCGAGAGTGCTTCCTCGAGCTCGGGCGCCGCGCCGTCGCTGCCGGCCACCTCGGCCACGTCCGCCAGGTTTTCATGCTGCTCGCCGACGAACTCGACGACTGGCTCGCCGATCCCGCCGCCTTCACGGCGCCGCTCGCCGAGCGTGAGCAGGACTACCTGTCGTTGTACGAGCTCGAGCCGCCGTACATCGTCGACATGGTCGTGCCCCCGCTGAGCGAGTGGCGGCGCAAGGACTCCCTGACCGCCGAGCAGGTTGCCGTCGGGGACGTGCTCAGCGGTGTGGCCGGCTCACCGGGCACGATCACCGGTACCGCACGTGTGCTGCACAACCTCGACGATGGCGATCGGCTCGAACCCGGCGACATCCTGATCGCGGAGTCGACCGACCCGTCGTGGACACCGCTTTTCCTCGCCGCCGGTGGCGTCATCACCAACATCGGTGCCGTCGGCACCCATGCCGTGATCGTGAGCAGGGAACTCGGCATCCCGTGTGTTCCGTCGATCGCCGACGCTACACGCCGCATCCCTGACGGGGCGACGATCACCCTCGACGGCTCGACCGGCAAGGTCACCATCGACGCCCTCCCCTGAACGCGCGCTCTTCGTTTGTGTTGCGATTCGGATGGACCAGTCCAGCGAAATCGCGACGCAAACGGCGTGGTGCCGGGTGATGTGCCGAGTACTGCCCGGGTCGCC
>DATLBC010000121.1:0-4804 GCA_035527095.1 Ilumatobacteraceae bacterium | reverse complement strand
GTAACGGATTACATCAGGGGTCAGACCCGCGATGTAATCAGCCGCGGCCGAGCAAGGCGTCGCCGACGAGGAACGTCTGCACATCGCGCACGATGCGCGGGCCGAAGTGCCCACGAATCATCTCGAGTCCCGCGTCGGCGGCGTCGTCGCCGGCGCGCTGGAGTTCGTCGAGGTCGATCATCGACTCCTGCAGGGCAAAGCCGAGTTCACGATGCGCGTCCATCAGGACGTCGCGTCCGATCGGGATCGGGACCTCGTCGCCCTGCCCGAGCGTTGCCGCCCGCTCGCGGATCCGGTCGGCCGCCGCTCCCGACGACCCGCCGATCGCGCCGGCGACGTCGCGCAGCACCTCCATCATCTGGTTGTGTTCCTCGGCGAGGTACTGGTCGTACACGGGGAGCAGCTGGCGGATCCCCTGGATGACCGACTGCATCATCTGCGCGGACGCGGCGGCCTTCGGGTTGACGACGTTGGGAAGGATGTCGTTGCCGATACTGATCAGCACACCTTCCAGCATCTGGTCGATGCTCGGCGACGTGTTCATGCTGGTACCCCCGGATAGTCGAGTAGGCGGAGCAGGTTCGGCACGGTCCCGAGCGACGACTGCACGAGATAGAGCGGCATGAACTCGACGCTCTCACCGTCGACTCGGCGCTTGATGGCACCGTTCACCGGCACCGCAATGTTCGCGGTGCCGAACAGCGTGAAGTAGTCGACCTCGTCCTGGGTGATCTCGAAGCCGGTGAGCTTGTTGTAGTAGGCGAGGAAACCGCCCTCGTCGACCGGATGCGCCATCACGTTCGTGTTCGAGAGGATGTCCATCGTGGTCATCCAGCCGAGGTCCTCGCGGGGATCGCCGATGCGGGCGTTCTCCCAGTCGATCAACGCGGTGACCTTGCCGCCCTCGTAGAGGAAGTTCGCTGGGTTGAAGTCGCCGTGCACCAACACGAGCGGGAGCGGTCGCGGGATATCGCGCCGCAGCGTGAGGAACAGGTCGAGCGCGAAGGTCATGGTCGGATCGGTGTTGATGGTGGGGAACGACCGGATGTAGTAGTCGACTGTCGTCTCCATGTAGGTGTCCCACGTGGTCGCGTCGATGCCGGCGTTGCGCGGGTCGGCGAGGCGGCCATGCGGGTCGATCTTGGAGACGTCGGTGGTGTGGAGTTCGACGAGCACCTCGCACAGATGGCGCATCACGTCGTCGGCGTGGTGGACGTCGGGGCCGTCGTGGAACAGGTCCGACGTCTGGGAGTTGCCGTGCATCCGCTGGATCACCATTGCCGGCTCGCCGAAGCGCTCGGGGTCCATCTCGTGGCCGAGGCTGCGGCCGATCGGCAGGTTCGTGTGCAGCCGTAGCGCCTCGATCAGATCGTGCTCGATCTCGCGGCTGGTCTGCAGGATCGACACCGCCGGCGGCGGGTCCTTGCGCAGGATCAGCGGGTGGTGCTCCTCCCCCGCCGGCGACGTCACCACCGCATCGAAGCGATAGGTCTCGCGTGAGTAGCCCCCGGGTATCGGCTCGAAGCCGGTCACCTCGATGTGCTCTGCCTCCGGGAAGTACTCCCGCAGCAGTTCGAGCAGTTGTGATTCCATCAACCAAGCCCCCTTGTCGAATCGGCGATGAACGTAACACAGCCACTGACACCACTTCGCGTGGCGTCGGTCACCTCTGATCCGTGCCGGCTGCAGCGGTTCTGCTGAGCTGCTGTCATGCAATTCGGCATCTTCTACGAACACCAGCTCCCGAAGCCGTGGAGCGCCGACGACGAGTTCTGTCTGTTGCGCGACGCCCTCGACCAGGTCGAGCTCGCCGATCGACTCGGCTTCGACTACGCGTGGGAGGTCGAGCACCACTTCCTCGACGAGTACTCGCATTCGTCTGCGCCCGAGGTGTTCCTCGCCGCGGCGGCAGCCCGCACGTCACGGATCCGGCTCGGCCACGGCATCCGCCAGGTGATCCCCAAGTACAACCATCCGGCGCGCACCGCCGAAGGTCTGGCGACGCTCGATTTGATCTCCGACGGTCGCGTCGACTTCGGCATCGGCGAGGGAGCCACCCGGTTGGAGCTGCACGGGTTCGACATCCCGGCCAAGCAGAAGCGGGCGATGGCGCTGGAAGCCGCCGAGCAGATCGCGAACATGATGGTGCTCGACCCGTACCCCGGCTACGAGTCCGACACGTTCTCTATGCCGTGCCGCAACGTACTGCCCAAGCCGCGCCAAAAGCCCCATCCGCCGATGTGGATGGCGTGCACGAACCGCGACACGATCAAGGTTGCGGCCCGTCACGGCATCGGCGCGCTGGCGTTCAGCTTCGTCGACCCGGACGAGGCCAAGTCGTGGGTCGACGTGTACTACGACATCATCCGCAGCGACGAGTGCGTCCCGCTCGGCCACACGGTCAATGCGAACATCGCGCTGGTCACCGGGTTCTCGCTGCACGAGGATCGGGCCGAGGCGATCCGCCGCGGGCAAGAGGGTTTCGAGTTCTTCGGCTACGCGCTCAATGCGCTCGTGGCGCACGATCAGGTACCCGGGCGCACCGATCTGTGGGGCGAGTTCCAGGCGCGGCGTTCACCCGACAGCGTCGAGCGGCGGATCGCGTTGGCCGACGAGCAAGGTGACTCGTTCGCGAGCTGCATCGGAACGCCCGACGATGCGTCGCGCTATCTGCGTCAGATGCGCGACGTCGGCGTCGACCAGGTGATCTTCATCCAGCAGGCGGGACGCAACGCCCACGCCGACATCTGCTCGTCGCTCGAGCTGTTCGCTGCCGAGGTGATGCCTGAGTTCGCTGCGGACGAGGCGGAGCGTCAACATCGCAAGGCGGTCGACCTCGCTCCCTTCATCCAGGCAGCGCTCGCCCGCAAGACGTGGATGCAACCGCTCGCCGACGCCGACATCCCCGTCGTGCGCGCCTCGGTCGCCAAAGCACAAACCTCGGGTTCCCTCGCCTGAGTCCCCCGAGCCCGGGTCTGCGGGAACCACGGTGGTCCCCCGAGCCCGTGTCTCGCGGAACCACGGTCGGGTCAGTCGGCGATCTTGCGGTTCATGTTCTCGTGGTAGTGGGCGAGCTTGCACTCGCGGTCGTTGAGGATGTGCTTCGTGTAGCCACTCGACCGGCGGGTACGGGCGAGCTGGTCGTAGATCTCGATGTCCTCGGCCACCACACCCTTGAGGACCTCCCAGTGCGCCATCGTGCGGGCGTGGTAGGCGGCGTACTCGGAATCGGAGAGGTCGCCTGGGTAGATCAGCTGCCAGCACAGGAACCGGGTGCGGTCGACGTCGATCGGGATCGGGTTGAACACCTGGACGTGCTCGGGATTGCAGTTGAACACCGTGTTCGGGAACACGACGTAGTGACAGATCGCATACCGGTGATGGTCGGGATCGTCGGCGAGCTTGTCGAGATTGCTGGCCCGCGGCACGAAGCACATGTAGTTGTCGCCGACGATGTGGAACGAGGTGTTGCGCGACGCCTTGGTCCAGGACGAGTCGACGTGGTGCAGCTGCTTCGTGTGGTAGATCTCGTTGAAGCCGTCGACGATCGCCTTGTAGTTGACGGGCACGTCCCACTCGAGCACCTCGTGCAGGATCATGTCCTCCATCCGGAACCTGCCGAGGTCGGCTCCAATCTCCGGGCCGATCGCCTCGATCAGCGGCGGTACGGGGTCGGGTCCGGCGAGGTTGATCCACACCCAGCCGCCCCACTCGTCGGCGGCGACGGCGGGTGAGCGCACGCCGTCGAGATCAGCGGAGTCGAAGTCGTCGCGGTCAGGCACCCCGACGACCACACCCGTCGTGTCGTACACCCAACCGTGATACGGGCACGTGAACCGCTTGGCGCCGCAGCCGACGAGTTCGCCGACGAGCGCCGGACCGCGGTGCTGGCACACGTTGTGGAACGCCGCCAGCGAGCCGTCGGCCTGCCGGGTGACGACGACCGTCTCGCCGTGGCCCTCGAACGTCAACCAGTCGCCCGTGCCGGCGACCTGGTCGGAGCGACCGGCGATGATCCAGTGCGCGCCCAACACGCGCTCGCGCTCGAGCTCGAAGCGCATCGGGTCGGTGTAGACGTCGCGCGGCATCGTGCTCGGGCCGTAGTCGGGGACGAGCTGCACGCTCGGGCCCAGCCGGACCGGGACATCGCCTCGTGTCGGTACGTGCACCATGTGGACCTCACTCGCTTCGCTCGCTCGGGACGTTTGCGTCGGGCTTTTGGTGGGACGGGTCACCCGATTCTTGACGCAAACGGCGTAGTGGAGATCTATTTCTAACAGTTGTGATATTTTGCGTCAATGCCGAAGATCGTCGACGCCGACCAACGTCGCCAGGAACTCGCCGAAGCGACGGCGAGGGTCATCGCTCGGGCCGGAATCGATGCTGCGTCGATGCGCGAGATCGCCGCCGAGGCCGGCTGGACCACCGGCACGCTCGTGCACTACTTCGCGGACAAGCACGAGCTGCTCGACTTCACACTGCGGGCATCGATCGAACGGCGCAGCGCCCAGCGCACCGAACGCTCCGACATGTCCCCCGCCGAGGCCATCCGAGCGACACTCACCGGCGCACTTCCCACCAACGACGACACGAGGGTCCACTGGATCGTCACCGTGGCGCTCGCCGGTGCTGCTGCGAGCGACGCTGCGCTTGCCACGACCCAGCGCGAGGCCTACCGCGACTACCGCGACTACCTGATCGCGCTGATCACGGCGATGCCCGACGTTGGCGACGCGCAGGTCGAGGCCGAACGACTGATCGGGCTGGTCGACGGCATCGCACTGCAAGCGCTGTTCGATCCGGA
>DATLBC010000120.1:0-5095 GCA_035527095.1 Ilumatobacteraceae bacterium | reverse complement strand
TCGTCGCCGGTGTTCAGGGTCGACTCGGTCGCCCCCGTGTAGTCAGGGAAGCTCGGAACCTGTGGGATGTGGACCAGCGACACCACGTCGTTCGGGAGGTTCGCCATGACATACCCACCGCAGGCGTCGGGCGGGCTGCCCTTCGGCGGTGCCGAACTCACGTCGGCATAGGGCGCGTTGGCCGCGACGTTGCGGTAGAACTGCACCTCGTTCGGCACCGGCGACGGCGGGAACTCCTCCCCCATCGCCCCGGAGAACGACCCGGTCTGAACGAGGAACTTCGGCAGGTCGTCGAGGTCTTCCTTCGAGGGCGGGTTGGCGTCGGCGAAGGTGATGACCGGGCTGTTCGTCTCGGCGTCGTACCAGAATTCCTCGGGCAGCTGGCTCTGGGAGCCGCAGTCATCGACCGGCGTCGACGTGAGTTCGCCCGTGGACGAATCGGTCAGGAATGCTGTCATCGTGGGATACGGCGTGTTCGTGTCCCCGGCAAACCCGAAACGGTCGTAGTTGCCGATGCCGTCGTTTCCGAACGACCAGTAGCTGCGCGACACGACCGAGACACCTTGCGTGTCGCCTTGCACCGGAAGCAGTGCGACGTTCTTGCCGTCTGCCTGCATGTCCGACACCACACTGGCCGGGGTCGTGCTCGGCATGAAGTAGAGAGTGAACGAGCGCTCAGGAGCGAGAATCGGATTGCCGTCGACGAACGGGTTGGTGGAACCCTCGTCGGGGATGATGTCCTGGTCGGACACCTTGTAGACCGGGACGCCGTTGGTGTCGTACAGGTACCAGGCCATCCAGTTCGAGTAGGGGAAGTCGCTCTCGACCACGTAGGCCCAGTCCGCCGTGTCGCTATTCAGCTTCTGTCCCGCCGCGGTGTAGCCGGCCGAGAAGCTCGGCTGGATCGGGTAGAAGTCGGCCGAGGATGCGTCGACGACCATCGGGCACTCGTTGCCGGTCACGGCCGGGGCGGCGTCACGCGGTGTCGAGGACGCCACGGACGAGTCCGTCGTTGCCGGCTCCGACGTCGCCGACGTGGCAGCCGGGGACGTGTCGGGCTGCGACTCGGTGCTCGCCGAGTCGCCGTCGGACGAACAGGCGGCGATGAACAGGGCACCGGCGGCAAGGCCGATCGCCATGGTTCGCGTGCGCCTGCGTCGGGTCTGGTGGTGCTTCATTGCTGTGGCATCCTGTCTGTCGCCGGGCGCGTGGGCGAGCCCGAGTGTTCGGTAGGGGGAGATTCGTTCGTCACCTGGTGGCTCGATGCACGTGTTCGGCGATCAGCGCCGACACCGCGGGAGCCTGGTCCTCCTGGAGGAAGTGACGCGCCGGAACGATCGACATCGATGGCAAACCGGTGGCCTCGAGCGCTCGCCAGCCGAAACGCCGCATCGTCAGGATCGGATCCTTCGCGCCCCACACGATCTGCACCGGGTACGGAGCGGAGTCGACGTGCAGCAGCGGCCGGTAGTCCTTCTTCTCGCCCCGGGCGGCGCGCAGGCCCCGCATGATCTGCAGATACGCGGCGCCGTCGTCGGCGACGAGCGCGAGGTCGCGGTAAGCATCGACCTCGACCTCGGGAACGGCCGACCGATCGAGGATGCCGACCCGGTACATCATCTTGCGCCAGACCGCCGGCGAACTCATCGGTCCACCGACCTTGCGGGTGAGCCGGGCAAGGAACTCGCCGGGGAACGGCGTGGCGTCGATCTCGGGGATCGTGTTCAGCACCGTCAGGGACTGCACCCGGTCGAGCAGTCGGGCAGCGGCCTCGAATCCGACCGGCCCGCCGGCGTCGTGAACGACGAGGTGGAGCCGGTCGATGTCGAGTGCATCGATGGCGGCGGCGACGAACAGGCCGAGTCCGGACAGCGAGTAGTCGAAGTTCATCGGGCGATCTGCGAGGCCCAGCCCGGGGAGATCGAACGCAACCGGCCGGAGCCCCCGACCCGCGAGCTCTCCGATCACTTTGCGGTACAGGAACGACGAGGCCGGCAAACCGTGCAACAGCACGACCGTCTCTCCCTCGCCCGCAGTGCGCACGAACGAACGAACTCCTGCGACATCGAAAAACGACCCTGCCGCCCGGTGGACCTCGATGACGGAGGCGACGTCTGTGGTCACGTTTCGATGGTACGAATCGTCCCCTCCGACCTCACCACCCGTTCGGGGTGAAACGCATCACCCTTGAGCGTTAATCACTGTCGGTCCGAGAAGGCCGAGCTGCTCCGCGGCGCGTACCGCTCCGCCTCGTGACGTGGCGCCGAGTTTCCTGAAGATCGATGCCGTCTGCGACTTGATCGTGTTCCGGGACACGTAGAGACGCTCACCGATCTCGCTGTAGGTGAGATGGGTGGACAGCAGCGGCACGAGCCGAAGCTCGGCTGCCGTCAGCGACGATGCGCCCACGAGGGTTGGGCCGGACCCGTGGAGCTTGCCACGCAACACGTCGCAACGATCGACCACCACGTCGAGGCCGGATCGCGCACCGAGGACGTCGTTGATCTGGCGGAACACCGCCTTGGCGCCTGCGGGGTCGGCGAGTGCGACGTACGCCTCGGCGAGTTCGACCAGAAAGACGGCGCTGAAGGGCACAGCAGGAAAGCACAACGGTCGGTTGCGCACCGCCAACGCCAGGTGGCTGCGAGCTTGTTCGAGGTTGCCACGCCGAATTGCAACTCGTGCGGCAACTGCGTGGACGACCGTCAACTGGGCGTGCATGTCGAGGTGGGCTTCGGTGGCGATCGAAACGGCGTCGTCGGACAGCGCGTACGCCGTTTCGGTGTCCCCGCACCCGAGCGCACTCGAGGCACGCAGTGCCAGCGCAGCGAGTCCGGCCGTGATGCCGCCGTAGCGAAAGCACCTGGGGGCGGCGATGGTGAACAGTGCGTCGGCTTCGTCCGCTTCGTCCTGGAGCAGGGCGGCGATACCTTCCAGGACGATCGCGGGCCCCTGGAACTGGCTGTCGTACCGGAGCAGGCGTGCGGCCGTCGCCGCGCTGGACCGCATGCCGGATGCGCCGTCGCGGCACCGGCACGCGTCGACCAGCGCGAGCAGTCCGGCGACCGGGCTTCCGTCCGGGGCGAGCGCAGCGTGGTCGCCGGCGCGGGCCGCCGTGGCAAGCAGATCGGCGCTCGCGCCGTTCCCGGTCAGCGCCGACGCCAGCGCCCCGGTGGCAGCGACATGCGGGTACCGTTCGAGCAGTCCCCGGTCTTCGAACCAGCAGATCCAGCGGTTCAACGTTTCGATTCGGCCAGCGGCGTAGACCGCTTGACAGATCTGGCCGTAGACGCGTGCCGCTCGGTCGGGATCGTTCGCCGCGAGCGCGTGATTGATCGCGTTCTCGGGCTGGTCGTTGGCCTCGAACCATGCGGCGGCGCGGTCGTGGAGCTGCCCGATCAGGTCGGGTTCGTTCCGTTCGAGGTCGGCGCGCAGCAACTCCAGGAGGAGGTGGTGACAGCGATACGAACGGCGCTGTCGATCGAGCGGTATCAGCAGCAGATTCGAACGTTCCAGCGATTCGAGCATGCGTTGAGAACCTGGGTTGCCGGTGACGGCGTCGCAGAGCGGTCCGCTCAGCTCCGAGAGGATCGACGTGTGAGTGAGAAAGGTGACCTCAGCCGCGGACAGGTTTGCGAGGACCTCGCTGCGCAGATAGTCCGCGACCATCCGGTCGTCGCCCTGCACGCCAGCGCGGTGAGTGCTGGCGGCTCGTCCGGATCGACTGGTCAAGGCTCCGAGGTACAGGCCGACGGGCCATCCCTCCGTGCGTTGCACCAGTTCGTGGATCTCCGTCGCTTCAATGCCCGCGTGCACTTCGCCAAGCAACGCAGTCGCCTCGGATTCGTCCATCGCCAACTGCTCGACGCCGATCTCCTCGACGGCGCCCTCGGCTCTGAGCCTGGCCATCGGGAGTGGCAGCTCGGCGCGTGACGCGAAGGCGATTCGACAACCGGGCGGCAGGTTGAGTGCGACCGTGGCGAGCACGTCGCCTGAGCGTGGGTCGGTCACCGATTCGGTGTGGTCCACGGCGAGACCGAACCGACGTCGCCGCGACGACACGAGCATTGCCAGGCGACGCAGGGACCAGTTCGTGTCGACGGCGGCCTCGGCCAAGAGCGATCGCCACAGCTGCGGGTCGGCTGGCTCGATGCGGTTCATGATGGCAACGAGGTACTCCAGCAGAATGGCCGGATCGTTGTCGTGAGCGTCGAGCGTGAGCCAGAAGACGGGAACATCGCTCGTGGCGGCCCACTGACCGAGCAAGGTGGTCTTGCCGTAGCCGGCGGGTCCGACCACCGCAACGACGGGGCAGCGGGTACTCGTCAGTCGCTCGACGAGCGCAGGCCGCCCGATGATTCCGGGACGGGTCCACGGCGCTTGGAACTTCGAATCGACGAGCCCGAGGTCCTCCCACTGAACCGGGCCCTCGACGACATCAGTCGGAGCAGCCAGGAAGCCGTCGCTCACCATGACAGCTGATCGTACAGACGGCTCGAGGACGCCTGCGCGTGGCCGGGGCCCCACCTGTCTGCTCACGATTCAGCGTCGTCGACTCCCAGCTCGGCGTCGGCACCGGTGCCTCGGCCCAGGCGAACCAGAAGATCATCGCGTTTCTTGCGCCCGCTCTCGGTGCCCAGGATGTAGCCGAACGCGACGGCAAGGAGCAGTGCTGCAAACGGCACGGTGACTTTCACGGCTGATCTCCTTGGTGTGGTGGCCACCAGCTGGAATGCACGGTGGAAGAAGTCGGAATCATGCTGACGGGATCTCGAGCCGGCCCGAGTCGATGGCGTCCTCGAAGGCACGGAAGTCAGCCAGGTTCTGAGCGGCGTACGCCTCACAGAAGGCGGCGATGGCGCTTGCGAACCGGCGGCCACCACCGAGGTACGCCGCGATCGCTGCCGCGTCCCCGGTTCGAGCGTGAGCGCGTGCCAACGTCGTGCCACAGAGCTTGGCGTAGAAGCTGAGTTGCCGGGGGGTGGCACCCTCGACTTCGACCGACCCCTTCCAATCGCGCAATTGGCGGATGTAGTAGTGACGTTGCTCGAGTTCGCCGGTGGTCCATCCGAGAAAGATGTCCGACTGCGCCTGC
>DATLBC010000119.1:0-29449 GCA_035527095.1 Ilumatobacteraceae bacterium | reverse complement strand
TGCGACACCGCGTCGGGCTTCCACGGCACCGACCCGTCGGCCGCATCCGTGAAGACGTAGGGGTTCTCGACGAGCTCAACCCGGGCGAACTCGGCACGTCGCTCGACCTCGTCGATCTGCGCCCGCAGGATCGCCGCAGTGAAGTCGTCGATGGCCAGCGTGCGCTCGCGCCGGTTCTTCGTCGGGATCTCCTCGATCGGTCGACCGCGCAGCTTGGTGACCGATGCAGACACCCTCATCACCCGATGCTCGAGATCAACATCACGGTCCCATCGCAGACCGCACAACTCGGCGCGCCTGATGCCGGTGGTCGCAGCGACGAGAATCGCCCTCGCCATCTCCGGGCGCTTGCCTCGCTCGGCTTCGGCGATCAGGGCCCGCACCTCCTCCGGCGTCGGCACAGTGGGTTCCTTGTTCGGGATCGACGGCGGCTCGGCCCACTGCGCCGGGTTCGACTCGCGCCAGCCCCACCGACACGCCTGTGTCAACATCGACGAGAGGCAGGCGTGGATCTGGTACACGGTGCGCGGTGCGAGCCCCCGGTCCTGATGGGCGCCGTAGAGGTCGGTCAGCATCTTGACCGTGAGCTTCGTCACCTGCTTGCCGCCAAGGATCGGCTGGATGTTGCGTCGGTACACCTGCTCGTAGCCGTCGATCGTGTTCGGCGACCGGCCCTTGCGGCGCAGCTCGATGATCCACTCGGCGAACAGATCGTCGAGCGTCGCCCGCGATCCGGTGTGCCGGCCCTTGCCCACCTCGACGATCAGCTCGGCTCGCGCCTTCTTCGCCTCGCGCAGCGAACCTCGGAACGTGCGGCTGATCTGTCGGTGTTTGCCGGTGATCGGATCACGCCCGGCCTGGACCACGATCTCCCAGACACCTGGCATTCGTTCGCGCATCCCCGGCGCCGTTCGCGGGTTCCCCACGGGGACAAACGTACGCCGATTTCTTGGATTTGTCTTGGATTTCTTGGATGCGGACCCTCGGGAGCCTCCCGAGAATCCGTATCTTGCCTGCTAGATGGTGGTGGGGCGGGTGGGGCTCGAACCCACGACCCACGGATTATGAGTCCGCTGCTCTAACCGACTGAGCTACCGCCCCGAAACCGGGTGACGGCCCAAACTACCGATCGGCAACACCGAGCCGTCGTGACCGCTGACCGATCACTCAGGACTCGAGCGCCGCCTTGAGGCGCCCCAGCGTGGCTTCCATCCCCTTGACCATGCTCTTGGAGCGCCGCATCACGGTCTCGTACAGGAACTTCTGTACACCGTCGGGCGAGGGAAACGAGAACGACTCGGTCACCAGGGTCGAACCGCCACGGTCTTCGAACTCGTACCGCCACGTCGAGTAGCCCTCGGCGACGAACTCGAACACCGCGTCGGGTTCGAAGCCGGTGATCTCCGATGTCGTCGTCCACTTCTTGAGTGTGATCGGTCCAGCCTTCGCAACATTGTCGCCGCTGAACTTCGAGCCGACGGCAGGACCCTCGTCGCCGTCGGCCCATCGGCACGCCACGCACTCGGGGCTCCACTCCCCCATACGTGTGACATCGGAGACCGCAGCGAACACCTCGGCCGCTGGTCGATCGATCGTGATCGACGCCGACCCGGTGAGCGGTGGAGTGTTGGTTGCCATGCCGCAGTGTGACACACAGGCCGATGCGGTCCGTCCGTGGTGACTACTCGTCGGGCATCTGGACGACCTGACCGATGATCGTGCCGCCGTCGACCACGAACTCGTGTCCGGTCGAGTACGTTCCCTCCTGCAGGATGAATAGCAACATCGCCGTCACCTCCTCCGGCTCACCGATTCTCGGAATCGGCTGAACCGCGACCGACGCGAGGTCGAGTCCGTCGGTCATCGGCGTGCGGATCGGGCCCGGATGTATCGAGTTCACCCGAATACCGAACGGGCCCAATTCGATCGCTGCGGTCTTGGTGAGCCCGCGAACTCCCCACTTGCTGGCGACGTAGGCGCCGAGGTTGGCGTACCCCTGCAAGCCGGCGGTGGAGGAGATGTTGACGATCGCTCCCCCCCACGATTCCAGACGTCGCTCCCGATTCCGCAGACGGAGGTCATGCGCCGGGAAAACGAGAAACGGACCCTCGATCGCTCGAAGGCCCGTTTCGTTGCTCCGGGAGCAGGGCTCGAACCTGCGACCCATTGATTAACAGTCAATTGCTCTGCCAGCTGAGCTATCCCGGAAGGTCGAATCGAGAGGTTATCGCCGCGAGCCGCGCCATCACACGCCGGTGTGTTGACGAACAGTGGTAGACGACCGTCAAACACCCTCGTTCGTGCTTGGCGTGCCGACGGCTGGCATCGGCGACTGCTCGGTACGGCCGCTGGAACTGGCTGTCCGGGATCGATGTCGCCGCCGACCAGAGGCCGTTGCCGCCTCGAGGTCCAGGCCCTCGTGGAGATACAGGCGCTCCCGTTCTCGTTCGACGAACTTCCCTACGTCGCCCATGGGTCGATCATGACCAAGGGGTACCCCACGGTTCACTCGACTTCGAGGAACTCCCGAAGACGCTCGGAGCGCTGCGGGTGACGCAGCTTGGCGAGTGTCTTGGCCTCGATCTGGCGGATGCGCTCGCGAGTCACGCCGAACTCCTGGCCGACCTCCTCGAGCGTCTTCGCACGCCCGCCGTCGAGGCCGAACCTCAACCTCACGATCTCCTGCTCACGATCCGACAATTCGCCGAGCACCTCGGTCACCGCGTCGTGCAGCATCATGCGGGTCGCCGCGTCCGCCGGACTGTCGACCGACTCGTCCTCGATGAAGTCACCGAGGTTCGCCTCGTCTTCGTCACCGACGGGCGAGTCGAGCGAGAGCGGGTCCTGCGAGATCCGCAGCAACTCACGCACCCGGTCCGGCGACAGTTGCACCTTCTCGGCGATCTCCTCGATCGTCGGTTCGCGTTCGAGTTCCTGGTGCATCTGTCGTTTGGCGCGGGTCACCCGGTTCATGTGTTCGACCATGTGCACCGGAATCCGGATCGTTCTCGCTTGATCGGCGATCGACCGCGTGATCGCCTGACGGATCCACCACGTGGCATACGTCGAGAACTTGAAGCCCTTGGTGTGATCGAACTTGTCGACCGCACGCATCAAGCCGAGGTTGCCCTCCTGGATCAGGTCGAGCAACTGCATCCCGCGTCCCGAATAGCGCTTTGCAATACTGACCACCAGACGGAGGTTGGCCTGCGTCAACTCACTCTTCGCCCGCTCGCCCCGGCTCACTGCTCGCAACAGCATTCGCTCCTCGCCGGGAGCGAACGTCGTCGAGTCGACCATCTCGTCGATGCGGGCGGCCGCGATCTTGCCCTCTTCGATCAGCTGAGCAAGGCGGCGCTCGTCCTCGACGGTGAGCAGGTCGACCTGGCCGATCTCACGGAGGTAGAGACGAACCGTGTCCGAAGTGCTGTTGTCGCCCTTGGGTCCGGTCTTGCGGGTTCGGCGGCCGCGACCGCGGCTCAGCAGCTGTTCGTCGTGATCGCTGGCCGCTGCAGCGCGATCCTCGGTCACCACCACTCGGCGACCCCCGTTGGAGGGCGTGTCGTCGGCAATGTGATCGACTTCGTCATCGATCTGGATGCCCTGGCCCGCCATGACGATCTGGACCTGGGTGAGTACATCACCGGACAGTTCGATGTGGCGCAACACGTGCGCCACGTCCTCTGCGTGTACCGCACCCGACCGACGACCACGACCGACCAGTGCGTCCCATTCATCGACGTCGACACCGACGAAGGGCGCGCCGCTCGTCGCCGTCTGGTCGGGGGGCCCTGGCTCAGCCCCCAACATTGCGTTCCCCTGAGCGTCGATCCAGCCAACCTAGCAACGACTCGGCTGCCGCCATGGCACGCGATCGGTCGGTGTCGTTCAGCGTGTCGATGTCGAGCCGAGCATCGCGGTCCTCTTCGATCGCCGCCGGATCGGCCAGGCGCGCATGGCCGACCAGCTCACGTCGCGCGGCCGCTCCGATCAGCGTCCTGGCCTCGACGTCGGGCTGCAAGTTCAGGTCGGCCACCGCAGCTCGCTCCAACACCTCGCGAGCGTCCGGGGCAGCGACCTCCAGTGCGTGGTCCAGATCGCCCCCCGCCTCGGCCATGGCAACGAACGCCATACGATTGGCGTCGTCGTCGAACAGTTGCTCGATCAGCCATGGCGCGATCTCGTCCCAGTCCTGGACCAGCAGCACGAGCGCCGCGAACTCGGCGTTCTCCATCTGTCCCCGCGACCTCTTCGGCGCCACCTGGATCGCCGGCCGACGCGATCCTCGCTCGGCGATCTGCACGAGATCGCTCACGGGAAGGCCGACCTTGGTCGCCACCTCGCCGGCGTAGAGCTTGCGGACATTGGCGTTCGGGTGCTCGTTGACCACCGCCATCGCCTCCTCCGCGAGCCGCGCCCGATGTTCGGGCGAGTCGAGCGAGCGCGCGTTGAGCGTGCGTTGCAGACGGAATCCGAGGAACGGCATCGCCGAATCGACGGCTCGCTGCAGCGCCTCGGGGTCGGACTGCGCAAGGTCGCCGGGATCTTTGCCCTGCGGAAGTCGGGCCACCGACACCTCGACCGCGTGCGCCTGTTCCCACTCGTAGAAGCGAGCCGCAGCGCCCTGGCCGGCGGCGTCGGCATCGAAGGCCAGTACGACCCTGCTCGCGTAGCGCTTGAGCAGGCGGACGTGTTCCTCGGTGAGCGCGGTGCCACAGGTCGCCACCGCACGGGGGACGCCGGCGCGATGGAATCCGATCACGTCGGTGTAACCCTCGCAGACGACGACCTGATCGTGCTTGGCAATGTCGTTCTTCGCCCAGTTCAGGCCATAGAGCACCTTCGACTTGGTGTAGATCGGTGTCTCGGACGAGTTCTTGTACTTGGCGGGGTCGTCGGAGCCCGGCAGGATCCGGCCGCCGAATGCCAGCGCCTCGCCCGACTCCGAGAAGATCGGGAACATCACACGCGCCCGAAACGAGTCCTGCATCTTGTTGCGCTTGTTGCGGAAGGCGAGCCCGACCGACTGCAACACGTCGGGCGACGCACCAAGCCCGCGCGACAGCGAGTCCCAATCGTCGGGCGCCCAGCCGAGCTTGAACTGGCGAGCGATGTCGCCGGCCAACCCACGTCGTCGCAGATAGTCCCGAGCGCCGCGGGCGTCGGGGTCGGTCAGGAGTCGCTGGTGGTACCACTCGACTGCTTCGTCCATCGCCTCGACGAGCTGCTTGCGTCTGGCCCGTTCCTTCGACTGACCGGTCGTCGTGTAGTTGAGCTGGATGCCGGCCTTGGCGGCCAGATGCTCGACCGCACCAGGGAAGTCGAGGTGCTCGATCTCCTGGATGAAGGTGAAGACGTCGCCGCCCTTGTCGCAGCCGAAGCACTTGTAGCGCCCGGTCTCTTCACGGACGTTGAACGATCCGCTCTTTTCGGCGTGGAACGGGCACAGGCCAACCCAGTTCCGCCCGACGCGCTTCAGCGCGACGTACTGCTGGATCGTGTCGACGATCGACACCGTCGACCGCAGCCGTTCGATGTCCTCGTCGACGATCCCCATGCTGGCGACAATGTACTGGTGTTACATCTGGGGTCTGACCCCAGATGTAACACCATCGACGTTCAGTGACCTGCGGCGATGATCGCCTGGGCCGCGGAGAGGCGGGCGATCGGCACCCGGAACGGCGAGCACGACACGTAGTCGAGCCCGGCGTTGTAGAACAGGTCGATCGAGGCGGGGTCGCCACCGTGCTCACCGCACACACCGAGTTTGAGACCAGGCTTGGTGGCCCGTCCCCGCTCGGCGCCGATCCGCACCAGGTCGCCGACGCCGGTCTGATCGATCGTGTCGAACGGGTTGGCCTTCAGCAGCCCCTGTTCGAGGTACTGCGGCATCATCCGGCTCTCGACGTCGTCGCGGCTGAATCCGAACGTCAGCTGTGTCAGGTCGTTGGTGCCGAAGCTGAAGAAGTCGGAGACCTCGGCGATCTCGTCGGCGCGCAGCGCGGCGCGCGGCGTCTCGATCATCGTGCCGATCGTGATCGTCGGCTTCTTCTTCATCCCGGCCAGCGCCGAGTCGACCTCGGCCTGGACCCAGCTGCGGGCCAGCGCCATCTCCTCGCGGGTGACCGTGAGCGGGATCATGATCTCGACGATCGGCTTCTTGCCCATCTCGCGCAGCTTGGCCGCGGCCGACAGCAGCGCCCTCGCCTGCATGGCGTAGAGGCCCGGCTTGATCACGCCGAGGCGGACGCCACGGGTACCGATCATCGGATTGTGCTCCGCCCACAACTCGGCCGCGTGGAGCATCTCCTGCTCCTTCTTGGTGAGCCCCTTGGTCGCCTCCTTGATCCGCAGGTCCTCGGCCGACGGCAGGAACTCGTGCAACGGCGGGTCGAGGAGCCGGATCGTGACCGGCAGGCCGTCCATCGCGTCGAGGATCTCCATGAAGTCAGCTTCCTGCACGGCGCCGAGCTTCTCGAGCGCGGCCTGCTCCTGCGCCGGCGTGGATGCGAGGATCATCTCGCGCACGACGGGCAACCGATCAGGCGCAAGGAACATGTGCTCGGTGCGACACAGGCCGATGCCCTCGGCGCCGAGTTCACGGGCGTTGGTTGCGTCCTCGCCGGTGTCGGCATTGGCGCGCACTCCGAGCTTGCCCTTGCGAACCGCGTCGGCCCACTTGAGGATCGTCTCGAACTCGGCGGGCGGCTCGGCGGCGCGCAACTCCAGCGCTCCGAGCATGACCTGGCCGGTCGTGCCGTCGAGCGAGATGATGTCGCCCTTGTTGACGACGACATCGCCGACGGTGAACTGGTCGCCCTTGATCCGGACGTCCTCGGCTCCGACGATCGCCGGCGTTCCCCAGCCACGTGCCACGACCGCGGCGTGACTCACGAGCCCACCGCGGGCGGTGAGGATGCCCTTCGAGGCCATCATGCCGTGGATGTCGTCGGGGCTCGTCTCGTTGCGCACGAGCACGACGTCTTCGCCGCGCTCCTTCGCGGCGGCAGCCTCGTCGGCGGTGAAGTAGACAGCACCGACGGCGGCGCCCGGCGACGCGCCAAGGCCCTTGGCGAGCACCTTGCCGGCGGAGGCGAACTGCGGGTGCAGCACGGCGTCGAGGTGGTCGGCGGACACGCGGGTGAGCGCCTCTTCACGCGAGATCTTCCACCGATGAGAACCCGCACCGGTCCCCTTGGTCATGTCGACGGCCATCTTCAGCGCCGCGGCGCCCGTGCGCTTGCCGACGCGGGTCTGCAGCATCCAGAGCTTGCCCTGCTCGATGGTGAACTCGGTGTCGCACATGTCGGTGTAGTGCTCTTCGAGCCGCTTGAAGATCTCGAGGAGATCGGCATGGATCACCGGGAAGTGCTTCTTCATGTGGTCGAGGTCTTCGGTGTTGCGGATGCCCGCCACCACGTCCTCGCCCTGTGCGTTGACCAGGAAGTCGCCGTACGGCTTGTTCTCGCCGGTTGCAGCGTTGCGGGTGAAGCCAACACCAGTACCCGAGTTGTCGTCGCGGTTGCCGAACACCATCGTCTGGACGTTGACGGCGGTACCGAGCTCGTGATCGATCTTCTCGCGGTTGCGGTATGCGATCGCACGAGCACCGTTCCAGCTCCGGAACACCGCCTCGACCGCTCCGTTCAGCTGCTCGCGCGGCTTTTGCGGAAACGGCGCCCCGGTCTCGTGCTGCACGATCGCCTTGTAGTCCTCGCACAGCTCCTTGAGCGCGTCGGCGGGGATCAGGTTGTCCATCGTGGTGCCGGCCTTGGCCTTGGCAGCATCGAGCGCGTGCTCGAACGGTTCGCCGTCGACGCCGAGCACGATGCGCCCGTACATGGCGATGAAGCGACGATACGAGTCGTACGCAAAGCGTTCGTCCTCGGTCGAGTGGGCGAGGCCCTCGACGCTCTGGTCGTTGAGGCCGAGGTTGAGGACCGTGTCCATCATGCCCGGCATCGAGAACTTGGCGCCGGAGCGAACGCTGACGAGCAACGGGTCGAACGGGTCACCGAGCTTGCGGCCCATGGCCTTCTCGAGCTTGAAGACGTGCTTGGCGATCTCCTCGTCGAGACCGTCCGGCCAACCGTCGTGCATGTAGTCGCGGCACGCATCGGTGGAAATCGTGAAGCCCGGAGGCACCGGCAGCTTCAACACGCTGGTCATCTCTGCCAGGTTGGCTCCCTTGCCTCCCAACAGATCCTTGTACTCCATCGGAGGGCGGCGGTGCTTGTGATCGAAGGCGTAGACGTATGGCACGTGGAGAGAGTGTACGACCAGGAGCTGCGTCCACCTGAACGTTCACAGAACACCTCGTCTCGCGAGACAGCAGTCGCCGTTCGGTCGTAGCCTGCGACTCGCATGTTCCGGCTGCTCGGATTCCCCGTTCACGTGCGTCCCGGCTTCGTGATGCTCATGGTGCTCATCGTCGTGCTCTACGGCGATGTGTTCGGCATCTGGCTTGCTGGCGCGCTCGCCGCGTTCACTCTGCTCCACGAACTCGGCCATGCCGTTGCGGCACGGCGAACCGGAGCGCAGGCCGAGATCTCGTTGAACTTCCTGGCCGGCTACGCGTCCTACGTGCCGTCACGACCGCTGTCACGCGCCGAGCAGATCGGCATCTCGTTCGCCGGCCCGGGCATCCAGATCGCCGTGAGCGTGGCAATGCTGTTTGCGCTCGGCGCCAATCCGCTGGAGCGGCCGTCGTACGCGACCGACCCCGCACTCCTCGCAATCTGGTGGGCCGGTCCGGTGATCGGCATGTTCAACTTGGTACCCGTCCTGCCGCTCGATGGCGGCAACATCGTCACCAGCGCATTGGACCGTCTCGTGCCGGATCGGGCGGAACGGCTGATGATCTGGTTCTCGCTCGCCGTCACGCTCACGTTTGCGGTGTATTCGTTCACCGACGACCGGTATCGCACCTTCGTCCTGATCATCGGCTTCCTGCTGGTGTCACAGCTGCAGATGCTGGGCTCCTCGAAGCCGGTGACCTCGCCGTGGCACGACGCCGACGAGGCGCTCACGGCGGGCAAGCCGGGCAAGGCCCGCCGCATCTTGACGTCCGCCCTCAGCCACCATCGCCCCGAGCAGCCTCCACCGCCGGTGACGTTGTCGACCGAGCGGACGTCTGCGCTGATCGATCTCCTGCCCGAACCGTGGCCGACCGGCGACCCGTGGAACGAGTACATCCTGGCCAACCAACTGATGCGGCTCGGCCGGTACGAGGACGCGGCCCACTACGCCGCCGAGGGGTACGCCAGGTATCCGCACACACTCGCCGCAGCAACGGTCGCCCGGGCTGCCGGCGCGCTTGGCGATCAGGCAACCGCGATCGGTTGGCTGCGCACGGCCGCCGAGGCCGGAACGTCGCCCGCCGGGCTGGCGATGATCATCGACTCGTCACCCGAACTGATCGGCGTCCGTCAGCACCCCGATGTCATCGCCATCCGCCGCGACATCGCAGCGACGCACGCCGTCTGAACCGGCGGGCATGGCCGTTCAGGCACGGACGAGGTGGGCCGGCGGGCGGCCGACCTCGTGGCCGCGCTTGACGAGTGCGATCGCCTCGTCGCCGCCCGGAGACACGCTCGTGATCGTGCCGACCTCGTCGCCGTCGACGATCAACGGATCGCCAACGCCGACACCGGCGACGACGTCGACGACGCGCAGCGACTGCGGCGAATCAGCACCCCGACTGTCCATCCGCTCGACGAGTTCCTGCCCCGGGTAGCACCCTTTCGTGAAGCTCACCGCGACCGGCACCACTCCGGTGACCGCAGGAATCGTCTGACCCGGCAGGATCTCGAATCCCATCCGGGGCCACCCGGCAGCAATGCGGGCGGTTTCATGGTCGTCCGACGGCCCTGCGGAGCGGGCGGGTTCGGCGACGATCTCGGCCGCGACGCGGATCTTGAAGCGGCTCAGTCGGGCCGCAAGCGCCTCGCCGTACCCGGCGTCGACATCGAACACGAACCGGTCATCAGCGGTCCGGGTGACGCGGGCGAGCGATTCGACCTTGCCCGTCGGCTCGAGCACCAGCGTCCATGCCGCGTCGCCGACAACGAGGTCTCGCAGGTCCTGGGCAACCTGGGAGTGCAGGTAGGTGAGAGCGTCCGGGCCCTCGACGACCACGTGGTCGCGGGCGGATTCGTCGATGGCAACGGGATCAGGAGTCACGGTCCCAGTCTGCCGTGGCACACTGCAAACGTCATGACGTACGACGACAACACCAGCGACGGCCGACTCCACGACCTGGCAACCCGCACCGTCGACAGCCTCCTCACGCTCGTGCATCGCGGGACACGCCTCGCCGTCGGCCTCATGGTGATCGTCGTCGTGGTGTGTCTCAGCGGGTTCGCACTCGGCATCGCTGCACTGTCGGACGGCATGGAGACGGTGTGGATCATCTTCGGCGGATTCGCGGCGTTCATCGCCATCGGCGCCGTCGGCATGGCCATGTTCAGGCTCTGGGTGATCACCAGGCTGGGGACCGCGCTCGTCAGCGACGTGGAACGACTGATCACCGGTGACCCCCGATCCGAGCGAGTCGTGATCGAAGCCGTCGAGGCCAGCGACGGCGTCCAGGACCAGAGCGCCGTCGTGATGTCACGTCAGTTCTTCACCATGAACGACACGGTGGTCACCGCCGGACAGTTCACTGCGCTCGCCATCGCGTTGAAGTCGGTGACAGCGTTTCCACTGCTGATGCTGCTCGCCACGGCGATCACCATCGGCTTCGCCGGTCTCGGCTTCCTGTTCTTCCTCGGCATCATCCTCTGACACCGGCGCTGCGTCAGGCGGTCGTGCCGGCGTCGCGCCGTGCCGCCGTCATGCGGCGGGCCGCTGGAATCGCCGCAAGCAACGCTGCGGCCTTGTTCCTGCACTCGAGGTCTTCGTCATCGGGAACCGAGTCGGCGACGATGCCCGCACCGGCCTGCAGGCTTGCGGTCGCGCCGTCGCCCGTCACGAACATCGTGCGGATCGCGATCGCCGTATCGAGGTTGCCCGACCAGTCGATGTAGCCGACCACGCCGGCGTAGGGGCCGCGCTTGACGGGCTCGAGCGAGTCGATGATCTCCAGCGCTCGCACCTTGGGCGCCCCCGACACCGTGCCCGCCGGCAGGGTGGCGCGCAGCACGTCGATCGGCCCGAGGCCGTCGCGCAACTGGCCCGACACCTGCGACGTCAGGTGCATGACATGGCTGTAGCGCTCGAGAGTCATCAGCTCGTCGACGGTGACCGTGCCGAACTCGGCGACCCGTCCGACATCGTTGCGGGCCAGGTCGACGAGCATCACGTGCTCGGCGCGTTCCTTGGGGTGCTCGATCAGCTCTGCGGCCATCAGGCGGTCGTGTTCGTCGGTGCGGCCACGACGGCGCGTTCCGGCGATCGGTCTCGACACGACCGTACGGCCCAGCAGTTGCACCATCGGCTCGGGCGACGACCCCACGATGGTGAGCTCGGGGTGGCGTACGAAGTACATGTACGGCGACGGGTTGACCTGACGAAGCACCCGGTACACATCGAATGGGTCGGCGCCGAGGTCGAGGTCGTAGCGCTGCGCCAACACCACCTGGAAGATGTCGCCGGCAACGACGTGGTCCTTGGCCACCTCGACGGCGCGCTGGTACATCCCGTTGGGCATCGACGAGTGCAGCTCGGGGAGCTCGTCGGCCGCCGACGGTGGCGCAACCGGGGTGTACGGCAGCGGCTTCGCGAGGTCGGCCACGGCCTGCTCGACGCGCTCGATCGCCGCGTCGTAGGCGGCGTCGAGCTGTTCGGCGTCGAGGCCGAGGGTCGGCACGCTCTCGATGAGGTACACCCGTTGACGCCAGTGGTCGAACGCCGCAAGCGACCCGATCACCGACATCACGGCATCCGGATATCCGCGGTCGTCCGGAGGCGTGCTCGGGAGGTGCTCGACCTCGCGGATCACGTCGTAGCCGAGAAACCCCATGATGCCGCCGTGCAACGGTGGCAGGTCGTCGAACTGGGGGCTGGTGTACTCGCCGAGGAGTGCCTCGAGGGCGGCGAGCATCCCCTGGTCGGTCGGAATGCCGTCCGGCAAGGCCCCGTCGAGTTCGACCACGCCGTCGCGCAACACGAGCATCGCTGACGGGTTGCGGCCGACGAACGAGAAACGCGCCCACCGCTCGGCACCCTCGACCGACTCGAGCAGGAATCCGGGCCCCTCACCGACGAGCTTGACGTAGGCCGCCACCGGTGTCTCCAGATCGGCGAGCAGCTCGGTCCACACGGGGACCACGGTGTGTTCAGCAGCGTGACGGTGGAAGTCGTCGCGCGTCGGCTGGATCTTCATCGCGCGGTCACGCCTCGGGCCCGAAGGCGCGGAAGAAGCACGTTCGCGCTCCCGTGTGGCACGCTCCGGCACCTTCTTGCTCGACCTTGAACAGCAACGCGTCGGCGTCGCAGTCGTAGTACGCCTCGCGAACGAACTGGCGGTCGCCGCTCGTGTCGCCCTTTCGCCACAGCTCCTGGCGGCTACGCGACCAGTAGACCATCCGGCCCTCGGCCAGGGTCATCCGCAACGACTCGGCGTTCATCCACGCCAGCATCAGGATGTCGCCGCTGTCGACGTCCTGCGCGATCGCCGCCACCAGGCCGCGCTCGTCGTACTTGATTCCCGCCAGTTGCTCGCCGGTCGCGTCGATCGTGGTCCCCTCGGGCATCGGGTCAGCCTAGAGTTTGCACGCCGTGCGAACCGCGTGCGTTCTCGGTGAACAGCCGCGAAACAGGTTCTCCTTCGCAGCGGCCATTTGTAGGTTGTCGGCCGTGCGTGCGAACCGGAGTGCCTGGCTGATCGGTGGTTGTCTGCTGGCGTCAGCGTGCAGCCAAGTCGCTGCCGTCGAACCCAGCGGCGGCGGATCCGACCTCGTTGGCATCGCCACGACGGTCCCGGCGACCACCGTCGCCACCCCCGATCCCACGACCTCATCATCGAGTTCGTCGACAACGTCGACCACCACGACCACCACCGAACCGCCGCTCGACGTCTTCGACCCCGCGTGCGTCGTGCAGGTCGAGCCAGGCGATTCGCTCGGCGGCGTCGCTGCCTCCCGCGCTGACGAAATCGTCACGATCGCATCGCTCCAGGCCGAGAACGCACTGCCCGACGAGCTGATCGTTCCGGATCAACTCCTCGACGTCTGCATCGACAACGGTCTCGACGACATCAGCGGCGAGCAACGGCTCGAACGCAACGCGGCGATCGTCGCCGTCGAGACGTTGGCAGCAGTGACCGCGCAGCAGACCAAGCTCAACGAACTGTTGGTCCCCTACGGCTTCCCCGAGATGCCGGTCGACGGCGTGTCGGGCCCGGTCACCCGGCGTGCGCTGTGCGCGAGCCGACTGGCACTCGGGCTGCCCGTCAACCGCTCCGACATGGCCCCGGGAAGCGACGAAGAAGTGCTCCTCCTGGCGACCGCCACGCTGCCGATTCCTCCGAACGTCGCCACCGACGGCCGATGGGTGTTCATCGACCTCACCTGCCAGATCCTGCTCACGGGTGAGGGTTCCGATCGTCTGGTCAACGTGTTCCCGACCTCGACCGGCGAAGCGGGCTACGAGACACGCCTGCAAGAGCGAACCCGTGCCTTCCGATTCAACCCGGCGTTGAACAACGGCGGCTGGCACGAGTCGTCGATCTACCCGGTGCCGGAGGACAACCCGCTCAACGGCAACATGTACAAGCCGCTCTACTTCGACAACGGCCAGGCGATCCACGGTGCGAACAACGTGCCGACCAGCCCGCAGAGCAAGGGGTGCACTCGCCTGAAGCCCGCCGATCAGGACCGATTGGTGGCGTGGCTCGGCCTCGACACGCTTTCGAGTTCGACGTACTCGAAGGACCGCATCGGCGTCACCGTCACCGTGCGCGGCGGCTACGAACTCGGCTGAGTTGCCGGCGTCGCCGACACATCAGACCGAAGTCTCGTCAGAGGTAGAGCCCGGTCGAGGCCTCGATGCGCTCGGCGGCCACTGCGTGCAGCTCGCGTTCGCGCAGCATCACGTAGTCCTCGCCCTGCACTTCGACTTCGTAGCGATCCTCGGGGCTGAAGAGCACCTTGTCGCCGATTTCGCACGAGCGCACGTTCTGACCCTGGGCGACCACGGTGGCCCAGATCAAGCGCTTGGACACCTGCGCGGTGGCCGGAATGACGATGCCGCCGGACGACTTGCGTTCGCCGGCCTTGTCGGAGATGCGCACGAGCACTCGGTCGTTGAGCATCTTGATCGGGAGCTTGTCGTCGACGACCGCCATCGCGCCCAGGGTACCGTCGGATCTCATGGGCGGATCTCCGGACATCACGCAGCACACCATCGACTTCGAGGCGTCAGACGGGGCAGTCCTCACCGGCGATCTCGCCGTACCGGACGCGGCTCGTCTGGCTGCGATCGTCTGCCACCCGCACCCCCAGTACGGCGGCAATCGGCACAACAACGTGGTAGTGGCGCTGTTCGATGCCCTGCCACACACCGGCGTCGCCGCGCTCCGGTTCGACTTTCGCGCCGAGTTCTCCGGGGGGCCAGGCGAACGCCTCGACGCGCTCGCTGCGATCGACACGCTGTCGGCGGCACTCCCGGATGTCCCGGTCGTCGCACTCGGCTACTCCTTCGGCGCGATGATCGCACTCGGTCTCGACGACGAGCGGGTCACCGCGCTCGGATTGATCGCTCCCCCGCTCGCCATGAGCTCGTCGCCGGGGCCTCCGTCGGTGCCGACACTCGTGTTGACTCCGGCACACGATCAGTTCAGCCCACCCGCAGCCTCCGTGCCGATCGTGCTCGGCTGGGCCGAGCGCAGCCAGGTCTCGATCGAGCACCGCACGATCGAGATGGCCGACCACTCTCTCGTCGGCCACACCGCCGCAGTCGCCGAACAGGTCGTCGGTTGGCTCAGCCGTTGACCGCGGCTTCCATCTCCTCTTTGACCTCGTCGGTGAGCAGCGGAATCACGTCGAGCGCACCGAAGTTCTGCTCGACCTGGCTGACCTTCGATGCGCCGGTGATCACGCTCGACACGTGCGGGTTCTTCGTGCACCAGGCGAGCGCGAGCTGCGCCATCGTGCAGTCGAGACGATCGGCGATCGGGCGGAGCTTCTCGACGCGAGCGATCGCCTCGGCATCGGTGAGCCGCCCGGCGAGCCACCCGTAGCCGTCGAGCGCTGCGCGCGAGTCCTTCGGGATGCCGTCTTTGTACTTGCCCGTGAGCAGGCCGGATGCCAGCGGGCTCCAGATCGTGTTGCCGTAGTTGAAGTCGGCGTTGAGCCGCGCGTACTCCCGCTCGACCTTCTTGCGCTCGAGCAGGTTGTACTGGCTCTGCTCGGTGACGGGGCGATGGAGGTGATGGCGATCGGCGATGTCGATGGCTGCACGGATCTCGTCGGCCGACCATTCACTGGTACCCCAATAGAGCGCCTTGCCGGAGGCGATGATGTCGCTCATGGCCCACACCGTCTCCTCGATCGGCGTGTTCGGGTCGGAGCGGTGGCAGTACAGCACGTCGACGAAGTCGAGCCCGAACCGCTCGAGCGACCCGTCGATCGCATGCATCAGGTACTTCCGGTTGAGCGTGTTGTTCATGTTCGGGGTGTTCTTGTTGAGTCCCCAGAAGACCTTGGTGGTGACGACGTAGGACCAGCGCGGCCAGTCGAGTTCGCGCAGCACATCGCCCATGATCGTTTCGCTCTTACCGCCCGCGTACGCCTCGGCGTTGTCGAAGAAGTTGCATCCAGCGTCGCCGGCGGCGGCCATGCAATCGAGGGCCAGCTGGTTGTCGAGTTGGGTGTCGAAGGTGACCCAGCTGCCGAACGACAAGACGCTCACTTGCAGCCCGGTGTTGCCGAGCCGGCGGTATTCCATGTTGGGATTGACGTTGGGGGAAGCCATGCGGCCGACCCTACCCAGGATTACATCAGGGGTCAGACCCGCGATGTAACCGCTGTGTCAGCCTCACACCGGGCTCACGCCGGCGGAACGGTCGCTGGCGATCTGCTCGGCCATCAGGTCGAGCACGGGGCCTCGGATGGCGCGAACTGTTCGGGCGTAGGCCGACGGGTCGAGCGTCGCGGCGAGTTCCACGGCCAGGGCGACCGCCCGATCGAACTCCTCGCCCTCGGGCACGACCTCGTCGAGGAATCCCACGTCGACCGCATCGCTTGGCGTCGTGATGCGGGCGTTCGCCAGCGCTCGCTGCAGGTGGCGCTTGCTCAGACGATCGGTCGCGATCGTCAGTGCCCAGTCGGGCAGCACCATCTTGATCGCCACCTCGTTGAGCCCGACCTTGGCGGCCACATCACCGCCGACACGAACATCGCAGCCGAGGAGCACGAGCGCTCCAGCGGCCAGCGCGTGCCCGGTGCTTGCGGCGACGACCGGCACCGACGACCCGTAGAGCCGATGCACCAGTGCACCACCGTCGGCGACGAGGTTGATGATCGCCGACATGTCGTCGCCGAACATCACGCCGAGATCGAATCCCGCGGAGAACTTGCCCGGACGACCGTGCAGGACCATCGCTCGGATCTCGTCGTCGCCTTCGGCCGCGTCGAGCGCGGCGCTGATCGCTGTGATCATGTCGAACGACAGTGCATTCGCCTTGCCGTCGTCGAGGTGCACGATCAGCACCCCATCGCGTCGTTCGGTCGTGACGGCAGATGAACTCATGCACCAGAACCTACGCGAACGACGGGTGACATCGCAGGTCTGACCCCTGTCGTACTCACACGGGACGCACGTGGATGCCGGCGGCGGACATCTGGGCCTTGGCGTCGGCCACGGTGTGCTCGCGGAAGTGGAAGATCGACGCTGCGAGCACCGCGTCGGCGCGACCGACCGCCACACCTTCGACGAGGTGATCGATCGAGCCCACACCACCACTGGCGATCACCGGCACGGTGACGGCGTCGACGATCGCCTGCGTGAGATCGAGGTCGAAGCCCTCGCGGGTGCCATCGCGATCCATCGAGGTCAGCAGGATCTCGCCCGCTCCACGACGCACCGCTTCCTGCGCCCACCGGGCTGCGTCGATCCCGGTCGGCGTGCGACCGCCATGGAGGTACACCTCCCAGCCGTCATCGCTGCGCTTGGCGTCGATGGCGCACACGACGCACTGGGCCCCGAACTCCGTGGCGATCTCGGTGATCAGTTCGGGGCGCTCGACCGCCGCCGTGTTCACGCTCACCTTGTCGGCACCGGCGCGCAACATCCGCCGTGCGTCCTCGAGGGTCCTGATGCCGCCGCCGACAGTGAACGGGATGTACACCTCGTCGGCGACGCGGCGCACCATGTCAACCGTCGTGTCGCGGTTGTCGCTCGACGCAGTGATGTCGAGAAACACCAGCTCATCGGCGCCCTCGAGGTCGTATCGGGCGGCGAGCTCGACGGGATCACCCGCGTCGCGCAGGTCGACGAAGTTGGTGCCCTTCACGACACGTCCGTCGGTCACGTCGAGACAGGGGATGACGCGGGCGACCTTCACGACGGTTCCTGTCCGACGGCCTCGAGCGCGTCACGCACCGTGAACCGCCCCTCGTAGAGCGCCTTGCCGGTGATGATGCCGCCGAGATTCTCGATCTCGGACAATGCGCGCATGTCGTCGAGGCTCGACACCCCGCCGCTCGCGATGACCGGCACAGCGGCGAGCTGGGCCGAGCGCGCCAGACCGTCGAGGTCGGGGCCGAGCAGCATGCCGTCGCGACCGATGTCGGTGATCACGAACACGTCCGCGGTGGGAAAGAGCGCGTACGCATCGTCGAGAGCGAGCCCACTTCCCTCCGTCCAGCCGTGAACGGCGACCTCGCCGTTGCGATGATCCAGCCCGACGGCGACAGCCACCACGGCCGAGGCAGCTTCGACCAGTGCTGGATTGCTGACTGCTGCGGACCCCATCACCACTCGGGCAACGCCGGCGTCGGCGAGTTCGCGAGCATCGTCGATCGAGCGCACTCCGCCCCCGGTCTGCACGCGTGCGAGGCGGTCGACGGCGGACACGATTGTGGCGACGACGGGACGGTTGACGGGATCACCCGAACGTGCGGCGTCGAGGTCGACGACGTGGATCCAGCGTGCCCCTGCCGCTGCGAACTCGCGAGCCACCGCGACCGGATCGTTGCCGTACACGGTCTCGTCGGCGTAGTCGCCCTGTCGGAGTCGGACGACTCGACCGCCGAGGAGGTCGATCGCCGGGTACAGGTCGATCACTTCGAGCACTCCTCGACGAAATTGCGAAGAAGACGAAGCCCAGGACGGCTCGACTTCTCGGGGTGGAACTGCACGGCGAATACGTTGTCGCGACGAAACGCCGCATTCAACGTCGTGCCGTACTCGACTGTGGCGGCGACGACCGCGCGATCGTCGGGCACGCCATGCAACGAGTGGACGAAGTACACGTACGGCTCGTCGCCGAGGTTCTGCAACATCGGCTCGTCCGCGTCGACGACGTCGAGACGGTTCCACTGCATCTGCGGGATCTTCGGCCCCGTCGGGATCCACGTGACGGTGCCGGGAATCACGTCGAGGCCGGCTGCTCCCTCGTTCTCCTGGGACTTGGTGAACAGCATCTGCATCCCGACACAGATCCCCAGGAACGGACGTCGCGACGCCACTGCATCGTGCGCCGGACCTTCGAGGCCTGCCGTCCGCAAGGCCTCCATGCACGCTCCGAATGCACCGACTCCGGGCAGCACGACACCGTCGGCATCAGCGATCAGCCCCGGATCGGCCGTCAGACGAGCATCGGCACCTTCGTGCTCGAGGGACTTCTGCGCCGAGTGGAGGTTGCCGATGCCGTAGTCGAGCACCGCGATGAGCGGGCGCTGCGGAACTCGTGGCGTCACAGCACACCCTTGGTCGACGGCACCCCGCCGGTGTCGTCGATGCGTACGGCATCGCGGAGCGTCCGCGCGAGTCCCTTGAACGTGGCCTCGATGATGTGATGCACGTTGCGCCCGCGGATGAGTTCGACGTGCAACGTGATGTTCGCCGCCGTCGCAAAGGACGCGACCGCGTGTTCGGCGAGCTGTGGGTCGAAGGCCGGGTCGCCGAGCGGCAGCGATTCGGGCATCGGCACATGCCATTCGACCCACGGGCGCCCTGACAGGTCGAGCGCCACGTCGATCAGGGCCTCGTCGAGGGGATACCGCCCGCTTGCGAATCGGCGGACGCCTGCCTTGTCGCCGAGCGCTTCGGCGAACGCCTCGCCGAGGGCGATCGCCACGTCTTCGACGGTGTGGTGCGTGTCGATCTGGAGATCGCCGACCGCCTGCACCCGCAGGTCGAATCCACCGTGACGACCGATCTGGTCGAGCATGTGGTCGTAGAACGGAATCCCCGTCGAGATGTCGGTGGCACCGGTGCCGTCGAGGTCGATGTCGACCTCGATCGAGGTCTCCTTGGTCGCGCGTCGGCGCTGACCGATTCGTTGACGGTCGGTGTTGGTCATGGCGACACTCCGGTCTGGGCGGGCGCCAGCACGTCGGCGAGCGCGGTGAGGAACTCGGTGTTCTCGGCGGGTGTGCCGATCGTGACCCGCAGGCAGTTGGCAAGGCGCGGCCAGCTGGAACAGTCGCGAACCAACACGCTGCGATCGACGAGGCCCTGCCACACCTCATGCCCGCTGAGCTCGTCGGACCGGACCCTGAACAGCACGAAGTTGGCCCCGCTCGGGAACACGTCGAGTGCAAGATCGCTCATTGCCGACACGATGCGGTCGCGTTCAGCGACGACCTGATCGACGCGGTCGTTCATGTCGTCGGCGTACCGGAGTGCGAGACGACCGGCGACTTGCTTGACCGCGTCGAGGTGGTACGGCAACGCGACCTTGTCGAGTTCGGCGACGAGCCACGACGGCCCGATCAGGTACCCGAGGCGCGCCCCGGCCATCGACCACGTCTTCGAGAACGTCCGGGTGACCACGAGCGGTTGGGCTTCGTCGACGAGGTCGAGCGCGGTCCAGTCGGCGAACTGTGCGTAGGCCTCGTCGACGACGACCAGGCCCGGTGCAAGATCGAGGAGTTGACGAACTCGTTCGGCCGGCTCGACGAGACCGGTCGGGTTGTTCGGCGACGTGAGGAACACGACATGTGGACGGTGTTCGGCGAGCACCCGTTCGACTTCGGCCGGATCGAGCGTGAAGTCGGCGGCTCGTTCGCCCTCGACGACGGTTGCTCCGGTCACGCGGGCGATCTGTGCGTGCATCTGGTAGGTCGGCTCGAACGTTGCGACGGTGCGACCCGGGCCCGCGTAGGCGAGCAGGACGGTCTGCAGCACCTCGTTCGAGCCGTTGGCGGCGAACACCTGCGACGGATCGACGCCATGGGTCGCCGCAATCGCCTCGCGAAGCTCGGTCGCGGCACGATCTGGATAACGGTGCCAGTCGATGCGCGACACCTCCGCGGCAACGGCGTCGCGGAACGCAGCCGGCGGCGGCTCGGGCGACTCGTTGGTGTTCAACCGCACGCGTACGTCGACCTGGGCCGAGTGATACCCCTCGAGGGCGCGCAGGTCGTCACGGACAGGAATCACCGGGCGAAGTGTAGAGGGAGGCCGCATCGGCCTCCCGGTAGGGTTTGGTCGCATGGCCGGATCCACCGCGTCGACCGCTGCGGAACTGGCCGCCATCGCCGACAACGTTGCCCAGTATCGAAGCAGGGTCGCCGGCCTGGCCGAACCGTGGATTGGCACGGAGCGTGACGACGTGGTCACAGCAATCCACGAAGCCGAACGCCAGCTCCGCATCGCCGAACGGACGTTGATGCGAGCCATCAAGGCCTGCGGCTGAACGCTCGCCGGCCCAGCCGGGAGCCGAAAAAGTGGCGACGGCCTCTCGTGAGAGAGGCCGTCGCTCTGTGCGAGGTCGGGAGGCGGATCCCAACCGTCGCAGCAAACCAGGTGGCGGGAACCTGGTCGACGCAGACTATACACCCGACTCAACTCGCACGGGTACCCTCGGATCATGCGATGCCTCGAAATCAAACGCCAGATGGCGAGCGATGACATCGCCAGCGTCTCCGAGCTGCTCGACGCCGCCACCCGAGCAGACGGACGCCGACCGCTCTCGGATCACCTGTACCTCGACCTCGTCAACGGCGGCCTCGACGGGTTCGCCGGATTTCTCGCCTCGGAGCCCGGCCACGACCATCCCGTCGCCTACGCCCAGATCTCGCGCGGCAACGATGCCTACGCCTTCGAACTCGTGATTCACCCCCACCACCGCTACGAGATGGCCACGATTGGACCCGAGTTGATCGAGGCCGCAATCGACGTCGTGGCCACCGACGGCGGCGGCCACGTCAACTGGTGGGTGTTCGAGCCCACGTCGGCGCATACGACGCTCGCCGACGACGCCGGAATGCAGCGCGGCCGGATCCTCCATCAGATGCGACGCCCGCTGCCGACCGGCCTCGACGTCACGATCGACACGCGGGCGTTCGTGCCGGAGGCAGACGACGACGCGTGGCTTGCGGTCAACAACCGGGCGTTCGCTCACCACGGCGAACAGGGCGGCTGGACGCTCACCACGTTCCGTCAGCGACAACAGGAGTCATGGTTCGACCCCGCCGGATTCCGGGTGCTCGACATGCCGGACGAACACGGCAACGCCCGGATGGCCGGCTTCTGTTGGACCAAAGTGCACGAGGCGGCCATCGGCGGCGGCGACGACGAACTCGGCGAGATCTACGTGATCGCCGTCGATCCCGACTTCCACGGCCAGGGCCTCGGCCGACAGCTCACCTTGGCCGGGCTCGACCATCTTGCACGTCGCGGCATCGGGACCGGCATGTTGTACGTCGACGCCGACAACGCGCCGGCGGTCAGGCTGTACGAGCAGCTCGGATTCCACGTGTACTGCACCAATGCTGCGTTCGTCGCCGACGTCGGAGCCGCCCGCGCTGCGAACGGGGCGCCATGACCTCGACGCAGCTCCCCCATTGGAGCCTCGCCGACGTCCACGAGTCGATCGCCTCCCGATCGTTCTCCGACGCCATCGAACGATCGGCCGCCGATGTCGATCGCCTCGTTGCATTGTTCGACGATCTGGGAATTCGTGCCACAGCGCCGCGGCAACCGACCAACGCTGATGGCGAGGCCGCAACTCGGGCGCTCGACGAGATGAACCGGGTGTCGGGCGACCTCGCAGTGCTGCGCTCGTACGCCTACTGCGTCGTGGCCGCGGACTCGCGAGACACCAACGCTCAGTCGGCGCTCGCCGAGAGTCGACGCATTGACGCCGTACTGCGACCGCTCACCGCGCGACTCGCCGACTGGGTGGCGGCCCTCGACGTCGACGCGCTCGCCGATCTCAGCGCCGACGTGGACGCTCACCGCGGTCCGCTGGCCCGGCTCGCCGCGCGAGCGGAGCACCAGATGAGCGAGTCCGAGGAGCACCTTGCAGCGGAACTCGGAGTCACCGGGTCGGGCGCGTGGGGCCGCCTCCACAACGACGTCACCTCGCAGCTCACCGCCGTCGTCGAGCTGCCCACGGGCGAGGAACTGCTCCCGATGCCGGCGGTACGCGGGTTGGCCACCGACGCCGACGCGGCCGTTCGGCGCGCCGCGTACGACGCCGAACTGCGCGCGTGGCCCACGATCGACGTCCCGATCGCCGCCGCGATGAATGCGATCAAGGGCGAGGCCAACGCGCTCAACCGTCGACGGCACTGGACGTCGCCGCTCGATGCATCGTTGTTCGCCAACAGCGTGAGCCGCCCGACGTTCGAGGCCATGCAGTCAGCGGTCATCGCTGCCCTGCCCGACTTGCGTCGTTGGATGAAGACCAAGGCGGCGCTGCACGGCCACGACCCAGCCGACGGACTCCCTTGGTGGGACCTCGTCGCCCCGCTTCCATCGGCCGGCGGCGAGGTGTCCTGGGACGACGGCCTCGACGTGGTCCGCGCCGCATTCACGGGCTACAGCCACACCTTGGGCGGACTCGTCGACCGGGCACTCGACGAACGATGGATCGACGCCGAACCCCGCGACGGCAAGACCGGCGGCGCGTTCTGCGCGTCGTTCGTCGACGATCGATCGCTGGTACTGCTGAACTGGTCGGGCTCGGCCGACTCGACCCAGACGACTGCCCACGAACTGGGCCACGCGTACCACAACACCACGCTCGCTGGCCGCACAGCTCTCCAGCGTCAGCTCCCGATGGCACTCGCCGAGACGGCCAGCATCTTCTGCGAAACGCTCGTCGTCGAGGCGGGTCTGGCTCGAATGTCCGGCCCGGACCGACTTGCCCAGCTCGACGTCGATCTCGTCGGCAGCAACCAGGTGATCGTCGACATCCACTCTCGGTTCCTGTTCGAGACCGAGGTCTTCGCTCGTCGCCAGCGCAAGACACTGAGCGCCGACGAGCTGTGCGAGTTGATGACCGAGGCACAGGCATCGGCGTATGGCGATGGGATCGACCAGTCCACCGCTCACCCCTACATGTGGCTGCTCAAACCCCACTACTACGGCTCGCACTTCTACAACTGGCCGTACACATACGGCCTCTTGTTCGGCCTCGGGTTGTACGCCCGATACCAGGACGACCCTGATCGGTTCCGAAACGGGTACGACGACCTGCTGTCGCGCGCCGGCATGGACACTGCCGAGCAACTCGGCCAGGCGTTCGACCTCGATGTCACCGACGAGGCGTTCTGGACCGCAAGCCTCGATGTCGTCCGCTCCCGCATCGCCGACTACGTCGCCCTCGCGAGCGAGGTCGGCGGGATCGAGCCGGTGTGAGCACCCGCTACGACCTCACCCGCGACGAGTTGGCCACCGTGCTCGAGGGCGAGCCCAGGTATCGACTCGATCAGCTGTGGGCGGGGCTGTACACGCAGCTCACCGACCCCGCCGACATCACCAATCTGCCCAAGGCGTTGCGGGCTCGACTCGACGCCGAACTCCCCCTCTCGCTCGCGGCCGTGACCGAGTCGGTCAGCGATCGTGGCGACACCATCAAGTTCCTGTGGGAGCTCGACGGCGGGAGCCGAGTCGAGACCGTGCTGATGCTGTATGCCGACCGGGCCACGGTCTGCGTGAGCAGCCAGGCAGGTTGTGCCATGGCCTGCGGGTTCTGCGCCACCGGGCAGGCGGGCTTCACGCGGCACTTGACCGTCGGTGAGATCGTCGAACAGGTCGTGCGGGCGTCGCAGCGGGCCAAGCAGCTCGAACGGCGCGTGAGCAACATCGTGTTCATGGGCATGGGCGAGCCGATGGCGAACCTCGATGCCGTCTGGACAGCCACCGAGCGATTCCACGGTGATCTCGGGCTGTCGGCGCGGCACATCACGATCTCGACCGTCGGCATCATCCCGGGAATCCGCTCGCTCGCCGATCGTCCACTGCCGGTCAATCTTGCGGTGTCGCTCCACGCCGCCAACGACTCGCTGCGAGACGAGCTGGTGCCCATCAACAAGCGCTATCCGATCGCGGACCTGATGGATGCGTGCGAGGACTACCTCGACGCAAAACACCGTCGGGTGAGCTTCGAATGGGCGATGATCGACGGAGTCAACGACCGCGACAGCGATGCCCGCGAGTTGGCCACGCTGTGCCGTCGCCTGTCCCCGCACGCTCACGTCAACCTGATCCCGCTGAATCCCACACCGGGTTACCCGACCACCGGGACACCGCTGCGTCGGGTCGAGGCGTTCCGCGACCTCCTCGAGTCGCGCGGCGCCAATGCCACCGTGCGGCGAAATCGCGGCACCGACATCGACGCCGCATGCGGCCAGCTCGCCGCCGGCCAGCCGGTCACCCTCGGGCGTCGCCGATGACGATCCGTCGCGGCCTGGCCTCGCGGGACTGACCCTGAGGCCAGGCCCACATGGTCACGGTCAGGTGTACGTGGGGTTGGCAACAGACAGCTTGTCGGCGACCGCCTCGGCCAGGAGCGTTCGCAGTTCCGCCGCCCGGTCGTCGAATCGTCGCTCGCGGATCGCGGCCGCCAATGCTGCATCGTCGGTCACACCGAGCTGAGCGAGTCGTCGGGCGTGTGCCGCTGCGTGGGCAGGTCCGAGTTCGATCTCACGTTCGACCATCGCCAGCACGTTCGAGGCAACCCTCGCATGGAACCTCAGCCGGCCGTCGGTGGACGCGATCACCTCGCGGTCGATCCACTCGCGGACTGCTTCCAAGAGTTCGATCGCGCTCGGCGCATCGTGTGGCGCACCCACCATCACCACCGCCCTTCCAGCGATACCAGCAAGTCGTGTTCGTTCTCGCAGACGCGGCGACCGATCGCAGCCAGTTCGTGACTCCGCGTCATGCCGCCGAGGTGCACACTCGCTTGGAGGATGCACATGACCGCCCACTTCCACGTACCCAGTACCTCCCACCAATGCACCGCCACCGGGTCGACTGTCGTCCCGCCGGCTTCTTCGTAGGCAGCGAAGAGCTCCTCGTACTCACCGAGGCCCGCGACCGGAGCGCGACCACCGAACCGCCACGCCTTCACACACAGCCAGCCGAGATCCTCCATCGGGTCACCGAGGTGGGCGAGCTCCCAGTCGATCACGGCGCGCAATCCATCGGGGCCGACGATCACGTTGCCGAGTCGGAAGTCGCCGTGCACGACGCAGGCTTGTTGCGAAGCGGGTCGGGTGTCGACCAGCCAGTTGCGGACCAGCTCGAGCACGGGGTGGGGCTGGCCGAGCGAATCGAGGACGTCGGTGTAGTAGGCGAGCTGGTCGGTGGCTTCGAGACCCTCGACACCCGCGACGTCGAGGGCATGGATCTTCGCAAGCGCATGACCGAAGTCGGCGGCCAGGCCGGGACGTGCGGCCGCATAGTCGTCGTCGCGTTGAATCTTGCGGGCGATCGTCTCACCGTCGATCGCTTCGAGCACCATGAATGCCACACCGTCGTCTCGACGACGGGCATCGATCAGCTCTGGCGCCGGCACGCCACCTCGGCGTGCAGCGGCGACGACGCCGGCCTCGATGAGCATGTTGCGTTGATCGCCGGAGCGCTGCCGCTGCAGGATCAGCGCGCGACCGTCGGCAGTGAACCTCCAGGTCTCACGCGAGGCGCCGCCCGACAGCCGATGAAGGTCATGGATCTCGGCGTCGTCGAGCAACCGCGACAGCATCATCGAGAGCTCGGAGCCCACCGCTGATGTCGCCATTGGCTGCAGGTTAGGCCGCCGTGGCGGTTGCCTCAGCAGCCAGCAGCGCGTACCGACGGCGTCGGGTTGACCGCGAGGCCGCCGCCAGGGTGCACTTCGAAGTGCAGGTGCGGCGTCCCGGTCGCATTGCCGGTGTCGCCGTTGTAGCCGACGACGTCGCCCTGCGTGACTCGACGACTGGCGCCCTCGTACGAGGCGAAGTGTGCGTAGTAGTAGCGGTTGCCGTTGTCGCCGACGAGCGAGGCGGCGTTACCACCGAGGCGGTTCTGTTTGAAGTTCACGAAACCACTGACGACGGCATAGATCGGCGTCCCCATCGGCGCCAACATGTCGACGCCTTCGTGGCTGCGCCCACCCGACCGTGGCGCTCCCCAACTGTCACCGTAGGCCGAACCGTTCATCGGGCACAGGATCGCATCGATGTACACCTCGCCGTTGACGACACCGATCGGCACGCTGCCGGCGCCACCGGTACCGGTGCGTCCACCGCTGGTACCGCCAGACGCACCCGACGATCGAGGTGCGTTGCCCGACCCGGCGTCAGCTGCGATCGCAGGGTCGCTGTCGGGGTCACCGTCGGGGTCGGCATTCGGATCGGCAGCCGCAGCAGCTGCGGCGGCTGCCGCCGCCTGGGCCGCAGCAATGCCTGGGTTCGGCTGGGCGCGAGCGGCGGCTTCAGCGTTCCGCAACTCGATCTCTTCGAGGAAGGCCAAGTTGGCGGCCTGCTGCTCGGCAAGCGCCTGGCGAACAGCTTCGTCGGTGAGGCGCTGCTCTTCGATCTCGCGCAAACGCTGCACTTCGGCTTCTGCCTCGTCCTGCAGCGCCGTGAACAGGTCCTGCTGGTCCTCGATCGCCTGTTGCTGGCGAACGAGCTCGTCCTGTTGCTCGTTCAGCGCCTTCTGCGCTGCTTCGAACTCGTCGATCGAACTGGTTCCGGCGTTGGTCACGACATCGACGAGGACATCAGCTTGCACCTGATCCTTGGGGGCCTGCAGGCCGGTCAACAGCGGGATCCCCTTCGCGCCGCTCGATGCGAACCGGGCGACCGCCATCGACTGCACGTCACGGCGCAGCTTGTCGACTTGTTGTTCGAGCGCCTCGGCCCGACGTTGCATCCCGACCGCTTCATCTTCGAGCACCTCGAGGTCCGACTGCGCCTGGAAATAGGCCTCTGCGGCCGCGTTGGCCCGGTCGCGAGCGGCCTGGATCTCGCGGGCAGCCTCTCGCGCTGCATCGTCGCTCGTCTGTGCGGTGGCCCCCGCCGGTACCACGACCGCAGCAACCGAGACAGTCACCGCAAACGCAGCGATCAGCGCCGCAAGCATGCGGCCGAACCGACCCGGACGAACCCGAGAGCGGCCGCGACCGTGCATCGGAGCGTCGTGTGTGGTGGCGATGGTCGAGATGGTAGTGGGCATTGCCGTCAGGGGATCGGCAGCGTTGGGCCGGTCACTGTGAGTCTTCGTCACCGGATCGCGACAACTTGACCGTTGATTGACGAACCTCGTGACCGCCGGGAGACCGATCAGTGCTCAGGGTCTGCAGCGCTCGGCTCGGCCAACAGCCCACCGAGCGCGGCCGCCCCGCGCTCGATGTGGTCGTCGAGCACCCGTTGGAGCACGGCCCCGGTCCACAGGTTGCCCCCGTACGTGAGCGTCATGTTCAGCCTGAAGTCACCGGCGTCCGACGTGTCGGGATGCAGCGTTGCGGCGAGGATCCAGGGCGAGTGACGGCGACCGTCGATCTCGTCGCGTTCGAAGACCACGCGACGACCAGGCTCGTGAACCACCCGCACCATGCGCAGCCGCTTCGACCTCGCGAACGGACCGACCTGGGCCTGCAGTTCAACGTTCCACGTTCGATGACCACCCGTCGGCGGCACCTCGTCGACATCGTGCACCAGGTCCATCCACGATGGATACACCGCCAGGTCATCCACCAGGGCGAACGCCCGCTCGGGCGGTCCGGGGACCATGGTGGCTCGTTCGATCTTCATGACCTCGGAGACGACAGCGTCACTCGACGGGGCGTTCGGCCGTGCGGAAAGCGCGCGCCAACAACGGGCTGCGAGCCGAGAGCAGGCCATCGAGGTCGTCGGCCTCGTCGAACGACGGCGTCCACGGACCGGCGTCGACATCGTCGGCGAGATCAGAGGCGTCGGGGACATCGATCTCCGATGCGGCGCGGCCCTCGTCGAGCGCAACGTCGTCGCCGAGCTGCAGTTGTTCGGTGCCCGGAGGGACGCGGACCGCGCGCGACGCCCGGGTGCGCACCGTCGGGGCAGGTAGTGGCGGACGGAAGAGATGCAGCTCGGGGTCCCGGAGATCATCGAGCGTCCACCCGCGCGGCACCACCATCGAGTCTGCGTGGCGCAGACACAGCACCGATGCCCCAGGCTCGATCGGGTTGGGCAACGCGTCGATCCAGAAGACGAGATCCTCGGCACGCATGCCGTAGACCACCGACGCCCGGTCGGAGCAACCGGGGCGTCCGCACAGGCGTTCCATCGATGCCGAGACTAGTCGTCGCCACTCGCTCGACATCGGGATCCGGCCCGGAGCGAGACGATGCGCGACGCACCACCCCCGGTGCGCCATGATTGGCGCCAACACCACTACGTCCGAGGGAGGACCTCATGATTCGACTGCTCATCCGTGTCGGGATTGCATTGCTCGGAGCTGCGATCGGTTTGATCGTCGCCGCCGCCGTGCTCGACGACATGACGCTCGACGGCCCTGCCTTCGTGCTCGCGATCGTCATCTTCGTCGTGTTGACCGCCGTCCTCGAGCCGCTCATCGAGCAGATCGGAGACCGGCACCTCTCGCTGATCGCAATGTTCAGCTCGCTGATCACGACGTTCCTCGCGTTGCTGATCACCGAGCTGGTCTCCGATGGACTGAGCATCACGGGATCGATCACGTGGGTGCTCGCCACACTCATCGTGTGGGTCTGCACCGCATTGGCCACCTGGATTCTGCTGCGAATGTTCATCAAGAACGTCCGCGAGAACCGCTGAACGCGGGGTGGGCGATGGGAGTCTCGATCTCCCGACCTCCACGGTGTGAAAGCGAATCAGCCACTTTGGCGCCGTTGAGGCCGACTTCGGAAAGTGGTTCTGACCTGGTGTTTTATGTCCGTTCAGTGTCGTCTCGTATCGTCTCGTCATGAAGCGTCTGTGCACCTGGTGTGCACCTGGCGAGTAGAATTCACCCATGGCATCGGTCGTCGACAAGCAGTTGAGCGACGGCTCGAAGGCCTACCTCGTGCGATTCCGCACCGCTGACGGCAAGCAACGTTCGAAGCAGT
>DATLBC010000118.1:0-6919 GCA_035527095.1 Ilumatobacteraceae bacterium | reverse complement strand
CGTAGCCATGGTGCCGATCGACGATCGAGCGGATTCGCCGATCGTGTTCGGCCAGCGATTCGGTCATTGCTTCGGGGACCTGATCCCACAGCGCGGTCGATCCTTCGATGTCGGTGAACAGGAATGTGACATCGCCCGTCGGCGGGAGCTGTGGTGAATTCATCGCACTGGCCACCATCTTGGCATGCACGTTCCACTTCGTGCGGAGGGCCGTCTGAGGCCGTCTAGCTGAGGCTCTGCCCGTAGCCGGGGTCGCTGGGCCAGTTCGGCTGGAACATGTGCCATTGTGACGGTGCTCGCCGGATCAGTGTCTCGAGGTCGCGGGCGAGATCCTGGGTGATGCGCTGCACGTCGTCGCGCAGGCGCTTGCCGACTCGTTCGACCGTCAACGGTGGACGCACCCATGCGTGGTGCCCATCGACGCGGCCTGTGAAGTACACGGCAGTGGGCAAGATCGGTGCCCCGGTCCGTAATGCGAGCGTCGCCGGGCCGGCCGGCATCGTGGTGCACTCGCCGAAGAATTCGACCTCGGGGCCACCGCCTTGGAGATCACGATCGGCGAGCAGGCACACGACATGGTTGTCGTTGAGCGCCCGCATCACGGTGGTCCCGGCGCTGGGCCCGAGCGGCACCACGTGCATCCCGAGCGCGGACCGAAGATCGACGAACCACTCGAACAGTTCCGGTGGATCGATCTTCTCGACCACCACGGTGATCTGGTGACCCTGTTCGGCGATCCAGCGCCCCGCCCACTCCCAGCCTCCGAGATGCGGCAGCACCAGGATCACGCCGTTGCCACCCTCGAGACCCATGACGATGTTGTCGTAGCCATCGACGTCGAAGCCGCGCTCCACCGTGGCGGCGGAGAGATTCGGCAGCCGGAAGCTCTCGAGCCAGTAATGAGCGTAGGAGTCGAACGCCTCCTGAACTGCTCGGCGCAACCTGAACCCGTTCAGCGTCGGATCGACCCGCTGGAGATGACGGCTGATGGTCGCCCGCCGCTCGCGGCTGGCGAAGTTGGCTCCGAACCCGAACGGAGTCGTCAACCCTGCCGCCATCCGCGCCGGCATGAATTGGGCGGCGGCGGCGCCGAAGCGATACGACGACGTCGTCGCCAGATCGGTGAGACGGCGGGGATCGTGGATCGGTCGCGCAGACACGACTCAGGTCGGCCGACGCGGCACTCGCGTGCGCCGCCGCTCGGTACGCGCCACCCGGCGGCTCTGGCGCCGCGACCGACGCATCTCGATCTTCGCCGCCGTCACCGGCGCAACCGCCGCCTGCTTCCAGACCTTCACGAAACGCTGGACCGCCGTGATCGACGTGAGCACGAGCATGATCCAGAGAATCGGAATCAGCAACACCGGGAACAGCAGACCCAGGCAGATCGCGATGATCCGCTCGGCTCGTTCCATCAGGCCGCCCTTGGCGTCGATGCCGAGCGATTCGGCCTTGGCGCGCTGATAGCTGATCAGGCTGGAGACCGCCATCACCGCGTACGGCAGCAACGCCATGTGGGCCGATTCCTCGCTGGCGAAATACCAGGCGATTCCGCCGAGGAGCAAGGCGTCGGTGATGCGGTCGACCGTGGAGTCGAAGAATGCCCCACGCTGACTCGCAGTATCGGAGGCCTTGGCGAGCGCTCCGTCGAGGAGATCGGGCAGGGCGGCGAGGATGACGAGCACCAGACCGAGGCGGAGGTACCCCGCACCGATGGCAACGGCGGCGGCAACACCGACCAGCAACCCGAGGATCGTCAAGTGGTCGGGCGTGAGGCCGGTCTTGCGAAGCGCAGCGCCGACTGGCTTGACGGCCTTGTCGACCGGGGCGCGGAACTTGCCGTCGAACATCGAGACGACGCTATCGCGACTCGGCCACGAGGTCGGGGTTGTCCTCGCGTAGATGCTCGATGACACGACCATCGACGGCATCGACGAGAACGAGACCGCGCTCGGACGGTGGGTCCTCGGCCGAATAGCACAGGACCCGCCAGGTCGGTCGACTGCGCAATCCGCGCCACACCTGTTGGGCCGAGGCATGACCGACCGGGAAGCCGAGCGCCTGTTGGGCCGCAACCAGCGCGTCGGTCTCGTTGACGTGCATTCTCCAGCCACTCGTGATCGAGAACACACCGACGGCGGCGAGCACGGCGGCAGCGACGAGCAGCCCGCCGTTCACGATTGCCGAGCCGTCGAACACGAAGTACACCGACACGCAGATCGCTGCGATCACCAGATACAAGACACCTGGCCAACGACGGCGGCTGTTGTCGGGGAACTGGTACGGGCCGACGAACGCCGATGGATCGAGGTCCGTCGGGAGTTCGTCACGCAGGTCATCGGTCATCGGGTGCCAGGCTACTGAACGTCGGGCGCGCCGGGCGCCCAGCCGGCTCGGAGTTTCGCTGCGGTGTCGACGAGCGCTTCGGGCAGCGTCTGCGTGTTGGAGATCGCCGACATGAAGTTGGAATCGCCGGTCCATCTCGGCACGACGTGGACATGCAGGTGGTCAGGTATCGAGCCACCGGCCGGACGGCCGAGGTTGAGCCCCACGTTCATGCCGTCCGGCGAGTAGACCGACCTGACGACGCGCACCGCATCGGTCACCGTCGCCCAGAGATCGGCGGTCTCTTCGGCTGTGAGACCATCGAGGTCGACAACCTCGCGGTACGGCACGACCAGCACGTGGCCGGGCGTGTACGGGAAGAGGTTGACGAGGACGAAGCAGCTGTCGCCACGATGCACGATGTGCGTCTCGGTGTCGGCCGCCCCGGAACGCAAGAGCTGGGTGAACACGCTGCCGGCATCAGCCGAATCGTTGTTCGACCGGACGGGCGCTGCGGTGACGTACGCCGATCGCCACCCGGACCAGATTCGTTCGAGCATGCTCAGACGCCGAGCGCCGCCGATTCGGCTTCAGCGATCTCTCGGAGGAACTGTTCGACGAACCCCTGCACGGGCACCCCGCGTTCGACCGCGCCACCGCGCGGGTTCACGCCGACCGTACCGGCGGCAACATCGTCGTCGCCGACAACGAGAACGTACGGGATCTTCTCGAGCTTCGCGTTGCGGATCCGCTTGCCGAGCCCATCATCGGCCGCAGACGTGTCGACGCGAGCCCCGGCCGCTGCCAGGGCGTCGACAACCGTTGCAGCGTACGGTTCGTGCGCTTCGGCGACGGCGAGCACTCGCACCTGCGTTGGCGCGAGCCAAGTCGGAAACGCCCCGGCGTAGTGCTCGAGCAGCACGCCGAAGAACCGTTCGATCGATCCGAACAATGCGCGATGCAACATGATCGGGCGGTGACGGCCGTTGTCAGCGCCGACGTACTCGAGGTCGAACCGTTCAGGAAGTTGGAAGTCGGCCTGAATCGTGGAGAGCTGCCAGGACCGGCCGATGGCATCTTTGACATCGATGTCGATCTTGGGGCCATAGAACGCTGCGTCGCCCTCCTTGACGGCGTAGTCCAGGCCGTGAGAGTCGAGCGCTTCACGCAGCGCCTCGGTGGCCTCGTCCCAGATCTCGTCGTCGCCGATGTACTTCTCGGGGTCCTTCGTCGACAGATTGAACGTGAAGTCGTCGAAACCGAACGCGCGGAGCACCGACAACACGAAGTCGAGCAGGCCGGCGACCTCGACGGCCATCTGTTCCTTCGTGCAATAGATGTGGCTGTCGTCCTGCGTGAAGCCTCGGATCCTCATCAGCCCGTGAAGGGTTCCGGCGCGTTCGTAGCGATAGACGTTGCCGAGTTCGAACAGACGCAACGGGAGTTCGCGGTAGCTGCGCTGACGACTGCGGAAGATCAGGCAGTGCATCGGGCAGTTCATCGGCTTCATGTAGTACGTGCCGTTGTCCATCTCCATCGGCGGGTACATGCCGTCGGCATACCACTGGAGGTGGCCGGAGGTCTCGAAGAGTTTCCCGTTTGCGAGATGCGGGGTGTACACGAACTCGTAGCCGCCGTGCTCGTGACGCGTGCGGCTGTAGTCCTCCATCAGCTTGCGCACGATCGCACCCTTGGGATGCCACACCGCTAGGCCCCCGCCGAGTTCGCTCGGAAAGCTCAACAGGTCGAGTTCCGTGGCGAGCTTGCGGTGGTCGCGTTTGGCCGCCTCCTCCAATTGGTGGAGGTGCTCGGCGAGCGCCTGCTTCGACTCCCACGCCGTGCCGTAGATGCGCTGGAGCATCGGGCCCTTCTCGTTGCCACGCCAATACGCGCCCGAGACACGCTGGAGCTTGAAGAACCCCAGCTTGCCCGTCGACGGGACATGAGGTCCGACGCACATGTCGACGAAGCTGTCCGTGTTGCGATATGCGCTGATCACACCGCCTTCGCCGACCTCGGCGGAATCCTCGTTGTCGGCTTCCGCCGCCTCGACGCGCTCGATGATCTCGACCTTGTAGGGCTGATCGGCGAACAGTTCCTTCGCCTCGGCCATGGTCATCTCGGAGCGGACGAACGGTTGGTTCGCCTTGACGATCTCGCGCATCTCGGCCTCGATGCGTTCGAGGTCGTCGTCACTGAACGTCGTTGCATCCGGAAGATCGAAGTCGTAGTAGAAGCCGTTCTCGATGGCCGGACCGATCGAGAACTTGGCGCCGGGGAACAGTCGGGTCACGGCCTGGGCCATCACGTGCGCCGTCGAGTGCCGAAGCACGTGTCGACCTTCGGGGCTGTCCGCAGTGATGATCGCGACAGTGGCGCCGTCTCGCAGAGCGACGCCGAGGTCGGTTTCGGCACCGTCGACGATCGCGGCAACTGCCGCCTTCTTCAAGCCGGAGCCGATGGCCGCGGCCAGATCGAGAGCGGTGGCGTCGCCGGCCAGTTCGCGCTCGGAGCCGTCGGGGAGAGAGACCGTGATGTTCGACATGCGACCGTCAGGATAGGAGCAGGCACGACCGTCCGACGGATGAGTTGCCGGCGAGACGGTCAGTTGCCGGCGACGAGGGTGAGTTCGCGCTCGACCGACGCGTTCGGCGCAACGGTCGGGATCGGGCTCGGCTCGGACACCGACGCCACTCGAGCGGCCACCGTGGGCTCGGTCTCGGCGGTTGCGCCGGCGTAGGTGTTGACGTATGTCTGTCCGGTGAGTTCGCGGATCTCGAACATCACCTCGTCGATCATCGAACGCCAGGCGATGTGCTCGGCGCCACGACCTCGATACCGCTCGGGACGAATCGGACGGCCGATCTTGATCTGACAGCCGCTGAACAGCTTCGGCAACTTCGCATCCGGAGGCTGGATCTCGTCGGTTCCGATCACGCCGACCGGGAAGATCGGGCAGTCGAGCTTCATCGCCAGGCGTGCGGCACCAGTGCGACCCTTGTGGAGGTTGCCGTTGCGACTCCGAGTTCCCTCGGGGAAGATGCCGAACAGCTCGCCGCGCCGAAGCACCGTCTCGGCGGCGTCGAGCGCAGCGGTGCTCTTGTCGCCGCCGGAACGATCGATGGGGATCATCCCCATCGCAGGAAAGAGATGCTTGGTCTTCCACGAGTCCATGTACTCGGCCTTGCCGACGAACGAGATGTTGCGCTGCACGGTGAGCATCAGGAACGCCGAGTCGAGGAAACTGATGTGGTTCGGACACAGGATCGCGGGCCCGGCGACCGGCAGACGCTCGTAGCCGCTCAGTTCGATGTTCCACAGCCGCGCAGCAACCGGCCGCCCGAGGCGACGCACGCGTTGCTGCATCGCTCCTGCTCCCGGCCCTGACGTCATGGGTGCAGAGTAGACCGCACGATCGCGCAAAAGAAGCGCGAACGGTGAACTTCGTGTCAACGCAGTGTCGCGGCCAGGGCGACGCGCTGGTCAGTCGAGGTCGATACCGAGCAGTGCAGCGGCCTCGCCGACTCCCGCGCCGGCGGCCGCTGCGGCATCGACCGCGGCGAGTGCGCCTGGGGTATCGAGGTCGTCGTCGAGTCGGGCGCGGACTTCGTGGAGCAGGTCCGGGTTCGACCCGGAGCGTTCGTTCCATGCGTCGAGCCGGGCGGCATTGCGCGGCATGAGCTCGTCGTCCCACTCCCATTCCGTGCGGTAGTGGTGTTCGATGATGCCGAGGCGAATCGCCCGAGGATCCCAGGTCTCGCGGAGTTGGTCGACGAACACGAGATTGCCGAGGCTCTTCGACATCTTCTCACCGTCTTTGTGAATGAGCGCCGTGTGCATCCAGTGCTTGACGAACTGCTCGCCCGTCGCCGCCTCCGACTGGGCCCGCTCGCATTCGTGATGGGGGAAGATCAGATCCGCGCCGCCGCCGTGCAGGTCTATCGTGGTGCCGAGTTCGCGCAGCGCAAGCGCTGAACACTCGATGTGCCAACCCGGCCGACCCGGCCCCCACATGGTGTCCCAGGATGGCTCGTCGGCAGCCGACGGATGCCAGAGGACGAAGTCGAGCGGCGACCGCTTGTTCGGGTCGTCGATGTTGCCGCCGCGCTCCTTGGCGAGCACCATCATCTCTTCGTCGGTGTAATGGCTCAGCGATCCGAACGATCCGAACTTCGACACGTCGAAGTAGACCGAGCCCCCTGACTCGTAGGCGAAGCCACGATCCAGGACCATGCCGATGAACCCGCGAATGTCAGGGATTGCCGATGACGCTCGCGGCGCCGCGGCAACCGGGAGTGCGTTCAACGCGTCCATGTCACGTTCGAAGCGAGCCTCTTCGCCCGCGGCGAGGTCGAGGTAATGGATACCGAGTTCGCGCGCCTTTGCGAACAACGGGTCGTCGACGTCGGTGACATTGCGGATGCAACGCACCGTGTGTCCCTTGTCGATCAGGCGTCGTTGCAGGACGTCGTAGGCGATGAACGTTGCCGCGTGCCCGAGGTGGGTGGCGTCGTACGGGGTGATCCCGCACGTGTACATCAGCACGTGGTCGTTCGGTTCGAACGCCACGATGGCGCGCCGCGCGGTGTCGTAG
>DATLBC010000117.1:0-12112 GCA_035527095.1 Ilumatobacteraceae bacterium | reverse complement strand
GTCGAGCCAACGTCGAGGGGGAGCGTCGGGACCGTTCGGGAGCTGAGCAAACGGTCAGATGCCCAGTCGGAAGAGCACCTGAGCGGTGAGCGGTTCGACCACATCAGGGGTGGGGAACGCCGGCTCGAATGGATCGGCGGTCACCGAGGTGACCGTGATCGTCTCGCCACCGAGCTGCGGGGGCATGATCGACTTACGCACGATGCCGCGGTCGTCGACCCAGATCTCGATCGTCGGGTCATCGACCCCGTCGGGTCCCGGCTGCACCACGACGCCCGGTGGGAGCTGCTGAGCCGGCGGTGTTGAGCCGTCGGCGCCGGGAGTTGTGGCGGCGGTCTGCATCTGGAGCAGGCGGGCCGAGTTGGTCGACACCACGAGACGGCGAGCCGGCTCGGTGCCAACGGACGACTCGGTTGCCTCGTTGATCGTCGTGTACGGACGGATCGCCGGGGGGAGGAGTTCGTCGAGCGTGCGGACCCAGCGGCTCCGCCCGAGGGAGAAGTCGATGGGGAAGTCGCCGCGGGGCAGGGTGTACCAGGTGGGCTCGTCGATTCGTCTGATGAACGACTGATCCCACAGCGTCAAGATCTCGAGGTTCGGGGAGTCCGCTCGAGGGATGACCACGTGAGTGACGCCGGATTCGAAGTCCGCGGTGACCTCATAGTTCTGGATGCCACCGAACGGATCTGGTTCGTCGACCGTGAACGTTGCGCTGCGCACGGGGATCGCCGGCGCGATCGGCATCGGATACACGAGTGGGGCGGCAGGTCCGTTGTCCTCGTCGGCGCCCGTGACCTCCTCGATCAGCTCGGGGCCGTAGGTGATGCCGGCGTAGGCGAGTCCGCCCAGGACTGCAAGCAGGAACACCCAGCTCATCGCCCGCTTGAACCCGCTGCGTCCTTTTGGCGGTTTGCCTCGTGCGGGTGCCGAAGGCTCGAACATCGTGGTAGTGAATGGGCTCGTGTCCGCGGTGGCCGGGCGTGGCACCTGGGGCGCCACGTTCGGCAGTGTCGGGCCTGCCTGGCTGATCTGGCCGGGCCACCCCTCACGACCTGTCGCGGGGGCGACAGCCACCGGAGGCGGCGGGGGAAAGCCCGGCCTCGCGAGGGTGTCGGTCGTGTCATCCATGCCGATTTCCTTATCGGCGCCCACAGACAGATTCTTGAACGATCTGTCCTACGATCAGGCGGTGACCTCGTCTGACCGAGCCGGTGCAGGGAGCTGGATCGTCGTCGGAGCCGGGTCTGCTGGATGCGTGCTCGCGAATCGATTGTCGTTCGATTCCGACCGGTCGGTCATCCTGATCGAGGGCGGTCCCGACCTGGACAGGGGCGATCTCGTCGGCGATCTCGGAGGCCCCGATTTTCTCGCAGCGCTCGACGTGCCCAACCGGACATACGACTCGCTCGTCGCGACGCGAGCGACCGGTGGTCTGGCGAGCCCATACCCGCGAGGTCGCGGCGTCGGCGGCTCCTCGACCGTGAATGCCATGGTCGCCCTGCGTGGCGATCCGGACCTGTACCGGTCATGGGGATGGAGCGACACCGACGAGGCGTGGGCGGGCGTCGAGCTGCCGCAGGAGAAAGCTGACGATGCCGAGCTCGGTGCCGTCGACCGAGCGTTGTTGGCCTCGGCCCCGGACGCTGAACGGGCCCGACTGACCCGACGTCATGGTCGACGGGTCACGGCTGCGGAGGCCTCGCTGTGGCCCGCGCTCGAACGCAGCAATCTCACCGTGCGTGTCGAGTCATCGGTCGACCGAGTCGTGTTCGAGGGGCGTCGGGCGGTGGGCGTGCTAATGGCCGACGGTGACACGGTCGCTGCCGATCATGTGGTGCTCGCGGCAGGAGCGATCCATACACCGGCGATCCTGTTGCGATCGCGAGTCGATACGCCAGGCGTCGGAGTGGGGCTGCAAGATCATCCCTCGGCGCCGTTCACGCTGCTGTTGCGTGCCGGTGCCGTCGGGTCGCCAGGCCAGCTTGCGATCGGCACGCTGCTCCAGCGCGACCCGTGGCAGTTCCTCCCGATGAATCACCTCGGTGTCGCGGCTCCTGGATTCGGGCTGCTGATGGCGGCGCTGATGCGGCCGCACGGGAGCGCCGGCACGGTTCGGCTGGCTTCCGACGATCCGACCGTCGACCCGCAGGTCGATTTCGCGCTGCTCGACGACCCGCGCGACGTGGCCGCGATGGTGGCGGGGGTGCACATCGCACTCGAGCTGCTCGCAGCTCCAGCATTCCGCGACGTCGTCGAGGAGGTCTACATCGATGCTTCCGGCACAACGAGTGCAGCACTGAGCAGCGACGACTCGATCGAACGATGGGTTCGTGAAGCGGTGGGCGACTACGTGCACGCGTCGAGCACGTGCGCGATGGGCACGGTGGTCGACGGCGACGGCCGACTCGTCGGCTACGACGGCGTCTACGTGTGCGATGCCTCGGTGTTCCCGTCGATCCCGGACGTCAACACGCACCTGCCGACCACCATGCTCGCCGAACGCCTCAGCGCCCGGTGGCTCCGACACCCCCACCGATGAGCGAGGTGACCGTATGCGGCGGCTTCGCTCATCGGTCGGCGGGGTCCGACGGTTGCGATGAGCGAGGTGACCGTATGCGGCGGTTTCGCTCATCGGTGGTGGTCCCGCATCTCGTCGGTCGTGTCAAGATGAGTCGATGGCGATGTCGCCCGACTACACGAACGGACTCCACGAACTCGACGACGGGTGCTACGCGTATCTGCAGCCAGATGGTGGGTGGGGTTGGAGCAACGCCGGGCTGATCGTCGGCGACGGGCAGTCGTTGCTGGTCGACACGTTGTTCGACCTCGAGCTGACCGCCGCGATGCTCGACTCGATGGTGGTTGCGACCACTGCGGCGCCGGTCGACACCGTCGTCAACACACATGCGAACGGCGATCACTGCTACGGCAATGCCGAGGTTGCACGTCGACGGCCCGACGTCGACATCGTGGCCTCCGCTGCGACCGCCCTTGAGATGGCTGACGTTCCTCCGTCGATTCTCGCATCGTTGAACCGTGCGCCGGGTGAGGTCGGCGAGCTGTTTCGTTCGTTCTTCGGCGACTTCAACTTCGACGGCATCGAGCTCGTGCCGCCGACCCGCACGTTCGATGGCCGCCTCGACCTCGACGTCGGTGGCCGGCGAGTCGAGTTGTACGAAGTCGGTCCGGCGCACACCGCCGGAGACACGATCGTCCACGTGCCCGACGCCCGGACCGTGTACACCGGAGACATCTTGTTCATCGGTGGCACCCCGATCGTGTGGGCCGGCCCGTTGTCGAACTGGATCGCCGCATGCGACCTGATGCTCGGCCTCGACGCCGAGACCGTGGTGCCCGGCCATGGGCCCTTGACCGACGCTGCCGGCATCGTCGCGGTACGCGACTATCTGTCGTTCGTCGACGGGGCGGCAACGGCAGGGCACATTGCCGGGATGGACGCCTTCGACGCCGCTCGCGACATCGGTCGAGAACTCGGCCTCGACGAACGCTTCGGCGAATGGGGCGAGTTCGGACGGATCGCGGTCAATGTCGAGACGGTGTATCGAACGCTCGACCCCGGCCATCGCACGCCCGACGTCATCGAACAGTTCCGTCGCATGGCCGAGCTCGAGCGGCAGTGACCGCAACGACAGCGACGACTCGGGCCATCGATCGCTTCGACGTCGTCGTGATCGGTGACGGACCGGCAGGCAGCGCGCTGGCCCGGGCGTGCCACGCACGAGGAATCGAGGTCGCACTCGTCGGCGACGACGCTGCCTGGACCGCCACCTACAGCACCTGGACCGACGACCTCGTCGACGCCGAGGGGGTGGCGCTGCTCGACGTCGACGCCGTCAGCGCGACTGAGAACCACGAGGTGTGGGCCTATGGGGCCAAGCCACATCGGCTGCCACGGACCTATGCAACGCTCGACAACGACCGGCTACGAGCCGAGCTGCGCGAGGAAGTCACTCATCGCATCGCCCGGGTGACCGACGTCGTGGTTGCGAAGGTCACCAGCAGTGCCGGACATCGCCTCGAACTCGACGACGGAGGCGCGATCGTCGCCCGCGTGGTCGTCGACGCGACCGGCTGGCCCTCCCGCTTCGCGCGACGAAGTGGCGAGCAGGCCCCGGCATGGCAGACCGCGCTGGGCGTCGTGTTGGCCGAGCCTCCGACCGGCGATCTTGGTCAGCCGACGTTCATGGACTTTTGGCGGGTTCTGGGCCCCGACGGCGCGGCATCGACGATCGGTCCCCACGGTGTGACCACCTTCTGTTACTCGCTTCCGATGGCCGAGGGCTGGCTGGTGGAGGAAACGGTACTGGCGGCCCGACCGGCCATCGAGCCGATCGCACTGCTGCCCCGGCTTGCCGCGCGGCTCGGACGTCACCCGGACAGCGTGCTCGCCGATGCCGTACGGACCGAGTACGTGCGCATCCCGCTGGGTGGTTCGCGTCCTGACCCTGACCAGCCGATCATCGCCTTCGGCGCGGCGGCCGGTTACGTGCACGCAGCGACCGGATTCTCGGTTGCCGCCTCGATCCGCGCCGCGCCTCGCGTCGCTGTGGCGATAGGTCGTGCGTTGGCGGCATCTGCCGGCGTGGCCGACCCGGCGCCGATCGCCGACGCGGTGTGGCCCGGCTGGATGCGACGCACCCGGGTATTGCACGACTATGGCCTCGAGGTGCTCCTCGATCTCGACGACGACGAGGTGCGGAGCTTCTTCGACGCGTTCTTCGATCTCCCGCTGAGCGACTGGACGGCGTATCTCCGTGTGGACACGTCGCCCGGAGAGGTCAGTGCGGTGATGTCTCGTCTGTTCCGGTCGTCGAACTGGCAGCTACGACGGCGTCTGGCAGGGCGGAATCCGGCATCGCTGGCTCGTCTGCTGCGACCCTGAGCGCCTCGCGGCGTCGCGAGCGGATCGACCTGCGCACGGCGAGTACCCAGCCGATCAGCACACACATGGCGAAGATGAACCACTGCGCCGCATACGACAGGTGCGGACCTTCGTCGAGTGTGGGCGCGGGAAGCGGCACCGGATCGTTTGGTCCTGGCGCCGGGATCGCGTCGATGAGATCGAGGTAGACCGGCGCCACGTCGCCGGGCAGCTGCGCGGCCAGTTGGTCGAGGTCGATGCGTCGGACCTCGGTGACGGGCTCGCCCGTGGTGTTGGCGTCGGTCAGCTCGAAGCGCTGACGCGACTGGGGAACCCGAACGCGAGCGAGCAGCTCGGTCTCGACCGTTGGCGGAGCGGGAAGATCGAAACCGAGCGGGATGAAGCCCCGGTTGACGATCACCGTCGTGCCGTCCGGCGTGACGAGGGCGCTCAGCACGTTGTCGCCGGCAATGCCATCCTGCGAGCGGTTGAACCAGATCACCTGGTCGTCGAGGTAGGTGCCCGACACGATGGCCTGTCGCCACTCGATCGACTCCGGGTCGTCGCCGGCCTCGGCCAGAACCTCGTCGAACGGTCCCGGCGTTCGTCCGACCTGCTCGGTCACGAGGTCGTTGAACGCTCGGCGCTGGTCGAGGCGGTCGAGCTGCCACAGCGCAAGCCAGATCATCAACGCGATCGATCCGAACACGAGCAGGTGGAACGCGATCCACTTCGGACGCAGGAGGAACCCGTACATCTCGGGCACGACGGTAGCGGTCGCCGAGCACTACCGTGCCGCGCCATGCTCGCAGAAGACGTCACCTCCGAATGGCTCTCGTCGGTGCTCGGTGGTGACGTCGGCCCCATCGGTCGGCAACGCATCGGTGACGGCCACATCGGGGTCAATGTGAGGGTGACCATGCCCTCCGCCGAGGCATCACTGCCGCGGTCGGTCGTGGTGAAGTTGCCGGCCACCGATGACACCAGTCTGACCACGGCGGCGATGCTGCGGCACTACGAACGTGAGACCCGCTTCTACACCGAACTTGCAGGCACGGTCGACATGCGCGTGCCCGAGTGTCTGCACGGCGATTGGACCGCTGCGACCAACGCGTTCGTGCTGGTGCTCGAAGACATGGCTCCGGCGACGCAGGGCGACCAAGTCACCGGCTGCACCCTCGGCCAGGCCGGCGACGCCGTCCGCGAGCTCGCCAAGCTGCACGGGCCGCGATGGGACGACCCGACGTTGTCCGACATCGACTGGATCGAGCACGACACCGGTGGGTCCGGCGACGATGTCGGCGCCGGTCTCGCGATGATGTGGCAGATGTTCTTCCCCGGGTTCTCAGCGACGTATCGCTCGCATCTGAGCGCCGAGGAGTTCGAGTTGGCCGAGCGTTTCGGATCGGTCGTTGCCACGTGGCGCGGTGGACGCACCGGGCCCAAAGTGATCACGCACGGCGACTACCGCCTCGACAACATGCTGTTCGCCACGTCGGACGGGGGACCGCCGGTGACGGTCGTCGACTGGCAGACCCCGGCCCACGGCAGTCCGATCCAGGACCTGTCGTACTTCATCGGCGCCGGCCTGCTGCCCGCTGATCGTCGGGCACATGAACGCGAGCTGATCGCGGTGTACCTGGAGGCGCTCGAGCCCTATGGGGTCAGCCTCGACGAGGCGTGGGTGTGGGAGCAGTACCGGAGGGATGCGTTCGCCGGATTGGTCGTCGCGGCGATGGCGTCGCAGATCGTGACGCTCAACGACCGCAGCGAAGCGATGTTCGGAGCGATGGCTCAACGACATCTGTGCCAAGCCCTCGATCTCGACTCCTTCGATCTGGTCTGAACCGTTGACGCCGGTGCCAAGCACCGGCGTAACCTGCGCGGATGGCAAGGCTCCCCGCAGGCACGTGGCCGTCACCGATCTCCGCTCGGTCGTTGGTGGCCGGTTCCGTCGGGATCAGCGAGGTGATCGCCGACGGAGACGACGTCTGGTGGGCTGAGACGCGGCCTGACAACGGTGGGCGTACCACCATCGTTCGGTGGCGCAACGGGTCGACGCAGGACGTCACGCTCCCCGAGACCAACGTTCGTACGAGCGTCCACGAGTACGGCGGCGGGGCGTGGTGGGTTCAAGATGGCATCGTCTACTTCGTCGAGTTCGCCGACCAGCGGCTTCGACGGATCGAAGTTGGCAGCACCCCAGTGGTGCTGACTGCCGAACCGCAGATCCCGCGCGGTCTGCGGTACGCCGACGGTCGACCGACACCCGACAGCGAGTGGTTCGTGTGCGTCCACGAGCGCCACGGCGACGATGAGCCCCGCAACGAAGTGGTGGCAGTGGCCACCGATGGGTCGATGCGAACCGAGGTGATCGCCACGGGTGCCGACTTCTACGCGGCGCCGCGAGTGTCGCCTGACGGTCGCTCGGTCGTGTGGATCCAGTGGATGCATCCGAACATGCCGTGGGACTCGACGGAGCTGTGGGTCGCCGATCTGGTGGGTGCAACGGCGAGCAACCCTCGCAAGCTGGTCGGCAACGGCGACGAGGCACTGCAGGAACCGCTGTGGTGGAGTGACGGCACCCTCGTCGTCGTCACCGACCGCGACGAGTGGTGGAACCTCTACCGTGTCGACCTGGCGACCGGAGAACTCACCCCGGAGGCGGTCGGGCCGTACGAGATCGTCGAGCCGCACTGGGCCTTCGGGGGCGCCCGCCATGCCGAAGGCGCTCACATCCAGGGCGATTGCACCGGTGATCGACTCCGCATCGAAGGTGGCCCCGGCGACGACGTCTCCTATACGGCGATCGGCTCTCTGCGACGTGCGGGCGATGTGTTGACCTTCGTCGGGAGTTCGTACACGACCAGTAACGAAGTGGTGCGCGTTCGTGGTGGTGGAATCGAGATCCTGCGAACGGGCCACGATCTGGGGCTCGACCCGGCGTTTCTTCCCGAACCCGAGTTCATCACCTTCCCCACGAGCGGCGGCGACGTTGCCCACGGGCTCTATTACGCGCCCGCCCATCCGGACGTCGAACTCGCCGACGGCGAGCGTCCGCCGTTGATGGTCTTCGTGCACGGTGGGCCGACCGGGTCGGCGCAGCGACGATTGGTGCCCGGGCGGGGTCATCGCTTCTGGACCAGCCGTGGCGTGGCGGTCGTCGAGGTCGACTACCGCGGCAGCACGCGCTACGGACGCACCTACCGTCGCAAGCTCCTCGGCAACTGGTGCGTGATCGACGTCGACGACGCGGTCGCAGCGGCCCGATTCCTGGCCGATCGCGGCGATGTCGACGCCGATCGCCTCGTGATCGAAGGCGGCAGTTCTGGCGGCACACTCGTGCTGCTGGCGATCGCCAACCACGACGTGTTCGCCGCCGGCACCAACCTCTTCGGCGTGACCGACATGTCGGCGTTGATCACCGACGACCACAAGTTCGAGTCCCACTACGCCACCGGTCTGATCGGGCCCTGGCCCGACGCTGCCGACGAGTACGTCAGACGGTCGCCGATCAACTTCCCCGAGCGTTTGTCGGCACCATTGCTCGTCATGCAGGGCAGCGACGACACGGTCGTACCGCCCGCACACTCCGAGCGGATCGTCGAAGCCCTGCGAGCCAACGGCCTGCCCGTGGCCTACCAGTCCTTCGACGGTGAGGGCCACGGGTTCCGGTCCGCCGATTCGATCGTGCGATGGTTCGAGTCAGACCTGTACTTCTACGGTCGAGTGCTCGGCTTCGACCCCGCGGACGATGTGCCGCCCTTCGAGATCGAGAACCTCGACTGACGTAGACCGCTGCTGGAAGGCACACTGGTCACATGGAATTGCCGGACTTCCACATTCCTCACGCTGAGAAGATCGAGTGGATGATCGAGACCAACGGCTGGGCACTCGAACCGGTCGCTCCCGACGCCGAGCACGATCCTCCGACACCGGGCTACGCCTACTCGATGGGGCTGCCCGAGGCGGTCGGCTTTCCCGAGGTCGTCGTGTTCGGGTTGGCGCCGGTGGCCGCCAACGGGCTGATCGGCCTCGTGGTCGACGCCTGCCGGGGCGGTACCGAGATTCCGCTCGGCGTCGAACTGGTCGGGCTCCTCGACAACGAGCTGCGGTGCCTGTTCGCGCCGGTCGATCTCGAGCCGTGGGGACCGTACTTTGCGACGGCGACAGCGTGGTATCGGGGCGGGCCATTCGAGATGGTGCAGCTGATGTACCCCGATCGCAATGGCTTCATGCCCTACGAGACCGGCTACGAGCAACGCATGATGCTTGCACAACCGGTGATCGGAACGGTCGTCTGACCCCCTGACCCCCTGACCCCCTGACCCACCCAGCGATGAGCAAGACCGCCGTATGCGGTCGGTTCGCCCATGGCGGCGAGGTCAACCCCGGTTGCGATGAGCAAGACCGCCGTATGCGGTCGGTTCGCTCATGGCGGCGACGTGTGGGGTGCAGCTGGTCGCGGATACTCCGGGCCGGGCGATGATCGGCCTTGCTACCATTCGCCCACCGGGTGGCGCGGTGATCGCATCGGCCCGGATCGATCCGATGACGACATCTCCGCCCCTTCCGGTGACCGGCGCCTGGTCGGTCGGCGACGAACCCGGACATCGGCAGTTCTTCACCTTCGCTCAGGATCGGAGATTCGCGCTCGATTGCGGTGTGGCGCTGTCCGATGTGGTGGTCGCCTACGAGACGTGGGGACGGCTCGACGCCGATGGCTCGAACGCCATCCTGCTGTGCCACGCCTGGACCGGCGACAGCCACGCAGCGGGTCCCTCCGGACGAGGCCATTCGGCACCAGGTTGGTGGGACGACGCCGTCGGACCCGGCAAGCCGATCGACACCGACAAGTTCTTCGTGGTGTGCGCGAACGTACTCGGGGGTTGTCAGGGCTCGACAGGGCCTGCATCGCCGCACCCCGTTGACGGACTGCCGTACGGGTCTCGATTCCCCGTGGTCACGATTCGCGACATGGTGCGCGCCCAGGCGCAGTTGGGCCAATACCTCGGGGTTGCCCGATGGATGTCGGTCATCGGGGGTTCGATGGGTGGCATGCAAGCGTTGGAGTGGGCGGTGATGTACCCGCGCCGCGTCGCCTCGCTGATCGCCGTGGCCACGTGCATGCAAGCCACAGCGCAACAGATTGCGTGGGGAGCGATCGGTCGCCGGGCAATCCGTCTCGACCCGAAATGGCGTGGCGGCGACTACTACGACGCCGAGCCCGGCGACGGCCCCACCGAAGGCCTCGAAATCGCGCGCATGGTGGCGCAGGTGACCTTTCGTAGCGACAACGTGTTCACCGATCGCTTCGGGCGCGAACTCGCGGACAAGGCAACCGTTGGCGACACGTTGGGGATGTGGCAACGCTTCGAGGTCGAGCGTTATCTCGAATACCACGGGCTGAAGCTGGCGCGCCGTTTCGACACCAACAGCTATCTCGCGATCGGTAAGGCGATGGATCTCCATGACGTCGCCCGTGGCCGTGGTTCGCTCGAACGGGCGATGCTGCGAGTGGCAGCGCCCACGATGGCCGTCGGGATCTGGAGCGACATGCTGTATCCCGCGTACCAACAGCAGCAGATTCACGAGGCCATCGCAGGTAACGGCGTGCCGAGCGAGTACGTCGAGATCGACTCGCCGCACGGTCATGACGCGTTCCTGATCAACAGCGATCAACTTGCCGAGCCGTTGGAACGATTCCTCGGCAACGCGTCGAAGTCGCTCTCGTCGACGGACTGACCGTGCCGGAAGGCCTGGAAGCTGAGATCTGGCGCCGCGCTTGCGAGCGGCTCGTGGGCCGCCAGATCGTCGACGTCGAGGTGGACGATCGTGTGATCGCGGAGGGATTCGCCGAAACCATGTCCGGTGCAACGTTCACCGGCGTTCGTCGGCTCGGCAAGGTGGTGTTGCTCGACACCGACGGCGCCACGATCGGACTCCACTTCGGCATGACGGGCCGGCTCGTCGTCGACGGCGATGCATCCATCGAGAAGCTTGCCTACGCGTCCGGTCGTGACGAGGCCGAGTGGGATCGACTCGTGATGTTCGCTGCCCCCGGCGGTCGAACCAGTGCGCCGGCCTTGCGCTTCAACGATCCCCGCCGCCTCGGTCGTGTGTCGCTCGACCCCGACCTCGATCACCTGGGTGTCGATTTCTCGGCGGTGACACCGCGGCGCCTGGCTGCGGCACTGACCGGTCGGCGCGGTGTGTTGAAATCGGCGCTGCTCGATCAGCACATCGTGGCCGGCCTCGGCAATCTGTGCGTCGACGAGGTGCTCTGGTGGTCCGACCTCGACCCCCGTCGGACGGCCGACTCGCTCTCGGTCCACGACGTGGAACGACTCGCATCGGCGATCCGTCGCCGACTCCCGATCATGCTCGCCAGCGGGGGCAGCACATACGGGGTGTTGAGTCCGGCGATCCGTGCGACATGTCCACCGTGCGCGCGCGATGGCGCGCCGCTTGCACGGCTCGCAATCGGTGGCCGCACCACGATCTGGTGCCCCCGACACCAGCGCTGATCCGTGTCGAAGCGAGCCCGAGGTGGCACACTCGGGGGCCAGTGCCCGTCGTTGCTCCCCGTCTCGCTCTTGCACCGCCGCTCGCTGCCGTGATCGTCGGCGCCGGCGACCCATCGTCGAGCCGCCTCGTCTATGCGATGGTGATCGGGCTCGCGGTCGTCGGGGTCGTGCTCGTGCTTCTCGGTGTCTGGATCGTTCGCCAGACGCGGCCGGACCTCGAAGTCCTGGCCCCCCTCGAACGCATGGGCGATGGCGACTGGAGGAAGAAGGACCCCTCGACCCAGCGGCGCATGCTCGATGAACTGCGCCCGGACGGAGCCGAACCCCTGTCGCCGGCATCGAGTCCCCCATCGATCGACCGTGACTTCGAGCAGGACGATCATCCCGTGACCTCGTTCAGTGATCTCGGGCCAGGGGTTGGCTCGGAACTCCTCGATCCGGTCCCACTGGGGACAGGTGCCGCGGACGGCGAGTCCGAGTCCGAGGTGGAGTCCGAGTCCGAGGTGGAGTCTGAGTCCGAGTCCGAGGTGGAGGTGGACGCCGAGGTGGAGGTGGACGCCGAGGTGGAGTCTGAGTCCGAGTCCGAGGTGGAGTCCGAGTCCGAGTCCGAGGTGGAGTCCGAGTCCGAGTCCGAGGTGGAGTCCGAGTCCGAGGTGGAGGTGGACGCCGAGGTGGAGTCTGAGTCCGAGTCCGAGGTGGAGTC
>DATLBC010000116.1:0-25471 GCA_035527095.1 Ilumatobacteraceae bacterium | reverse complement strand
TGGCGGGCTACACCTCGATGGTCCGTCGCGACCCGCTCGGTGTGGTCGCTTCGATCACGCCGTGGAACTACCCGCTCAACATGGCGACGTGGAAGCTCGGCCCCGCGCTCGCCGCCGGCAACACCGTCGTCCTCAAGCCGTCCGAGCTCACTCCCTACTCCGTGCTGCGCCTCGCCGAACTGACCGCTGACGTGCTGCCAGCGGGCGTCTTCAACGTGGTGTGCGGCCAGGGACATGTGGCGGGGGCGGCGCTCAGCGAGCATCCGGGAATCGCCATGATCTCGATCACTGGCAGCGTCGGCGCCGGCAAGGCAGTCGCGCGTGCATCGGCCGACACGCTCAAGCGGGTCCATCTGGAACTCGGCGGGAAGGCGCCCGTGATCATCTTCGACGACGCCGACGTCGAGGCAGCGGTCGAGATGCTCAAGGGGATGGCGTTCTACAACTCGGGGCAGGACTGCACGGCGCCGTGTCGTGTCATCGCCGGCTCGAAGGTGCACGACGACTTCGTCAATCAGCTGACCGATGCAGTCGGCAGTGTCAATGTCGGAGACCCGATGGCAGCCGACACCGAGATGGGTCCCGTGATCTCTGACGTCCATCGCGGCCGAGTTGCCGGGTATGTCGATCGGGCCCGCGAGGAGGGCGCCGAGGTCACGGTCGGCGGGTCGCCGCGGTCCGGTCCGGGCTTCTTCTACGAGCCGACCGTGGTCGTCGGTCCCGGGCAGTCGTCGGAGATCATTCAGCGCGAGGTGTTCGGACCGGTTGTCACGGTCCAGTCAGCGGCCGACGAAGCGGCCGCACTCGAGATGGCCAACGACGTCGACTACGGCCTCGCCGCGAGCGTCTGGACGAGCGATGTCGGTCGGGCGATGCGGATGAGCAAGGCACTCCAGTTCGGCGCGGTCTGGGTCAACGACCACATCCCGATCATCTCCGAGATGCCGCACGGTGGCTTCAAGCAGTCCGGCTACGGCAAGGACATGTCGATGTATGCCGTCGAGGCGTACACCGAGGTCAAGCACGTCATGATCAAGCACTGACTCCGTCGGCGGCCTCGTCGTCGAGCTGGCGCTGCAGCGACGGCGCGGTGAGACCGATCACCGCGCCCTCGGTCGGGACGGGGTCGTTGCGACACAGGAACGCCATCTTGTCGTCGACGATGCGCACCACCGGAAGGAAGAGCTTGTCGTCGACGGCCTCTTGGATGGCCGGGCCACCTCGGGCGGTGCGGACCTTCCAGCCCTGGCGCGAGCGTTCGTCGATCGTTGCATAGGTGAGGCTCTCGATACCGACGAGACGACCGAGATGCTCCTCGGGCAACGACGGGTCTCCCGTGCGTCTGGCGCTCGGCGCCAGCTGGAACACTTCGCGGCGTCCGAAGACGCGGGCGAAGCGAGCGGTGGCCAACGCGTTCACCTCGTCGTTCGACGTGAATGCCAACAGCCTGCCGATGCCGCGCAGGTCGAGATCGTGGCTGGCTTCCTCGGCGAGCACGCTCATCCTGCGCGCACGCAATCCCGCAGCGATCGCCCGCGTGACGTTGTATGGATCGGTGTCGACCAGGAGGGTCTTCACGTCGGCCTTGTCGAGCTCGGCGGCGAGACCGCGGGCCACCGCGTGCGACCCGGCGATCAGCACACCATCGGCCTGGGCCTCTGCGAGCCCGAGCGCGCGTGCGGCCGGGCCGGCGAGAAATCCGTACACGACGATCGTGCCGATGATGACGAGGAAGACAATCGGGACGATCTTGGCAGCGTCCGGAACGCTCTCCTCCTCGAGGCGGATGGCGAAGATCGCCGACACTGCCGCGGCCACGATGCCGCGCGGGGCCATCGTGGTCAGGAAGACGCGCTCGCGCCAGCTGAGCGACGTGCGGGCCGTAGACACCAGAACCGACAGCGGCCGAGCGATGAGTACCAACACTGCGAGGAATGCCAGAGACGGGAGCGCGACGTCGCGGAGTGCGTCCGTTTCGATCCGAGCAGCGAGCAGGATGAACAGGAACGAGATCAGCAGCGTTCGGAGGCTCTCGTTGAATTCGAGCACTTGACGGATCGTCGAGCTCTCGCGGCGCGCGAGATACATGCCCATGACGGTCACCGTCAGCAGCCCCGCTTCTTCCTGGATCTCGTTGGTGGCCACGAACGCGGCCACCACGAACGCGAACGTGACCGGCACGATCAGTTGGTCGGGGATCAGGAACCGCCGCAGTGCGGTGTCGAGCGCAGCGGCGGAGGCGAGGCCGATACCGGCGCCCGCGACGACGGTGAGCAGTACCACCCCGAGCACGGTTGCGAACGCTTCGTCGGGTGCGTCCTTGAGCACGATCTCGAACGCGATCAGCGCAGCAGTGGCGCCGATGGGGTCGATCAGGACACCTTCGGCACGCAGGATCGGGCCCGTGGACCCCGCCGGTCTGACGAAGCGCAAGAGGGGCCCGACCACGGTTGGCCCGGTCACCACGAGCACCGCTCCGAGCACGATCGAGGCCTGATTCGAGATCCCGAACACTTCGCGGGCGGCGTACCAACTCACGAGGAACGTGATGATGGCGCCGACGGTGATGAGTCGTCTCACGACGGTGCCGGTGTTGCGCAGCTCTCGAGGCGGGAGGTCGAGACCGCCTTCGAACAGGATCAGCGCCACCGCCAGTGAGACCAGAGGGAACAGGGTGCCGCCAAGCAGTACGTCCGGGTCGACGACGCCGGTGACCGGACCGAGCAGCAAACCGGCGACGAGCAGGGCGATGATCGACGGGACCTGGATGCGCCAGGCGATCCACTGCGCCAGCATCCCGGCCCCGAGCATCAGCGCCAGCGTCGGGCCGATGGTCGACTCCGTTGCCGCCCAGATCGCCGCGGTCACGTGCTCGTCCCCACTTCGGCTCGGCCGACGGTGACGTGGATGGCGCAGGTCATCCGGGGCGAGCGTAGTCGGGGTACCGTCGCAGCATGACCGCCCGCATCGAACGAGTCACCTTTCCTGGGAGCCAAGGGACCGAACTCGCGGCCCGACTCGACATGCCTGCAGGCCCCGCCCGGGCCTTCGCGCTGTTCGCCCACTGCTTCACGTGCAGCAAGGACATCGCCGCTGCATCGCGGATCGCCAGCGCACTGACCGATGTCGGCTTCGGGGTCCTCAGATTCGACTTCACCGGGCTCGGGATGAGCGACGGCGAGTTCGAGAACACGAACTTCACCTCGAACACCGAGGACCTCGTGGCGGCGGCAGCGTGGCTGCGGACCGAACATCGCGCGCCCCAGCTGCTGGTCGGTCACTCGCTCGGTGGCTCAGCGGTGCTCGCGGTGGCCGCCGACATTGCCGAAGTGCGTGCGGTTGCCACGATCGGTGCGCCGGCGAGCCCCGATCACGTGACCGACATCTTCCAGTCGTCGCTCGACGAGATCGCCGCGACCGGGGTTGCCCAGGTGCAGCTGGCAGGACGACCGTTCACCATTCGCCAGCAGTTCGTCGACGACCTGCGCGCTCACGTGGTCACCGATCGGGTCGCGACGATGAAGCGGGCGCTGCTGGTGCTGCACTCGCCGATCGACAACACCGTGTCGGTCGACCATGCGTCGCAGATCTTCCAGGCGGCGCGTCACCCGAAGAGCTTCGTGTCGCTCGACGGCGCCGATCACCTCCTCACCAACCGCGATGATGCGCGATTCGCTGCCAACATGATCGGGGCGTTCGCCGAACGCTACATCGTCGACGAGAGCGGCGCATTGGAGGCACCGCGGGCGTCGGCGCCGGTGGTGGTCGCCGAGACCACGCAGGGTCCGTTCCTCAACCATGTCGTCGTGGGCCGCCACCGGCTCTTGGCAGACGAGCCGGAATCGGTCGGTGGATTCGATGCTGGTCCGTCGCCGTACGACCTGCTCGGTGCCGCACTCGGTGCCTGCACTTCGATGACACTGCGGATGTACGCCGACCGAAAGGGCGTGCCGCTCGACCGCGTCACCGTTGCGGTCACCCATGGCAAGGTGCACGCCGACGACTGCGCGGAGTGCTCCGGCAACGAGCTGCTGGCGGACCGCTCAGGGATGATCGATCGGTTCGAACGCGTCGTCACCGTCGATGGTGCCGATCTCAGCGCGGAGCAGCGCGCCAGATTGCTCGAGATCGCCGACAAGTGCCCCGTTCACCGCACGCTCGAGGCCGCCAGTGCGATCGTGACGCGCCTCTCCGACTGACCCACACCCCGCCCAGCGATGAGCGAACTGACCGGATGCGGCGGTTTGGCTCATCGCGGCCGAGTCGTTTTCGGTCGCGTCGGGTGGGTCGGGCGGTGGTCGGGCGGTGGTCAGGCGGAGGCCGAGGCGGGGGCGGGTCGTTCGGTCGGCTCGACGGCGTCGGGGGGTTGCACGCGATCGAGCCCACCGTCGCGGTGGCGCACGAGCGCTGCATTGAACTCGGTGCTCATCAAGGCCGAGATCGACAGCAAGCTCAACCAGGTGACGAGTCCGAGCACCAGGGCGAACTGCCCGTAGGTGTCGCCGGCATTGTTGGTGATCTGGCGCACGATGCCGGTACCGAAGTACTGCAGGACCGAATACAACAGCCCGGCGATCACGGCGCCCGGCCAGACGTCGCGCCATGTCGGCCCGGCGGCCGTGAGGTAGCGGAACATCGCGGCCAGGACGCCGATGTTGATCGCCGCTGTCGCGGCGAGCAGGCCGATGCGTCCGGCCTCGGGAAGGCCCGCAGCATTGACCACCGAGGTGATCGCCACGCTGCCCACCTGAGCGGCACCGATGAAGACCAGACCGAGGAGGGCCTTGGCGCGCTGGTGCGGCATCGCATCGCGATGGTCGACGGCAACTTCCCACACGTCGTCCTGCGCGCCCTGCAGCGCCACGAACGCCTTGGTCGCCGACCACAGCGCCGCGCCGAGTCCGATGATGAGCGCCCACCAGTTGCCGCCGAGTGAGCTCGGGTCGGCTTCGAGCTGTTGGCCCAGGACCGGGATGTCGGCGAGCGCGCCGTCGATGATGCGCTGCTGGAGGTCGTCGTTGCCCTCGAGCACGAAGCCGAGGATCGTGGTGGCGGCCAGCATCAGGGGAAAGATCGAGAGAAAGCCGAAGAACGCCAGCACCGATGCGTTGCGGCCCGAGAGGTGGCGGCGCCATCCGTCGAGCGTGTCGACGAACACATCGATCGTGGCGTGTCGTTCCCGCAACTGCATCACTCGATCACTCGTGGTCCATGGCATCAGTGCTGCGTCCTCATTCGTCGGTGCTTCCCCGGTCGGTCAGGTCCCAGTCGACAGGATCGCGTCCCGCGGCGCCGAGTGCCGAATTCGTGCGACTGAACGGCCGGCTCCCGAGGAATCCGTTGTGGGCCGACAACGGCGACGGGTGAGCAGATTCGATGACCGTGTGACGTGTGGTGTCGATCAGCGTCTTCTTGCGACGCGCGGACGCTCCCCACAGGATGAACACCACGGGGTCCTTCTTGGCGGCGACCACCTCGATCACCCGGTCGGTGAACGTTTCCCACCCGTGCTTCTGATGCGATGCCGCCGCGCCGCCGCGCACGGTCAGCGTCGTGTTGAGCAGGAGCACGCCTCGCTTGGCCCAGGGTTCCAGGTTGCCGTGATCCGGGATCGGAAGATCGAGGTCCGCGTGCAGTTCCTTGTGGACGTTCATCAGAGACGGTGGCACCCGGACGCCGCGCGGAACCGAGAAGCAGAGCCCGTGGGCCTGGCCGGGTCCGTGATACGGATCCTGGCCGAGGATCATCACCTTGACGTCGGCGTAGGGCGTGCAGCGAAGCGCCGCGAACACCTCGTCGGCGGGTGGATACACGGGATGATCGCGCCGCTCCTGCGCGACGAACTGTTGCAGTTCCTGCCAGTACGGCAGCTCGAACTGATCGCGCAGCAGTGGGTTCCAGTCGGTGACCATCGAGCACAGTGCCTAGCATGAGCGCGGTGTTCGATCATCTCGAACGAGCCACGCTCGCCACCCTGCCGACGCCCCTCGAGGCCGGACCGATGCTCGCCGGCAGCCGACTGTGGGTCAAACGCGATGACCTCACCGGCCTCGGAGGTGGCGGCAACAAGGCGCGCAAGCTCGAGTTCCTCTGCGGCGATGCGGTGGCGACCGGGTCGAAGTCGTTGGTCACCGTTGGTGCGGCGCAATCCAATCACTGCCGGATGACGGCGGCAGCAGGTGCCCGCCTGGGTCTCGAAACACACCTGGTGCTGTCGGGCGATCGGCCCGCCGAGGCAACCGGCAACCAACTGCTCTCGATGCTGTTCGGTGCCCAACTGCACTTCACCGGTGCCGAGGAGAGCCATTGGGGCGAGCTGGAGATCGCGCGCGAGGCGGTCACCGATCAACTGGTTGCCGAAGGGTTGTCGCCCTACGCGATCCCGATCGGCGGGAGTACCGCTGTCGGTGCGCTGGGGTATGCCGCTGCGTTCATCGAACTGCTCGATCAGTGTGAGGCGGCCGGGGTCTCGCCGTCACACGTCGTGTTCACATCGTCGAGCGGCGGCACCCACGCCGGGCTCCTGGCAGGCCGGGCCGCGGCGGCGCACGCCGGCCGCGACGTCCCCGACGTGGTGGCGATCGGGGTGGCGAAGGGCGTCAATGTCGGCCGTCCCGATGTGGCGGGGCTTGCGAATCAGACGCTGACACTCATGCGATCGACGGCAATCGTCGCGGAGGAAGACGTCGAGGTCGACACACGGTGGATCGGTGAGGACTATGCCGTTCCGACCCAGGCCGGCGATTCGGCGATCAGGTGGGCTGCGCACACCGGCGGCTGGCTGCTCGACCGTACGTACTCCGGCAAGGGCTGCGCTGGGCTGCTCGGCCTTGCTGACGAGCAACGCTTCGGCACCGACGTCGTGTTCGTGCACACGGGCGGGTGGCCGGCGTTGTTTGCCCCCGGCGGAGTGCCCGCCTGAGCGCCCGTCGACGCCGGCACATTCACGTTTGTGGCGAGATTCGGGTGACCCGCTCCGCCCAGAACCTGACACAAACGTGGTGGGGGAGTGAGAGGGTAACGTGGCGGCGATGACCGATCAGATCCTCGATGTCGACCTGCTGGCGTTCGAGTCGAGCACCGGTGCGAGTCGTCGGGCCGTTGTCGACGGTGTCCGACGAAGTCTCGAGACCGGCTTCGTCTACACCAGCCACGACGTGTCGGACGACCTCCTCGATACCGCCTACGGCATGCTCCGTGAGTTCTTCGAACTCGACGAGGCGACCAAGCAGCAGTTCATCGCTCCCGGGGTCCACGGCCAGACCGGATACACCGGTCTGCTGGTCGAGACGGCAGCATCGAGCGACAAGCCCGACTGGAAGGAGATGCTCAACTGGTCGGCGCCGATCGCCGCCGGGCATCCCCTGCGGACCAAGTTTCCCACTGCGTACCCCGATCAGTTGCTGCCGGAGTCCGCCGTCGCGGGCATCACCGACGTGCTGTATCGCTTCCACGAATCGATCGCCGATCTCCAGCGGCGATTCCTGCGTGTGATCGCCGAGGGCATCGGGTGTCACGAGACGTTCTTCGACGACATGGTCGCCGACGGCCCGACGTTGACGCGGGCGATCCGGTATCCGGCCATGTCCGAGCTCGGCGCCGAGGGTCACGAATGGGCCGGCCAGCACGGTGACATCAACTTGATCACCGCACTCCCGCGGGCGACGGCTCCGGGGCTGCAGGTGCTCGTCGGCGACGACTGGGTCGACGCCACGCCGCCGGACGATGCGGTGATCATCAACACCGGGATCATGTTGGAGCGGCTCTCCAACGGTGTCATTCCCGTCGGCTGGCACCGCGTGGTGGCTGCGCCCGGCTACGAAGGCGAGCGCTACAGCGTGGTGCAGTTCTGCCATCCCCGGCCGTGGACGATTCTGGCGCCGGTTCCGTCGTGTTGCACGGACGACACTCCGCAGCGGTTCTCGGCGATCAGCGCCGAGGATGCGCTCGACGAAGTCTTGTACGAGATCAACCTGATCGAGGACGCTCGGCGCGTCGGCTGATTTGCGCTGCGGCTCGGCGTCGCCGGCGGACGGCGCGCCGGACCGTTCAGGGGCGCATCATCGGAACGGTGAGTGACATGTCCTCACGCACGGCCAAGTCGACCCAGATCGACGTCGGCAGGTCGATCGGTGTCGTCCAGCTCACCGGTACCGACGTCGGGCCACCGGCTCCGGGGCCCCGCTTGTCCGGCGGCGCCCACCCGCAGTTCTCGCTCGGATAGATCATCGCCGCCCACCCCGAGGCGATGATTTCGCCGGTCGTGGTGATCTCCCACTCGGAGTCGATCTTGCGGTTGTCGTCGGTGGTCTCCGTCACGACCGGGTCGAGGCCCGACCCTCCCTGCAGGCCCGACCAGGGCCCGATGCCGACTGAACACGCCTGCCGGAACAGCGCGTCGATCACTGGTCCGTATGCGTCGACCGGAGTTCCGTCGAGATCGGTGATCGTCAGGCGGATGTGCGGTGCAACGGTGTCGGCGGAGATCTCGACGGTCGCGTCGGTCGGCACGTCGGACCGGATGCCGAGCGGGAGCGGGTCGGTGTCACCCATGAAGCCCAGCACCTGTCCCGCCCGCACGCTCTGGCCCACGACGGCGAGGCGGGTCAATCGCAGATGTGGCGGGGCGGCGCCGTCACTCGTGCCGGGGGTGTCGTCGTTGAACCCGGCGAGTTCGAAGCTGCGACCGGTGGTGTCGGTGATCGTGACCGTGATGTTCTCGCCCGGAACGTCGACGACGGAGGTGATCACACCGTCGACCGCAGCCATCACGGGTTGCATCTTCACTCCGAAGATGATGCCAGGCGCCTCCTCGGCGCACAGCCCCGCTGCCTCGATGTCCGCAGCTGCACCGGTGGCGCCAGCGTTCTGATCGACGTCCTGGGCGTCACCACAGTCCGGCGCGGCGAGTCGGGTGGGCCCGAGCACCGGGAATGCCACCGTGACGGTCCGCTCTGCTGCCGGAGTCGAGGGGTCGACGGCTTCGGGTGGAGACAGCTCCGGAGCGAATCCCATTCGGGCGACCTGATCCGCGAACGTGACGGGACGCGGGATCGGTTGACCTGCCAGGAACGCCCACACTCCCAACCATCGCTGTTGGTACTCACGAACCGTCAACACGTTGCCGGCCGAGGGCACGGGCACCACGTCCATCACGGCGATGTCAGTCGCCGCTCGCGGGTAGTACCACATCACCGGGATCATCGAGACGTCGTTGTTCCACTGGGCGAGGAACCGGGTGACGTCGGCCGCAGCGCGCTCGTCTTGGACCTCGGGCGGCGCCAGGTAGGCCTCGCTGTAGCCCCCGTAGTTGTCCCATGTCGAGCTGATGAACTGGTATGCGCCGGACGCCCGGCCCTTGTTGAGCGGTGCGGCGTAGTTGCCCCTCGATTCGACGTAGCGAATCGTGGCCAAGATGTTGGCGATCTGGCTCGGATAGGCAATGACGTTCCTGGCCGCAGCAGCGACGGTGGTCGACGGCGCGGCGGCGGTGGTGGTCGGTGCGGTGCTGGGCCCTGCAGTGGTGGGCGTGGCAACCGGTGGCGCCGTGTTCGCCGGCGTGTTCGCCTTCGGCGGTGTCGTGGTGGTCGTCGTGGTCGTGGGGGCCACGGTGGTCGTGGTGTCGTCGCCGATCGCGTCATCGGCATGCGCGATCGATGAGACGAACGGGGCCATCATGGCCACCGCAACGGCGAACGTCAGTGCCATCCACGTCGGGCGCGCAGCGCGTGGCGATGCGTTGGTGCCGTCGCACGAGCGCGTGGCTCCGTACCGGGACGTCACTGCGGATGTTGTCATGGCTACGTTGGTATCGGCACGCATCCCCGCCGGGTCAAGTGCATTCTCGCGAACGCTAGTGCTCGGGTGACGCTACCGTTCGTCGGCCGATGCTCGACCCTGCCGAACCGCTCGACAACGTTGCCGCTCCGAGCGGCGAATTGGTTGAGCCCGTCGGTGATGTCGTGGTCGCAGTCGATGTCGGCGCGACGCACTTCCAAGCTGGCCTGGTCACGTCTCGCGGTGTGCTGATCGACCGGGCCCGCGCGCCGATCGAAGTCGACATCGGACCCGAGTCGCAGTACACCGCGCTGGCGTTGATCGTGACCGAGATGCTCGAACGGGCCGAGTCGCGACACTCGGTGATCGTGCGGTCGTTGGGGCTCACATGCGGCGGTCATGCCAGTCGAGGACTCGAACTGGTGTCGCCGCTCAGCGTGCCGGGCTGGCGGGACTTCCCGCTGCGGTCTCGCCTCGAAGAACTGTCTGGTCATTCGGTCTACGGCGACCTCGACGCGAAAGCGCTCGCGCTCGCCGAAGGGTGGCTGGGCGCCGCTCAGGGGCAGCCGAACTTCTGTGCGATCACGGTGTCCGCCGGAGTCTCCGGAGGGATCATTCTCGACGGCGAGTTGCTCGACGGCGAGTCTGGGTATGCCGGCCAGATCGGCCATTTCATCGTCGAGCCTGGCGGACGTCGCTGCGCGTGCGGCACGCAGGGTTGTCTCGAAGCCGAGGCGTCCGGACAAGCGATCGACGCCATCACCGGACGCCCCGTAACCGAACCCTCGTATCAGATCATGCAGCGCACCGGTCACCTCGTGGGACGCACCGCAGCGTCGATGTGCAACGCCTTCGACCTGTCGTTGGTCGTCGTGGGTGGAAGTGTGGCGCTCGGATTCGGTTCGACGTTCTTCCACGCCGCCCAGGTGTCGCTCGACGAGCACGCTCGCCAGCCATACAGCCGAGGTGCCCGAATCACCCCGTCGCGGCTGGGAGAGCAGGGCCCGCTCGTCGGGGCGGGTGCGGTGGGGTGGCGAGGAATGCGGCGGGAGCGGCGGGGAGCGTCGGGCGCCCCACGTCAGCCGCCGAACGCCCGGTAGACGTACTCGGCAGGTCCGCGTCCGAAGCGGCGTTGCCACCATCCGGCAACAACGATCGCGACGAGCCAGAATCCCCCGGCGAACAGCAGCGCCGAGGTGATTCCGGCCGGCTGCGGCCATCCGAGCCAGTCGACCAGGAGATTGAACACGAGAATGTGGGCGAGATACAGCGACAACGTGAGCTGTCCAGCGCGACGCAGCGGATCGGTTGCGTCGGGGAAACGCCCGGCCAGCCAGTCGATGACGACGTAGGCGAGCAAGGCCGTTCCGAGGGCACTCGCGGCGTAGACGATGCTGCGATCGAGCGGATTCGTCGAGAAGACCACTGTGGGGAGACCTGTCGCCGAAGGTGCCGACAGGAGCCAGGCGCCCGCAACGAGCGTCACGCCGAACAACGCCGCGACGCGTCGCCACCAGGGCGTCACCAGCGTTCGACCGAGCACGATGCCGGCGCAGAGGAACGCGAACCACGGCAGGAGCGGGTGGGTCCCGTTGACGGCGACGTCGAAGACGTAGCGACGAATCGACCCGTCGCCAGGCGAGGTCAACCATGACGTCGAATGACCGTCGCGGCTGCGATCGAATCGCCACGACCGCAGGAAGGTCGCAGCGACGGCAGTAGCGGTGCCGACCGCAACGATCCACCGCGAGCGCCACGTGAAGATGCCAGCGGCCAGCACGAACATCGCGCCGTAGTACACGATGATCGTCCCCGGCCAGATCTGTTCGAGCAGCAGGCCGACCACGTACAGCAGCACCCCGCGCCGGATCAGGCGCCAACGCATCTCGGTGACGCGAGCCGGGTCACCGAGTACGCGGCGGGTGAGCAGCGTCACCCCGACCCCGGCGACGAGCACGAACGTTGCCGCGAACCGGGTCGACAGGGGACCGTTCCACGGATCGAACAGCTCGTCGAGCCACCCGGACGGCGAGTAGCCGCCACCGGACTCGATGTCGCGCAGGATGAGGTACCCGTGATAGTTCATCACGACGACACCGATGAGGGCGACGGCGCGAACCACGTCGGGTCCGGCCAGCCGGGCTGACGGGGCGGTGTCGGTGAAGGTCGAGGTCGGAACGCGCAGACCCACCGGCTCAGATCCAGTCGATCGCGTCCACGGCCGTCATGGTGAGCGGTCGCTGCACGTCGACGCGGTCACCGACATCGGGAAGGGGATCGCCCTCGGGGACGAATGACATCGAGGTGTGCATGTGTGGGGCCTCGTGCAGAGTGAGCCGCCGGCGCTCGAAGTGGAACGGACTGCGCCCGTCCGACAGCGGCGTGACCCCGTTCGCGGTGCCGGCACCGATCATCACGAGATGTCCATCACCGCCGACCGGTTCCTGGCGATAGCCGGCGCGCTGGCCGGCACGGACCCGACGGACGTCGAGTACGTCGGCGCTGAGCTGGAGCAACGTCTTGTCGCCGTGCCACAACGACGTGCCGAGCCGTAGCCGGTAGGTGTGTGTCGTGGGCAACGAGGCGTACGCCGGTGGGTCGAGGTGGCTCAGCCAGACGGTGAGCCCGGGATCGACAACGGCGAGGATCGCGCGGATCTCGTCGGCGTGGGCGCCCGGCGATCCTGCCAGTGGGGGATGGATGCTCACGCCGATCACGTCGAGCCCGCCATGTCGAGCGACATCGACCAGGTCGGTCGTGCCTCCGTAGCGGTGCATCGACGACTCGAGTTTGACGAGCACGCGACCGCCCCATCCGCCGAGATGCTCGACGTGTGATCGACACCCGACGGTGAGGATCGGATCTGGCGACGCAGGCGCAACGAGCGTCGGGGTGAGGACCACCGTGTCGAGTCCGTCCGGCAACCCCTCGAGTTCGTGCACGGTCCCGACCGCAACGGTGTCGCAGAACTCGGAGGCGAGACGAGCGAGCGCGGTTCGTCCGAACCCGTACCCGTTTCCCTTGACCACGGGGACGAGCCCGTCGACCGCACTCGCGACTCGTGCAACGTGGGCCCGCCACGATGCGGTGCGAACGGTGAGCGTGATCGTCACCACTGCGACGCTACTGCTGCATCGTGTGGTCCGAGCGGCGAGCCGCATCCCAGTAAACCCGACTTTGTTGATCGGGATTGTCACCGATAGCGTTCGCGTCGTGAACCTCCGAGCGTTGCTGAGCTTCCCCGACCCGGTCAACGAGACCTCGGCCCGTCTCGTCGCCGCGGGCGTCGTGATCGAGGCGATCGTCTTCCTCATCGTGCGCGAGTGGTGGGTGCTCATTCCGCTCACGTACGGATTCCTCGCACGCGTGGCCACCGGCCCGACGCTGTCGCCGCTCGGGCAGTTCGTGACCAGAAGTGCGACCCCGTCGGTCGAGCACGTGCTGCGCCGGCGTCGGCCGGGATTCGAGTCGCGTCAGGTGCCCGGCCGGCCGAAGCGCTTCGCTCAATCGATCGGGCTGGCCTTCACCGCGTCGGCCTCGATCGCGTGGGCGCTCGGTGCGCCGAGTGTCGCGGTGGTGCTGATCGGCCTGCTCGCCGTCGCGGCCACACTCGAATCGGTGTTCGCCATCTGCCTCGGCTGTATCGCGTACAGCGCGATCTGGGGCTGTGCCGACTGCGACGACATCAGCGACCGCCTCCGTCGTGCGCTCGTCGAAGCTCGCGAGGAGGTCCCGACGACCGCCGACGTCGCAGCGGTCACACCCGTCGAGGTTGACGTCCCGGCCATGCGCTGAGACGGGGCACGATCGGTGCCAGCGTTCGCGTTCGTCGCATGCCCGTCCAGACGCCCCAGCCGTACGCGAGGTCGGTCGGTGCGCGTCGCGGGTCGCTGAGCAACGCGACGACCGCCCACCAGCGGCCGCGGCGTGAGACCACTGCGATGATCGCCAAGATCGGCCACCAGACGCGGCGAGCGGCGTCGGCGAACTGTCGGCCGGCAAGGAGATGGCCGCGAATTGCCAACGTCAACGATGCCCGGGGAGGCAGGTCGCGCAGCTTGCGAACCAAGGCAGCGCTGCTGCCCGCCCCCAACGCCACCGCGGCCGGAACTCGACCGAGTAGGGCGAGCGACCACGTTGCTGCGGTCCAGCCGTTCACGTGGATCGGCGACAGCGCTCCCGGGTGACGCATCGCGAGCGGCGCCGCAGATGTCCCGTAGCCGGCGTGTTGACGCATACGCGCTCGCCACGAGTTTCGTGGCTCGTGCCAGACCGACACCGAGGGCTCGTAGCGGCAGTGCCATCCGGCCTGGTCGAGCCGCCAGACCAGGTCGACGTCCTCCCCGAATCGCAACAACTCGTCGAACCCGCCGATCGCATCGATCGCATCGACGCGCACCAGGAGGGCGGCACCCGGCACATAGCTCACGCGGGTGCCGGCGCGCACCCGAGCAGGCTGTTCGCCGAGGTCGAGCGGAGAAAGCATCTCGCCTCGAACCCGCGGTGCGACCAACCCGACCCGCGGGTCGTCGAAATGCCAGAGCAGCTCTGCCACCCAATTCGGATTCGGTGTCGACACGTCGGCATCGAGGAATGCGACGAGCGGTGTCTCGACCAGTGGCCGGGCAGCATTGCGGGCCGAGGCCGGACCCTGGTTGGGCTCGAGGCGCAGCTGCGCGCCCGGAATCGGCGGAACAGATCCGTCGTCGACCGTGATGCGGCCGTCGTCGTGTGCGACCCCGTCGAGCTGCGGTGTCACGACGGTGACATCATCGACGCGGAACCGTGGTGGTACGTCGTCGACGCGCACCGGGTGAACGGCACCGGCGTCGGACAGACGATCGGTCAGCGTGGACGCGCCGACCTCTTGCGCAGCCTCGATCCGTTCGACGACCCGGACACCGCCTGGCGTCAGTCGGAAGAACCGCAGCGGAGATCCGGCCAACACCATGGTGTCGAAGCGCTGCCACGACGCATCGACTCCGAAGCGCACGTCAACCGTCCGGGCCGGCAGGGCTGAGCGGTCGCCAGCGTTCGATCTGGTGGACGAGATCGTCGACGAACGCCGAGATGAACCGCTCGCCTTCCCGACCGGACGCACCGTCGGGGTCGCCGAGCACGCCGCTGTCGCTCACGGCGCGTACACCGCGATCGCGCAACTCGGCCAACGAGGTGTCCGCCCCGCGTATCGCCAACTCCAGCCGCACCAAACCGGGATCGATCGCAAGCATCATCGAGGTCTCGATACGTCCGGCGTGGAGGTCGGCGGGTCCGCCGTCGCGACGCTGCGGCCATGCCGGCGACCACGCAAAGGCACGACGCCCCTCCGCCGTCACGATCGCCACGGCATCGGAGATCGCAGCGTGGTTTCCCCCGTGGCCGTTGACGAGGACGACTCCCGCCGCCCAGTCGGCGCTGCGTATCAACTCGACGAACACCGATGTCGTCACCTCGGTGCCAATCGACAACGTTCCCGGGAAGTCGGCATGCTCACCCGACGCGCTCACGCTGATCGTCGGGCCGATCATCAGCCCGTCGGTGCGATGCACGGCCCTACCGGCGAGTTCCTCCGCGATGATCGTGTCGGTGGCCAGTGGCAGATGGGGCCCGTGCTGCTCGGTCGAACCGACGGGAATCAGCAGGATCGGCGCGGGCGCCTCGGCAGTGTGGCGACGCGCGATGCCATCGACCTCCGGCCACGTCGCATCGCCAAGCCGCATGTCGAGGCCTCAGTCAGTCCCGGGATGTGCCGACGCGGAGACGTCCAGGTAACCCCAGTCGCGGAGCTGTTCGACGATCATTGCCGCTGCCGCGGAGGGCTCGAGCGTGAGCAGCTCGGCATGCGGGTCACCGCCGCCGATGTCCAGGATCTGACGCACCCGTTCGAGTGAGCCCCCTGCGGGAGCCGGCATCACTCGCGCTCGCGGTCGATATGGATGGATCTCAGCCTCCGGAAGCCGACCGTGCGGCCCGCGAACCGTCTCGACCGGCGCGTTGCGAGCTGCCAGCGACGACGCCAGGGCGGCCCGTCGCAACGAGGCCGCAGAACCTTCGACCGACAGGACGGCGGGCACCGTGACGTCGAGGATCTCGCGTCGGCCGCCGTCGAGACGACGAACGACGCGAAACGTGCCCGAGGCGTCGCCCGACGGTGGGCGGACCTCGAGGAGTCCGAGGGCTTGAGCGCTCGACAACTCGTCGGCGAGGAACGCCGGGACCGAACCGGTACCGCGATCGAGCGAGTAGTCGCCGCACAGCACCAGGTCCCGGTCGCCGAGGTGTTCGGCCAGCGCGACGGCGACGACCTGACTGTCGAGCTCGGTCGAGGCGTCGACGCGCATCACCGTCGTTGCGCCCGCGGCGATCGCGTCGCGCAGCACGTCGTCGGCGCCCGCCGGACCGAGACAGATCACCAGGACCTCGCTCGCCACCGCACCGGGCAGGGCGTTGGCGGTGTCGGCGATCGTCAACGCGATCTGGAGCGCAGCTTCGTCAGCAGCCGATACCCCCGACCACCGACGATCGGCCTCGCGTTCGCGATCGAGCGACACCCACTTCCAACAGACGGCGATCTTCACGACGGAGACATCACGATCGATCAGGTTCGCTTGAACACGACACCGTGGCCGCCCTCTGGATAGGTCCAGGTGATCGCACCTTCCTCGTTGCACACGAGGTAGCAGGTGCCGCATTCGAAGCACTGCTCGTAGTTGAACAGGATGCCGCCATCGCTCGTTGGCACGAACAGGTTGGCCGGGCATGCCACCACGCAGCCGCGCGTCGAACAGTCGGCGCAGATCTGGTCGTCGACGGTGATGTGCGCTCGTTCGTGGATGTCGAAGCGGGTGGTGCCGATCAGGTCCTCGAACGACAGCTCGGGCCAGCGCTCGATCATCCGAAGCTCCGAAGTCCGTCGAACGCATCGCTTGCGAGGTCCTTGAGCTTCAGGCCCGCGCGCTTGCGTTCCTCGTTCAAGATCCGCCGCAACCCGGGTTTCGGTGTGGGGTTGTCGACCCGGAACATGCGCTCCACCGTATTGGCGATCATGTGCGGATAGAGATGCTGGACTCGATCCGACAGAACGAGCGACGGTGCCCGACGCAGCTTGCGATGGTCGCGCAGCACGAATGTGTCGTTCAACCGGCGTTCGTAGCCGGCGAGCCCCGCCGCCGAGGTGTCGTTGGCAGCGAGCGCGTCGGCCGCCGCCTCGGCCGCGTACATCCCGCTGGCCATGGCGAAGTTGACGCCCTCGAGCCAGATGCCGGCTGCCAGACACATCGCGGCAGCATCGCCGGCGACGAGCAGTCCGTCACCGGTCATCTTCGGCATCATCGCCAGACCGGCTTCGGGGATCACATGCGCCGAGTACTCCTTGATCTCGCCGCCTTCGACGAGCGGTGCGATGCCGGGGTGTGCCTTGAGGTTGGCGATGATGGTCTCTGGCCGCAGCTTCTGCGCGGCCAGTTTGGGCAGCTTGAGCACGACGCCGACGGCGAGCGTGTCGAGATTGGTGTAGACGAAACCGCCCCCGTTCACGCCCGATGTGCCACCGAGGATCTCGATGTCGACGCCCTCGCGGTCGCGCACGCCGAAGCGCTCATCGATGACGTGCTTGGGCAGCGCGATGGTCTCTTTGACCCCCACGGTGTAGTTGGCGGCGTCGACATCGCCGTACAGGCCTGCCTCCTTCGCCAGAAAGCTGTTGACGCCGTCGCAAGCGATCACCACACGGGCGTGGAGGTCGCCATCCGGGCGATCGGTGGTGACACCGATGACGTGACCGCCGGGGTCGCGCAGCAGCCCGGTCGCGGTGGTCGCACACACGAGGAGGGCGCCGTCGGCCTCGGCCTTGCCGGCGAGCCAGTGATCCCAGTCGGGACGGTAGGCGGTGGCGCCGTTGTACGGCGGTTGGCCCCAATTCGCCGACCGGAAGTCGACGGTGAGCGCCTGGGTCTCGGTCAGCACCATCGTGGAGCGACGGGTGATCCAGCGTTGGATGGGCGCCTCGTTCCACCATTCGGGATGGAGTTGGTCGAGGATGCGGGGATACACGACGCCGCCGTACATGTTCTTCGATCCGGGAAACGATCCTCGTTCCAGCAAGATCACCGAGTAGCCCTTGCGGGCGAGCACGGTTGCCGCAGCGGATCCGGCGGGGCCGGCTCCGACGACGATCGCATCGACCGTGGTTGGCTGGGCGCCGGTGGTCACGATGCCTCCTGTGTCTCGCCGGTCGTGTCGAGGAGGCGGAGCAGCTCGTCGAGCGTCGCATTGGCGTCGGCGACGATCGCCAGATCGGACATCGACATCATCGGACAATGCGGGTCGGTGTTGACGCTGATGATGTGATCGGGATGGCCGAGGCCACTCGTGTGCTGCACTGCGCCGCTGACGCCGAACGACAGATACAGCGCTGGGTCGATGACCACGCCGGTCGTGCCGATCTGACGGTCGTGGTGCACCCACGACCGATCGGTGACCACTCGGGTCGCGCCCATCACGCCGGCGATGGCACCGGCGAATCGGTCGAGTTGCACGAATCGGTCGTGGCTGTCGAGGCCGGCGCCGCCACCGACGATTCGGCTCGCCTCGGTGAGGTCCATCGTGCGGACGTCGGGCGCCAACACCTCGACCACGTGCGCATCGTGCGCGCCGTCGGACGCAACGGCGATGTCGAGGTGGTGCACTTCAGGTGGCGCGTCGAGGGTCAATCCGCCGCGAGTGCCCGGCTGCAGCGTGGCCACGAACGGGCCGGTCGGGCGGAGCTCGTGGAGCTCGAGCCCACCGCGCCGGGCGACGCGCACACGGTGTGCGCCGACCTCGGTGGCGCCTGCGAGCAGCGGGCGTTCGAGGGCTGCTGCGAGCCGTGGTGCCAGGTCGCGGCCGTCGGGCGAGTGAGGCAGGACGACGATGTCAGCGTCGGGAAGTTCGGCAATGATCGGTGCCAGCGTGGTGGTCCAACGGCCGAACTCGACGGGGCCGAGTTCGGCCAGGAACACTTCGGAGGCGCACCCCTCGATCTCGGCCTCAGCCGTTGCCGAGCCGGCGAGCAGCACGCGGCCTCCTGCCTCGGCGATCGCATCGGCAGCGCCGGCGGGGAGCACCCCGTCGCGAACCGGCACCAGAGCGATCATTCGCCCAGCGTACGGTCGGTGTCGTCGGCGTGCGCAATCACGCCGCCGTGGGTGGCGGAGGAGTCGGATGTGCTGCGATCCCTCGCCCAGCGGATCAGTTCGATGATCGCCGTGATCGACAGGGCGGTTCCGAAGGCCAGCCAGAACGCGATGGCGTGATCGTCCTCGAATGCTTGACCGAAGAGGTAGCCGAGTCCGGCGGCATAGGTGGCCCAGATCGTGGCCGCGATCGCCACCCAGGCAGCGAACCACGCGCGGGGCTGTCGGGTGATCCCCGAGGACACCGTGAGGATGGTGCGGCCACCAGGGATGAATCGGGCGGTGATGAGCAGGGGACCGCCGCGCTTCTTGATCTGGAGCCCGGCGCCGTCGATTCGTGCGTCGCGATTCGGCTTGCGCGCCGCCCATCGGCGGACGCGAGGCTCGAAGCGCGAACCGATGATGTAGGCGAGATTGTCGCCGAGGAAGGCGCCGACCGCGCCGGCGAGGATCACCAGGGCGAGCGACTGGTTGCCCGCACCGGCTGCGACGCCACCAGCGATGACCGTGGTCTCGCCCGGCACGATGGGGATGATCGAGTCGAGCAGTGCGACGGAGAAGATGATCAGCAGGAACCACCAGTTCGCCGAGAACTCGTCGAGCCACTCGGTGAGGTCAGAGATGATGTTGGCGACGATGCCGACCATGCCGATGCGACGCTAGCGGGGGCGAGCGTTCGACGCCCCCGGAGGCGTTCCGGGCCGCCGGCCGACGCCGAGATCGGGTGAAGGTCCGAACCCATCAGCGATGAGCGAGGTGGCCGCATCCGGTCGGTTCGCTCATCGGCGGGATTGTCAGGCGATCGTGATGCGGATGCGCGAGCGTTCGTCGGCCGCTGATGCGGCGATCACGAGGTCGTAGTCGCCCGGCTCGATCGTCCAGGCACCCGTCGCGGTGTCCCAGCAATGAAAAGCGTCGGGACCGAAGTGCAGAGTGGCGTCTGCGGTGGAACCCTCGGGGACCACCAGTTTGGCCCAGGCCTTGAGCTCCTTCGGCGGTCGCACCGCGGACGGATCGACGGGAGCGACGTAGCCCTGCACGACGACCGTTGCGTCGCGGCCGCCGGTCGCGGTGACCGGCATCGACACCGTGACGGTGTCGCCGGTCGCGATCGACGTCGGCGACGCGACCGGTTCGCCCCAGTCAGCGGTGCCGTAGCTCAGGCCATGACCGAACGGGAACCGGGTGCGCAGGCCACGAGCGTCGTAGCTTCGATAGCCCATGAAGAGACCCTCGCCGTAGCGCTGGGTGCCGGCGCCCGTGCTGTCGTGATCGGGGTGATGATGCAGGAATGCCGGATGGTCGGCAAGCCGCTCGGGGATCGTCGTCGGGAGTCGCCCACCGGGATCTGCGACGCCGAGCAACACGTCGACGAGTGCCTCGGCCTGTTCCTGACCGGCGAAGAACGATGTGAGGATCGCGGGTGCCGAGTCGGGATCGTTCGGGTCTGCCCAGTCCATCGTCACCGGCGAGCCCGCGTTGACGATCACCGCGGTGTTCGGGTTCGCACGAACAACGCGACGGACGAGCTCGTCCTGGCGTCCCGGCAGATCCATCGTGGTGCGATCGTGACCCTCGGTCTCCCATTCGTCGTTCGTGCCGACCATCAGCACCGCCAGGTCCGCGTCGGCTGCGGCAGCGACGGCGCGTTCCATCAGGTCGGCGGGTTCCGGCGAACGGATCCCCACGCGGATCGCGGCGAACCCGTTGCCCGATGCGGTGGCGAAGCCGATGTGCAGCGGTACCGCTTCGCCCGCCCGACATTCGATGTCGTGGGTGACCTCGATGCTGCCGTAGCCAAAGAACTCCTCGCTGCGTGGCAGGGTCATCTCGCGATCCGCGAGCACTTCCTCCAACCCGTTGCCGGTGTCGACGGCGACGGCCATCGGCCCGGTGCTGACCACGCCGATCGTGTGTGGACCGTCGACGTCGGGAACGAACGATCCTTCGACTCGGGCGGAGAACTTGCGGGGATCGACGCCGGCGGGAACCGAACCGAAGAAGCGCACGAGTGTGGTCGACGTGGGTTGCTCGAGCACGGCGTCCCCGGTCCAGTCCCTGCCGTTGATGTACGAGACGGTGAGGCCCCGCTCGCCGGTCGGGCTGAGGAGTTGGCCCTTGCGGACCACCGGGGTCAGGCGGTCGATGCGGGCACCGGGCTCGTAGGTGATGTCGGCATCGGTCGCAGTGCCGGGCCCGATCCGCTCGATGATTGCGGCGAGCAGCGTGCGGTGGCCGAAGGGGGTGAGGCTCGCCGAGCCGCCGCCCATGCAACGGTCGATGTCGGCGTTCGGGCCGATCACGGCGACCCGCTGGATCGACGATGCGTCGATGGGAAGGACCGGCGCCGGTGCGGATTGCGATGTACGGGCGATCGGAGCATTGCGAAGCAGGACCGTCCCGGCAACCGCAGCCCGACGGGTGAGGGCGCGCTCGGCGGGGTCGTCGATCGACTGCTCCGCGACGTCAGCGGACCGTTCGTCGGCGCGAACTCGGTTGGCGAGCAGGAGCATGTCGCGAACGAGACGGTCGATCTGCGCCTCGCCGACCTCGCCGCGTTCGGCGGCCGACACCAGCTTGTCGCCGTAGATTCGCACGGGCCCGGGCATCTCCAGGTTCAGCCCGGCGTTGGCGGCCGGGGCTGCATCGTGAACGCCGTACCAGTCCGAGACGACGAATCCGTCGAAGCCCCATTCGTCGCGCAGGATGTCGGTGAGCAGGTGCCGATTCTGGGCTGCATGTTCGCCGGCGATCTTGTTGTACGAGCTCATGATGCCCCAGGCCCGCGCATCTTTCACCGTGCGCTCGAACGGGCGCAGGTACAGCTCGCGCAGTGTGCGCTCGTCGACGTCGACGTCGACCGACATCCGCTCGATCTCGGTGTCGTTCGCAACGAAGTGCTTGACCGTGACGGCGACGTCGTGCGACTGGACGCCGCGCACCCATGCCGATGCGAGCGCTCCGGTGAGTTCGGGATCCTCGCTGTAGCACTCGAACGTCCGCCCGCCGACCGGTGTCCGGTGCAGGTTGACAGTGGGACCGAGCACGATGTGCGCACCCTTCCGGACCGCTTCGGTCCCGATGAGCGCACCGAGCTCCGCAGCCAGCTCGGGATCCCACGTGGCGCCCGTGGTGATACCCGACGGCAGGACGACGCCGGGCGTGCCGGAGCCGCCGTGTCCCTCGCCTCGCACCCCGTTGGGGCCGTCGGACATCTTCAACTGCGGTACACCGGCGTCGGGGAACGCCTGCGTGCGCCAGGTGGTCCGGCCGGCGACCAGCCGGCACTTGTCGTCGAGTGAGAGCGCTGCGAGCGCTGCGTCGATGTCGATCACCGGTCGAGTGTGGCAGGTGTGTCAATTGGGGTCAGACCCGAGTTGACACGTTCACACTGCGGCGCCGGCGCGCTCACCTTCGACGACGGCGGCGTGGGCGCGCCGTGGGGCAACGCAGTCGCCGACGCGTTCGACGCTGACGCCGGCAGCCTTCAGGTCGCGGTAGAGCCACTCGACCGGGTTGGCGTGTACGGCGAGCACCACCCAGTCGGGGGCGCGGGTCACGTTCGTTCCGGTCGGATGGTGCAGAAGGGTGAGCGTGCGGCCGTCCATCGTCATCGGCACGAGGTCGGTCGTCTGCACGATCCCCTTCTGGCCGGCGCGGATCCACCAGTTCTCCATGTCGAGTGTGATCCCGAGGTCCTGGCCGACGACCATGCCTTGCGTGATCACCTCGACGGTGCAGCCTCGATCAGCGAGCACTTCCGCCGTCGAGGTCGCATGGTGGAATCCGATCTCGTCGATCACCACGACATCGCCGAACGGCTGCACCGAACCGTCGAGCACCTGGCGGACATCGACGACGTTGTCAGCATCGTCGGGCACCCAGTGCGGGCGGGCGGCCTCGGCTCCGGTGGCGACGATCACATGGTCGGGGCGCTGCTCCTCGATGAGTCCGGGCCACACACCGACGCCGTACTCGAACTCGACGCCCAGGCGCCGGCACTCGGTGAGCTGGTTGCGGATCATGTCGCCGAACTCGGCACGGTTCGGTACCGATGCTGCGAGACGGACCTGCCCGCCCGCGACCCCATCCTTTTCGTACACGGTCACCTGATGACCGTTGCGGCGTGCCGCGATCGCCGCCTGGAGGCCGGCCGGTCCGGCGCCGACGACCATCACCGACTTTGGCTTCGAGGTCAGTCGGACGGTGCCGACGCCCTCGGACTCGCGCCCGGTGCGAGGGTTCTCGATGCAGCCGAGCCAACGGTTGAGACCCATCCGGCCCACGCATTCCTGGTTGCACGACAGGCACAGCCGGGTCTCGTCGGTAGAACCGGCGCGGGCCTTGGCGACGAACTCGGCGTCGGCGATCTGCCCGCGCACCACGCCGACGAGGTCGCATTGCCCCTCGGACAGCGCCCGCTCGGCCTGCAGCGGATCCTTGAACCTGCCGACGCCGACCACGGGGAGTTCGACCGCCTTGCGGATCGCCGACGGGATGAACATCGCATAGCCGGGTGGGATGTGCATCGAGGCTTCGATCATGAACAGGCTCGCCGTGGCGACGCCGATCGAGGTGTTGATGTAGTCGACGTGCCCGGTGGCCTCGACGATCTCGGCGATGCGGACTGCATCGTCGATCGTGGTGCCGTGCTCGATCAGTTCGTCGCCGCAGATTCGCACGCCGAGCGCCATGCCGCGCCCGATCTCCTTGCGAACGGCCGCCACGATCTCGACCAGCAGCCGTGCCCGGTTCTCGAGCGATCCGCCGTAGTCGTCGGTGCGGTGGTTGGTGGCGGGGGAGAGGAAGCCGCGCACGATCGAGCTGTGCGAGCACTGCAGCTCGATACCGTCGAATCCGCCCTCAGCGCAGTGCTCGGCGACCAGCGCGTAGCCCGCGACGATCTCGTCGATCTCGGCGTGGGTGACGGCTTTGGGCACCTCGCGAAACAGCGGGTCGGCGACCGGTGACGGGCCCCAGACCGGCAGCCGCGAATACATCGACGATGCCTGGCCGCCGTTGTGATTGATCTGTGCGAAGATCGGCACGCGATGGCGGTGGACCGCATCGGTGATCTTGCGGTACCCGGGAATCACGTCGCGGTGGAAGCCGTGGATCAGCTTCTCGTAGGGCCAGTCGGTCGGATGCGTCGAGTGTTCCTCGGTGATGATCAGCCCCGTGCCGCCCGCGGCGCGAGCTCCGTAGTACGCGGCATGTTGGTCGGTCGGCAGGCCATCGCGCGCGTAGTTCGTGAGGTGCGCGGAGAACACGATGCGGTTGCGCACCTCGATGGGGCCGAGCTGCTGCGGGGTCCAGAGGTAGCGGTACGCCATGGCGCCGCCAACGGTACCGCGTGATCGGTTGGCCGGGTCAGCCCAGCGGACCCCACCACTTCACGTTTGCGTGGCGGTTTCGGTGACCCGCCCCACCGGAATTGCAGCGCAAACGGGTGGTTGGCCAGGTCAGTGCGGGGGTCCGGCCAGCACGCGATCGCGGTGCTGTTCGTACGGCACCGTCGGGTCGTCGAGCGATTCGATCCACCAGGTGGTCCCGGGGCCGACGAGGCGGCCGATCTTGTCGATGGCCTCGGAGTCGTCCGCTCCGGCGCTGCGGTCGACGAAGCACGCATCGAATGCGTCGTCGGTGTTGCGCAGCCGCTGGACCTCTGCACGGCACTCCACGAACTCGTCGACGCTGAGGTAGCCGCCCGCCTTCGCTACCGGCCACACGCCGTCGAAGCGCGCTGCTCGGCGAAACGGCGCGCCGCCCGGCCAGCCGCCGGCGACCCAGATCGGGATGCGGCCGTTGACCGGGGTGGGGCGAAATTCGACGTCGTCGAGGGTCACCAGGTCGCCGCGGTAGGAGACCGACTCACCCGACCACAGCAGTTGCAGCGCGTCGAGCGACTCGTCGAGCACACGCGCCCGGCGCTTGGGATCGGCGTCCTCGCCGAATCGCGTGAACTCGTCGTCGGGTGCGCCGAGGCCGACGCCGAGTCGCAGCCTGCCGTCGGACAACCGGTCGAGCGTCACCGACTGCCGCGCCACCACTGACACCCGCCGTCGCGCGAGCGGGGTCACCATCGGTCCGAGGACGATCCGGTCGGTCGCCACTGCGACCGCGGCGAGCGACACCCACGGATCGGTCATTGGCTGCCACGGCTTGCGGCGGATGACGTGATCCCAGAGAAAGAAGCCGTCCCACCCGGACGTTTCGGCGGCAGCGGCAAGCTCCGCGAGACGGCGCGGATCGGCGAAGTCGCCGCCGTTGGGAACGCCCAGGCCGAACTTCGGTGTCGTCATCGCGCTGCTGCTCCCTCGTCGACCCGGCGATAGATCGAGACGTGTTGGGCGCTGTCGTCCGTGAACACCGAGCCGGCCATGTCGCCGAATCGCTCGTCGAGACGAAGCCCCGCCGCGACCGCCATGGCGTCGAGCTGTTCGGGCGTCGCCCAGCGGATCGACCACGGTCGCAATCGCACGCCGCCGTCCTTCGAGAACTGCACGAACTGGCCTTCGGCC
>DATLBC010000115.1:0-46640 GCA_035527095.1 Ilumatobacteraceae bacterium | reverse complement strand
GGTGAGGCCACGAAACTCGTTCGACCGGAAGTCCATCGTCCGGTAGACCACAGGGCGCGTCCCGAACGCGCCGGCGATCTGTCCCAGCTGCGCCGACATCGAGCTGATGAACTCGTCGCTGCGACCGTCGGCGATCAGCGCCCGTGGGTGCCGCCCGCCGAGCGCATCGACGACCATGAACTCGCCGCGCAGCAGCCCGACCCCGTCGACGTCGAGTGCCGCTACTTCCGCAGCTCGGTCGGCCATCGCGAGGTTGACGTACAGCTTGGTAGCCGTCACCTCGGACACGGTCGCCGGTGTCGGGGTGGAACGCTCGACCTCTCGGCTCGTGATCACCGCCGGCAGATGGCTGGCGCGATCGCCGGCGAACACCTGGCCGGCGGCGGCATCGACGGTCACCATGTCGCCGTTGCGCAGCGTCGTCGTCGCCGTACGGGTTCCGACGATCGCCGGCAGCCCGAGTTCGCGGCTGACGATCGCAGCGTGGCACGTGCTCCCGCCCGCGTCGGTGACGAGCGCGGAGGCGCGTCGCATGGTGGCGACCCAGTCTGGCGACGTCATCTCGGCGACGAGGACATCGCCATCGGCGAGGAGGTGGCCATCCTTCGGCGACGTCAGGATCCGGACGTGCCCCGAGGCGTGGCGGTCGCCGACCCCGAGGCCCTGCAGGATCGGTGTCTCCGATTCGCCGACCGTCGATGGTTCGAGGGTGGTCAGCGGCCGTGACTGGACGACGAACAGTTCGTCGCCGACGAACGCCCATTCGACATCCTGCGGGCTTCCGTAGTGCCGCTCGATGTCCATGCCGAGGCGTGCGATTCGCACGACCTCGTCGTCGGTCAGGACGCGACGCCAGCCGTCGGCAGCGTCGAGTTCCTCGAGGACGTCGCCGTCGGGGCCGGTGGTGATGCGCACCGACTGGCACCCGATCCGCACGTCACGCAGCATCTTGGTGGTGCGGTCGACGTGGTACGTGTCCGGTTCGACGCGCCCCGACACCACGACCTCGCCAAGGCCGAAGGCCGCCTCGATCACAACCTGCTCGCGTTCGGCGGGGTCCACCGTGAACATCACGCCGGAGCGGTCCGATGCCACCATCTGTTGCACGATCACGGCGATCGCCGGCTCGTCGAGCAGCCCGCGATCGACGCGGTACGACGCGACCCGTTCCCCGAACAGCGACGCCCAGCAGTCGGTGATCCGCTGGAGGAGTTCTGGCCCTCGGACGTTCGTGAACGTCTCGTTCATTCCGGCGAACGAGGTGTCGGTCGAGTCCTCTGCGGTGGCCGACGACCGAATGGCCACCCTGACGTCGGGTCCGAGGGCGTTCAGGCGCTCCAGCGCATCGTCCGCGAGCGATGCTGGCAAGGTGCAATCGCGCACGGATGCTCGCAGACGGCGGGCGGCCTCGGCCAGTGCTTCGGGCGTGAGCGCGCCGGCGTCTCGTGCATGCTCGGCGAGTTCGTCGCGGAGTCCGGCGTGCTCCATGGCATCGAGATAGGCCTCGGCGGTGATGACGAAGCCGGGCGGCACCGGGAACCCAGCGGCGATCATCTCGCCGAGGTTCGCTCCCTTGCCGCCGACGAGTCCGACATCGCTCAGGCCGACCTCGGAGAGATCGACGATGCGACGAACCTGGGTTTGCTGAGCGGTCACTGGCGACATGGACATCTCCCTCGATACCGGTCGCAGGATCGTCCCGCGACCCAGTACCAGCGTCTCCCACCTCAGAACGCGGGGCCAGTGTCGAACGTCCCGGGGTCAGAGCCCGTCGAGGTCGTAGATGCCGCGAGCGGGCTCGTCGGCCGGGTCGATCCCGAGGTCCTTGAGCAGCCCGTGGCGCAGGTCGTAGGCCCAACCGTGCACGTGCTGATTCATGTCGTCGCCCCACCGTCGCTGGACGAACGATGTCGAGCACAGCCGATACACCTGCTCGCGTACGTTGAGTTCGACGAGGCGTTGGTGGCGCAACTCGGGGTCGGCGATGGCGTCGAGCTCGTCGTGGTAGATCCGGTACACGTCCTTGATGGTGCGCAGCCATTTGTCGATCAGCCCGTGGTACGAACCGTCGACCGCCGCGGCGACGCCACCACAGCCGTAGTGGCCGCACACGATGACGTGTTCGACGCCGAGCACCTCGACCGCGAACTGCAGCACCGACATCAGGTTCATGTCGGTGTGCACGACGAGATTGGCGATGTTGCGGTGGATGAACATCTCGCCGCTGCGAACACCGACCATCTCGTTCGCGTTCACGCGGCTGTCCGAGCAGCCGATGAAGAGGTACTTCGGATGCTGCCCGGCAGCGAGGCGCTCGAAGTGGTCGGGATCGTTGGCGAGTTCGTGTGCCACCCACCGGCGGTTGTTCTCGAACAGCTGCTCGTAGCTCGGCGCGTGCACATCGAGAGCCTGCCACACCCGCCCCTTGACACCCACGACGAATCAACGGAAGTTGATTTCCGGTAACACCATTCCTAGCCTGTGATCATGGCCCCCCGCACCGTCGTCTCCGATGCACCGTCGGGTCCGCTCGTCGATGACGGCACCTGGACGTTTCTCACCAACCACAGCCATGTGCTCATCTGCCTCGCCCGCGATCCGCAGCTCCGTCTTCGAGATCTCGCCGAGCAGGTGGGCATCACCGAGCGTGCGGTGCAGGGCATCGTGAACGACCTCGAGGCGGCGGGATGCCTCACGCGTCATCGCGAAGGTCGGCGCAACCGGTATGCCATCGTCACCGACCGCCCGATGCGGCACCGCGTCGAACGCCAGCACCTCGTCGGCGACCTGCTGAGTGCGATGGCTCCGATGAAGGCCTGAGTCGGGGCGGCGGTCAGGACGGTGGCGGCGGGGGAGGGGGTGGCGTTGCCGGTGGTGGCGGTGCCGTCGGCGGCTCCGACGCGGCTGGAGGCGGTGGGGGTGCGACCGGCGCTGGTCCCCCAGGACCGGGCGGCTGCGCCATGCCGGGTGGCGGCGGCGGAGGCGCGGTGATGGGCGAGGGCGGTGTCGTGCCGGGCGGTGACGTCGGCACGCCGGCCGCCGCGTCGGCAACCTCCGTGTGCTGACCCTTGGAGCGCTTGACCAGGACGATGGCGACGGCAGCGATCGCAGCAACTGTGGCGATGATCGCCAGGATGATCCACACCGACGAACTGCTGCCGCCGCCGGGCGTCCACTCGGCAGTCATCGTGGCGTCGCCGTCGGTGACGAAATCGGCATCGGGCTTGACATCCCAGGTGGCGGTCGCGCCGCCGGTCGATGATGCGTTGTTGTCGCCGAGCGAGCCGGGTGCGCTGACGACGAACCTGATCGTGAAGAGGTCATCGAGGCTGACCCCGAGCATCTCGGTGATCATGTCGGTTTCCGACGGGTCGCCGGCGAGCTCGTCGACACCCTCGAGGACCGCATCGAAGCGAGTGCCGTCGTCGTCTTGCTCGATCATGAACGACGACGTGTCGTCACCGAGTGAGTTCAGCTCTGCGATCGGGACGCCGCTGACCGTGCAGCCCACGCCCACCTCGCCGCCCTCGTCGATCTCGCGCGTCGAGACCTCGTAGGTGCTGAGCTCCTGGGTGAGGTCGCCGCACGGATCGTCGCCGCCCAGGAATTCACCGAGCAGTGCATCGCCGGACAGGTCCCCGAGAGCCCCGGTGTCCTCACCGAGCAGTCCGGAGAGCTCTTGGAGCTGCTCGGTGTCGATCAAGACGAGGTAATCGACGTCGGCCGTCGCGTCGTCGTTGATGCTGAACGTGGCCTCGACAGTGAAACACCCCGCCAGGACCGCACTCGCCAGCGCAATGGCGACAGCCGATGCTGCGATGCGTGCGGTTCGACGTTGCATGGCCGTCACCGTACTCTTCGGTTTGTGGGCAACCTGGAATAGTTACCCCATGGGGTATGTTGGACCACGCAGCACAGCCGACGAGATCACTGTCGGCATCCAGTCGAAAGGCACGACCATGATCTTCACGCAGTACTACCTCGACTGTCTGTCACAGGCTTCATACCTGATTGGCGACGAGACGACCGGACGCGCTGTCGTGGTCGACCCCCGCCGCGACATCGACGAGTACGTGCGTGACGCCGAGGGGGCCGGTCTGGTGATCGAGTTGGTGATCGAGACGCATTTCCATGCCGACTTCCTCTCGGGGCACCTCGAGCTGGCAGCGGCGACTGGAGCGGAGATCGGGTTCTCTGCGGTCGCTGAGACCGAGTTCGCGTCGCGGAAATTCGCCGATGGCGAGCACATCTCGCTCGGAGACGTGCAGCTCGAGATCCGCCACACCCCCGGGCACACACCCGAGTCGATCAGCATCGTCGTCTGGGAGCATGCTGACGACGAGGTGCCGTACGGCGTCCTCACCGGTGATGCCCTCTTCATCGGTGACGTCGGACGACCCGACCTGCTCGCGTCGCTCGGATACACCCGCGACGAACTCGCCGACAAGCTCTATGACAGCTTGCACAATCAGCTGCTCACCCTTCCGGACGCCACTCGCGTCTACCCGGCCCACGGTGCTGGTTCGGCATGCGGCAAGAACCTGTCGACCGAGACCTGGTCGACGATCGGCGATCAGCGCGTGAACAACTATGCGCTCGTTGCGCCTGACAAGGAGACCTTCGTTGCGCTCGTCACCGAGGGCCAACCACCGGCCCCGTCGTACTTCGTCTACGACGCCGTGCTGAACCGCAAGGATCGCCCGCTGCTCGACGAGACCGCTGCGCTCGTCGCCCTCGACCTCGACACGGCGAGGCGCCTCTTCGACGGTGGCGCCATCATGCTCGACGGACGTTCGCCAGAGGAGTTCGCCCGCGGGCACCTGGTCGGCTCGGTCAACGTCGGCCTCGAAGGCCGGTATGCGGAGTTCGCCGGATCGGTGGTGCCGAGCGACGTCGACATCGTGCTCGTCGCCGATGCCGGATTCGAGATCGAGGCGCGCAACCGGCTCGGTCGTATCGGCTTCGACCGGGTGGTCGGATACGTCGCAGACGCGCTGACCGTGATGGCGGAGCATCCCGAACACACGGCGCGGGCCTCGCGCCTCACCGTGCCGGAATTCGAACGCCGGCGCGCCGAGATCGGCGGGCTCCAACTGGTCGACATCCGCAACCCCGGTGAGGTGGCAATCGGCAGTATCGCCGGTTCGGTGGCGGTGCCGGTCGGGCAGCTCCCTGATCGACTCGACGAATTCGACGCCGATGCTCCGACGGTCGTGTACTGTGCCGGCGGCTACCGGTCGTCGGTGGCCGCCAGCGTGCTTCGGCGGGCGGGGTTCTCCGACGTGTCCGACCTGGTCGGCGGCTATGGAGCCTGGCTCGAATTCGCGGGACCGCCCTTGTCCGCTCCGGTCTGATCACGGCGATCCCGGACCCCCGCGACCGTCGGCCCCTAGCATCATCGCGGTGATCGTGGATCGGGTTCGTGATGTCGCTCGCGGTGCCTGGACGCTCGGATTCGACACGTACGAACAGTGGCGTGATCACCGCACGATTCGACTCGGCGCGGGCATTGCGTACTACGGGCTGTTCGCTCTCGTCCCGTTGCTCGCGCTCGCGCTCGCGATCGCCGGGCTCGTGATCTCGAGAGGTGACGTCCAGTCGTATCTCACCGATCGGATCTCGGAATGGCTCGGCATCGACGCCGCCGACGTGGCCCGCGCCCTGACCGACACGCTCGACGGCACCGGGACACTCACCGGACTCGGTGTCATCGGGGCAGTCTCGCTGTTCCTCACTGCGTCTGTCCTGGTGATCGCCGTGCAGGACGCGTTCAACACGATCTGGGAACGCCCTGTGCGCCCCGGGCTTCGCCACACCGTGACTCGACGTCTCGTCGCCTTTGCGGTGATTGCCGGGGCCGGCGCCGTGGTCATCGCCTCGTTTGTGCTCAACGCTGTTGCCGGGCTGCTCGGCCGGCTGATCCCCGACGCGGCATTCGTCGCGTCGTTCGAGGAGTTGTTCGGCCTCGCTACGTCGTGGGTGCTGGGCGCTGGCGTCGTCGCGTTGCTCTTCCACTTTCTCACCGATGCACACATCCCGTGGCCGTCCGCCATCGCAGGCGGCGCTGTCACGGCGGGCATGCTGGCGGTCGGGAACGTGCTCGTCGGCGCCTATCTCCAGCGGTATGCCGCCTCGTCATTGGTGGGAGTCACCGGAAGCATCTTCCTGGTGCTGCTGTGGATCTTCTTCGTGGGCCAGATCGTGCTCGTCGGCGCCGAGTTCACCCGTGTGCTCGTGCTCAGGGGGGTTGGTGAGCGCCGCCCTGGGTCGTCACTCGGTCGTGACGGGGAGCCCGGCACCGGACCAAGCGACGATCCCGCCGTCGACATCGACCGCTGAGGTGAACCCGAGCTGTTGCATCACACCGAGGGCCTGCCCGCTGCGGTTCCCCGAGCGGCAGTACACGAGGTAGGGGGCCCCGGCGTCGAGCGCAGCGAGTTGTTCGGCGAAGTCGGCGTCGTAGAAGTCGACCAGCACGGCGCCTTCGAGGTGGCCCTCGGCGAACTCCTCGGGAGTGCGGACGTCGAGCACCACGAGATCCTCGGGCGGATTGTCGGTGATCAGGGCGGCGTCGTCGACGGAGATCGTCGAGATCCCGTTGATCGTGGTCGCCCCCTCGACGTTGTCGGCGGTGGAAGCCGTCGCGGGGACGTCAGCTTCGGGTTCGTCGCCGCCACACGACGCCAGCAGGAGGCTGAAGCCGGCGATGCCGACGAGGAGTCCACGGGTGATCGACATGTCGTAAGAATACCCCAAGGGGTAGCTGGTCGTCTCGCGGTGCGCCTGATGGGTCAGAATGTCGGTGGCATGGACGACGTGGACCCCTCCGAGGTCATCGAGCTCGCTGGCGGCGCTCGCATGGAGGTGCGCCCCACTTCGTTCGACGATGGAGAGCGGATGTGCAGCCTGTACGAGACGCTGTCCGTGGGCGACCGTCACCGGCGGTTCTTCGGTGCTTTCAAGCCGCATCTCGAATGGTGTCAGGAGTGGGCCGACGTCGCCTCGCGGGGTGGCTTCGGCGTGATCGCCGTCGTTCACCGCGAGGGCGAGCCCGAGGTGGTCGCCGGAGAAGCGGGCTACGCGATTCGTGACGATGGCGACGGTGACCTCGCGGTGACAGTCGCCCCCGATTGGCGCGGTTGGCTCGGGCCGTACCTGCTCGACGTTCTGGTTCGTCACGCCGGCGCCGTCGGGCTCGCGAATCTTCAGGCCGACGTGTTGCTCGAGAACGGCCCGATGCTCTCGATGCTGAGCCGGCGCGGCCCGGTTGCGTTGGGCCACGACAATGGGATCGTACGGTTGACGGTCGGGACTGTCGGCCCGGTGGCCACGTGGCCGCCAGGCGAGCGCCGACCGCGCGTGCTCGTCGAGGTCGCCGGTCGGCGGTGGGCTGGAGAACGGGCTGCCGACGCAGCAGGCCTGGCGACAGCGATGTGTGCCGGTCCGGCGTCGCGCGGCAATGCCGGGTGCCCGGTGCTCGACGGGGGGCGGTGCCCACTTGCCGACGATGCGGACGCGATCATCGTGCTGCTCGACCCCGACGACGAACGAACCATCCAACTGGTCGGAGCCCACCGACAACAGTCGCCGGGCACTCCGGTGCTGGTCCGTCAGCAGACAGCGAGACCCGACGATGCGGCGGCCTCGTTGGGCTGTCTCGACCTCGCACCCGACGGCAAGGACGCGGTGGCGCAGGTGCTCGCGCTCGTCGGAGGCCGCGCCCAGTCCGACGATCAGGGGTAGAAGATTCGCAGTGCTGACGCCTCGAGCGTCGAGCCGTCCTCCGGGCTGAGCGACAGCATCACGAGGGCGCCGCTGGTCTGACCGGGGCTCGTGAAGTCGAAGGTCTCGCTGTACGGACCCGGCTCTTGACCGCCGCTGGCGGTGACGAAGCCTTCGAAGATCGGCTCGCCGTTGCCGTCGGCCCGAAGTTGGACATCGACGGTGCCCTCGAATGCCACGGCCATGCCTGACACCGTCAGTGGACTCGTGACCTCCGCCAACGCATCGGGCTCGTCGATCGTGATGTTCTCGCTCGCCGCGCCGAGCACCCACCAGCTGTCGTCTGCAGTGAGCTGGCGGACGAACACCACCGTCGATGGCCCGCTCTCGAACGTGCGGATCTCGACCTCACCGGACCGGTCGTCGCCGGCCATGAACTCGCCGGCGATCGGGTCGACGAATCCGAGGTAGTCGGTCGCGAAACCTGTTGCCGCCTCGACCGGGTCGGCGTACCGAAGGTCGGTGTCGGTCCATGGCCAGATCGCGGTGCTGACGTCCTCTGATGGCGGTGGCGCTTCGGTGGTCGCCGGTGCGGTTGTCGTGGCTGCGCTCGTTTCCGGGCTTTGCGTCGTCTCGGGGACGTCGGTGGTCGCAGTGGTCTCGGACACGTCGGTGGTCTGGCTCGCCTCGCTGGTGGCCACCGAGTCGCTGCTGTCGTCGTCGTCACCGTTGTTGATGAACACCAGCGCGGCCACCAGCGCGGCCACGATCACCACCGCCCCCGCGATCAGGGGCCAACGACTCGGACTGCTGTCAGTCGTGTCGATCCCGGTCTCGGGGTTCTCAGGTGTGTCGGTCATCGGGGCTCCTCGTGACGTCAGTGGTCGCTGGTCGGTCGTTGTCGGGTCGACGGCTCACTGAGTTGTATAGCGAACAATGGCCGCGACACCGTCGGTCACGCCAAGATCGTCCGCGACGACCACCGTGCCGCCGAACAGCAAGGTGTCGCGGGCAAGTGCGTCGGCGGCGACTGCAGCGGTTCGGTCGAGGAACGTGGTCGCGACTCTGCTCTCGGAAATCGCTGCCGCAGTATCGGCGCGACCCTGCACTCCCAGCGCGTGGCGCCCGAGCTCCTCGCGGAGGTGGTCGACCGCCGCGGAACGCCGCATCCGACGATCCTCCAGTGACCGGTCGATCGCTGCGTGACGAACACGGTCGGCGACGTGAGCGTCGTGTCGGGCGCCCGCCTGCACCGTCGACACGTCGAATCGGTGAGGATCGAGGTGGTCGGTGACCGCTGCTGCCTCACGGTCGTCGCCGGTCAGCACCACCAGGCGGGCGCCGGCGTGGAGTGCGTGCGCGGTGATCTGGCGAGCGATCGTGTCGGCATTGCGTTCGTAGACCGCCTCGACGCGGCGTTGGTAACCGTCGTGGTTGCCGCCGGTGTGCCGGTGCGTCTGCACGTGGTCACCCTTGACCGAGCCGATCTCGACGAGGTCCAGGTGGTCGAGTTCGAAGAGATCTGCGCCCAGATGGTCGACCACGGCAACGACCACGGGTGTTCGATCGGTCAGCTCATCGAGTGCTGCGAGCAGCGACGGGCACGCGCCGACATGGGCCAGATGGCTGACGGTGTGGTCGGTCAACCAGCAGAAGGTCGCGTCGGTCCCGTCCGCTGTCAACAGCACCCACTCGCCGCGCGGCTCGAGTGCGTCGACGAGGACGTCCAAGTTGATGAGCGCGGCATCCTCGGCGCCGGCGGCCACGAGTTCGGATCGTCGGACATGCCAGCGCACCCTGCGGTCGTCGCCGATCTGTCCAGGCGCCGGGAACTGCATGATCACGGTGGCGTGGGGACCCGGCCGTCCGTAGCGTTCCAGGACGTCATCGATTCGCGCCAACTCGTTCGTGGCGCGTGTCTGCTCGGTCTTCGTCATGTCCCCAGTGTCGACAAGCAAGGCGCGGTTCGACAGGGCCAGAGGTCATGGCGAACCGAGGAATGGTCAGCCGGTCCCAACGATGAACGCTGCGGTTGCCGCGCCGTACACGAGGAACAGCAGTGTCGCCGACGGTCGGCTGTGGGTGGGGCGCGATCCGGCGATCACCGAGGCTGCCATCACGCCCATCGCAGCGATGAGGCAGGTGGTCGCCGCGGTCGGCGACACGGCCACCGCTCGAAGCGCCGGCCCGATTCCGATCGCCAATGTCGCGTCGAGCAGCGACGACCCGAAGAGGTCTCCGATGGCCATTGCCACCGCACCGCGGCGGATCGCTGTCCAGTCGACCACGAGTTCCGGCAGTGATGTGCCGAGCGAGAGCACGATCGCGCTGGCGATCAGCTGCGGTATCCCGATCTCGTCGCTGAGGGTGATGAAGCTCTCCACCACGACGGTCGCTGCGACTCCGACGAGCAACAGCCAACCGAGTGCAACCGCGACGTGTCGGCCGGTGGATCCATCGGTCTGCCGGGGGGCGAGCGCCAGCGCTGGCGTGGATGGCGGCTGCCGCCGTTCGATCACCACGATCGCCAGTACCCATGCCGCAACGAGCAATCCACCTTCCCAACGCGCGAAGAGGCCGTCGCGGATCAGAAGCGCGGCGACCAGGAGTGCGATGGTCGTCATGGTGCCGGTGGCGAGCACCGTGTCACGGTCGGCATGAATCGGGCCGGCGCCGAGGCACAGCAGGGCGAGGATGAAGGTGACCTGCGTGAGCGCCGATCCGGCGGCGTCGCCGATGATGAGGTCGCCGTGGCCGCTCAGCGCGGACACGATCGAGTTGGCGATCTCGGGCAGGTCGGTGCCGATGGCGACCACGGTCAGCCCGATGATGGCCGGCGGGATGTTGGACGTTCTCGACGCGTCGAGCGCAGCGGTCACCGCCCGTCTGCTCCCGTATGCGGCGGCTGCCAAGCCACCGACCAGCCCCAGGAGCCAGACGATGATCACCGGGTCAGGAGCCTCCCGCAGCGAGGAAGTCGCGCAGCGCGCTCACCGTGGTGAGGTGCGGGTAGTCGCGCTCGGCGATGTCGACCCCGGTCTGCTCCGAGAGCCGGGTCATGACCGCGAGGTGGTCCATCGAGTCGAGTTGGAGTTCCATCCAGAAATCGACATCGTGATCGAGGTCTGCCAGTTCCGGCTCCAACTCCGGGGCGATGTCGGCGATGGCCGACAGGATCATCGTCGCGAGTTCGACGTGGTCGTGGGTGGGAGTGGTGTGGTCGGTCACAGAAGTTCCTCCGGTCGGTCGATCAAATCGGCGAGGGCGGCGACGAAACGGCTTCCGACCGCTCCGTCGGTGGCGCGGTGGTCGGCGGCAAGCGTGGCGGTGACGACGGGCCGGGCGGCGACGCGGCCGTCGATCACCCACGGTCGTTGACGAGTGCGGCCGAAGCCGACGAGGGCGACCTGGGGTGGCGAGATCACCCCGTGCACCGAGTCGGCGCCAGTGTCGCCCAGGTTCGTGATGGTGATGGTCGCTCCGGTCATCCAACTCGCGCGGAGGTTGCCGGCGCGCGCGGCGGCAACCAGATCGCTGAGTGCGGTCATCACCTCGGCGAGGGAACGCTCGTCGGCTCGTTCGATGTGCGGCGTGACCAAGCCGCCACGACGCAGCGAGATCGCCATGGCGACGTTGACCGCCTCGGCGGCTTCGAAGTGATCGTCGACCCAGAATCCGTTGAGTTCACGATGGCGCGCGGCTGCGAGGGCGACTGCTCGGATGAAGCAGGCCGCCGGCAGGATCCGGTCGGCGATCGATCGCTGCGCGTTGTGTGCCGCCAGCCACGTCTCGAGTTCGCCGACGTCGAGGTCGCGCGACAGGTGGTAGTGGGGGATCTCGCGGTTTGCCGTCGCCATGCGTTCGGCGATCAGCGCACGCATGGTGTCGGGCGATCGCCGCCGCGGTGCGATGACCTCAGGGGGCACGCCGTTGTCATCGGCCGGCGGAGCATCGATCGTGGCGGCGACGACGTCGGATTCGACCACGGCGCCGCCGGGCCCACTGCCCCGTAGCGCAGCGATCTCGATGCCGCGTTCGGTGGCGAGCCGACGTGCGAGTGGTGACGCCGGAACACGCCTCGCGGTCGGAGCCGAAGCGCTGACCGGTGCGGCTGGCGGTGGGTCTGGTGCAGGCGTGCTGCTGCCTTCGGAGCGGAGCCGGGCAATTGGCGTGCCGACGTCGACGAGTTGACCGACCTGGACGAGGAACTCGTCGACGATGCCGTCGTGCCAGATCTCGATGTCGATGTCGGACTTCTCGGTCTCGACCACGGCGATCACGTCACCCCGATGTACGACGTCGCCCGGGGCCACACGCCACTCGATCACGCGCCCTTCGTCCATGTCGGCACCGAGCGATGGCATCGCATAGTCGAAGGTGGCGGAGTCGGTCACGACGCGCCTCCGACGAGGGCGTTCGCCGCCGCAACGATGTCGTCGACTTGCGGGATCGCCGCGGTCTCGAGGTGTTTGGCGTACGGGATCGGCACCTCGAGGCTTGCGAGTCTGCTGACGGGAGCGTCGAGCGTCCAGAAGCAGGTCTCGGTGATCGCCGCGGCGAGTTCGGCGTTCATCCCCCCAGTACGCCACCCCTCGTCGACGACGAGGGCGCGATGGGTGCGCTCCACCGAGGCCGAAACGGTCGGCAGATCGAGGGGTCGCAACGACCGCAGGTCGATCACCTCTGCCGACACGCCGCCGGCAGCGAGCTGCTCGGCCGCCTCGAGGGCCTTCGGCAGCATGCCCGCCCATGCGACGATCGTGAGCTGGTCGCCTGAACGTCGTACGACGGCACGATCGATGTCGACGGGCCCGCCATCGGGATCGACCGGCCCGCGGTCGTTGTAGAGGCCGGAGTGCTCGAAGACGATCACGGGGTTCGGGTCCGCGAGCGCCGTCGGCAGCATCCATCGCGCGTCCGCGGGCGTGGCGGGAGCGATCACCTTGAGCCCGGGAACGTGCGCGAACCAACCTTCGAGACTGTGCGAGTGTTGGGCGGCAAGTTGACGCCCGGCACCGGTGGTCGTGCGAACCACCAGCGGCACGTTGAACTGGCCGCCGGACATGTGCAGCAGTGCGGCTGCGGTGTTCACCAGTTGATCGAGTGCGAGCAAGCTGAAGTTCACCGTCATGATCTCGACGATCGGGCGCAGCCCGCCGAGCGCAGCGCCGATGCCGGCGCCGACGAACCCGGATTCGGACAGTGGTGTGTTGCGGACGCGATCGCGTCCGAACTCCTCGTGCAAGCCCTTGGTGACCGCGTACGTGCCGCCGTAGTCGGCGACGTCCTCGCCCATGATGAACACGCGCTCGTCGGTGGTCAACGCGTCGCGCAGTGCCTCGCGCATCGCCTCGCGGTAGGTCATCGTCGCCGGTTCGTTCATGGCCACACCTCGTCCACCTCGTCCTGGTCTCTCGAGCCGGAGGCGTCGGGAACGGTCGTCGGCTCGACCGGGCGGGTCACGTGCTCGAGCAGCGTGCCGACGGCCTCGATCGGAGCTGCGTCGGCGGCGGCGACGGCGGCCTCGGTCTCGTCGCGTGCTGCCGTCCACAGTGCGTCGAAGTCTGCGTCGTCGATCACCCCATCGGTCAGGAGCCCGTTCGCAAAGGTGGTGATCGGGTCGCGCTGCTTCCAGCGCTCGACCTCGTCGGGATCGCGATACAGGTCGGGATCGAACATCGAGTGTGCCCGGAACCGGTACGTCTGGAACTCGACGAACATCGGGCCGCCGCCGGCACGGATCGCCGACAGCGCCTTGGTGGTGGCCCGGTACACCTCCATGACGTCCATGCCGTCGACGCTCCAAGCGGGAAGCGCGTAGCTCGCCGCCTTGAGCGCCAGGTCGACCTGCGACTCGCTCGACCGCAGTGACGTCCCCATCGCATATCGGTTGTTCTCGCAGCAGAACAGCACGGGCACGTTCCACAGTGCCGCGAGGTTCATCGCCTCGTGGAACTCGCCCTCGGCCATCGCGCCTTCGCCGAAGAAGCAGACGGTGACGGCGCCGTCGCGGCCGAGCATCTGATCGGCGAGTCCGAGGCCCACAGCGAGCGGGAGATGCCCGCCGACGATCGCGTTGCCGCCGAAGAACCGTGTCTCGGCGTCGAACAGGTGCATCGAACCCCCACGCCCGCCGGAACACCCGGTTGCCTTGCCGAACATCTCGCTCATGATCGAGGCCGCCGACACGCCGCGTAGGAGTGCGTGACCGTGCTCGCGGTAGGTGGCCAGCACGGCATCGTCGGGTTGCAGGCAACTCATCACCCCCGATGCCACCGCTTCCTCCCCGATGTACAGGTGGAGGAACCCGCGGATCTTGGACTCGCCGTAGAGCTCGGCGCACCGCTCTTCGAACACCCGGATGCGGATCATGTCGCCGAGCAGGCGCCGCTCGAGATCGTGGTTCCCGGAGAGCCGGGCTGGGGGAACTTCGGTGGTCATGGTCGTGGCTCCGTGGTGTCGGGCGGGGCCTCGAGGGTTGAGGTGTCACCCTCGTCCTCGCCGAGCTCGCGCGCCTTGAGTACGCGGCGCATGATCTTGCCGCTGCGGGTGTGCGGCAGGTCGTCGACGAACTCGATCTCGCGGGGCGCCACCGCGGCACCCAATCGGGCCCGGGCATGGCCGAGGAGTTCCCGGTGGAGTTCATCAGTCGGTTCGTACTCGCGGGCGAGCACGACGAACGCTTTGACGATCGCGCCGGCAGTGGCATCGGGTTTGCCGATCACGCCGGTCTCGGCGACTGCGGGGTGCTCGTTCAGCGCCGACTCGACCTCGAACGGACCGATCAGGTGTCCAGAGGTCTTGATGACGTCGTCGCCGCGACCGACGAACCAGTAGTAGCCGTCGGCGTCGCATCGTGCGAGGTCGCCCGTGCGATACCACCCGTCGACGAACGACCGTCGGTACCGTTCGTCCTGGTCGAGGTAGGTGCGGAACATCGAGGGCCATCCGGCGCGCAGGGCGAGTTCACCGGACTGCTCCGGGTCGTTCACCCGCAGTGGAGCGCCGGTGGAGTCGAGCACCACATCGCCGTCGGCGTCGCGTGTGAGCAGCCCGACTTCGATGCCCGGCAGCGGCCGTCCCATCGAGCCGGGTCGTACGGGTTGCGAGCGATGATTCGAGATCATGATCCCGCCCGTCTCGGTCTGCCACCACGTGTCGATCACCGGGACACCGAAGGCCTGCTGGCACCAGCGCACGGCGTCGGGGTCGAGCGGCTCGCCGACGCTGGCGAGCAGGCGTAGGTGTGAGAGATCGACCACGGTGGCGAGATCGGTGCCGGCTCGTTGCAGCATGCGAAGTGCGGTCGGTGCCGTGTAGAAGACGTCGACCTCCTGTCGGTCGAGGATCTCGTACCAGCGTCGTGCGTCGAACTCTGCTTCGTCGACGATGCTGGTGACGCCGTTGGTCAGCGGGGCGATGATGCCGTACGACGTCCCGGTCACCCACCCCGGGTCGGCGGTGCACCAGAACGTGTCGCTGTCGTGCAGGTCGAGCACCAGCCGACCGGTGACGTGATGGGTGACCACCGCGGCGTGCACGTGAACCGCGCCTTTCGGCTGACCGGTCGTGCCACTGGTGAAGTGCACGAGCGCCGGCATTTCGGGATCGGTCGGAGCGGACTGGAACGTGTCACTGCCTTCGGTGAGGAATGCCCCGATGGACATGACCTGTGGCCCCGTCGTGGTCGCCCGTCCGATCTTGTCCTCGGTGCTCCCGCTCACCAGGACGAGTTGGAGATGAGGCAGGCGATCGAGGATTGGCGCCACCTTGCGCCGATACAGCAACGGTGTCGTGACCAGGATCTTGATGTGCCCGAGGTTCATCCGCTGCGCGATCGGATCGGGCCCGAACGCCGAGAACAACGGAGTGAACGTGCCGTGCGCCTTGAGCGTGCCGAGCGCGGCCACGTACAGATCGGGGATGCGACCGGCAAGGGTCGCCACGCCGGTGCCCGGCCCGAAGCCGCGTCGGACCATCGCATCGGCGAATCGGTTCGTTCGCCTCGCCAGTCGCGCGTAGGTGATGTCGACGGGCTCGTCGAACTCGTTCGGTTCGCGGCCGATGAACCGGAGCGCCACTCGATCGCCTCGTCCCTCGCGGACGTGCCGGTCGACCGCGAGGTCGGCGATGTTCACGCTGTCGGGTCGTCCGGTGCCTCCGTCGGAACGCAGCGCGGCCCACGCCTCGTCCCAGTCGAACGACGCCACGGTCGCGGCGTAGTCGACCAGCCAGGGCTGAGGATGTATCGACATGATCATCGAGCATTCACCGATCGATCTGCTGGCGACAGGGGCCAAGGTCAACAGGCCACAGCACTAGGCGCTGAACTGTTCGAGCGCGCGCAGGGCGTGGGTCGCGTACGTCGACGCCGGCCCGCCGCCCATCAGCACCGCGACACCGATCGTCTCGTGGACCATCTCCGCCGTCGCTCCGGCACGAAGTGCGTCATGCATGTGCAACGTGATGCAGTCGTCGCAACGCGTGCAGATGGCGATCGCGACGGCCATCAGTTCCTTGGTGACCTGCGGGAGCGCCCCATCTTTGACTGCGGCGCGATGCAGGTCGCCGAATCCCTTCATCTGGTCGGGAATCGCCTGCATGAGGTCGCGATAGCCCTGGCGCAGCTCGTTGCGCAGTGCGGGGAAGTCTTCGGTCATGGCGCCTCCTGGGTCGTCCGGTCGGGTGACACCATCGTGGCGCCGTGCGGTGCATCAGGCCAGAGGCCAAGGTCAGCGCGTCCATGCATCTTCCGACCGGACGTCTGCGTGACCTTTGGCCCTGCCGTTGTGGGTCGGCGGGCGGTTCAATCATCGGGGTGGCCGTTGACGCGTCGCCGACGAGGGGGCCGGGGGATTCCCCGCTGGAGAGAGGTGAACCCATGGTGATGGCGCACGAGAGGGTGAGCTCGGACTCGGCTCCTCGAGTCGATCGTGGTGCGTGGGTCGTCGGGCTCGACGGGTCGGACTGTGCGGCACATGCGCTCGAGTGGGCCGCGACCAACATCCCGGGTCGAGCGACCGCGGTCGAACTCGTCACGGCCTGGCAGACGCCCGTGGTCGGCGCCTACCCGATGTCGGCGCCGATGATGGCGGAACTCGACGACACCGGGATCCACGATGCGGCTGCGCACGATGTGGCCGAGGTCGCCGCCCAGTTGGGTGAGCGCCTCGACCTCCCCGTCGCTGCGTCGGTCGGTCACGGTGGCCCGGCGCAAGTACTGCTCGAGGCCTCGGAGTCCGCGGAGTTGTTGGTGATCGGCAGCCGGGGTCGTGGGGGCTTTGCCCGCCTCCTGCTCGGTTCGACGAGCACGCAGTGCGCAACTCACGCCTCGGTGCCCACGATCGTGGTGCCCGGCGACGCCGAGTCCAAGCGGGCCGGAACGATCCTGGTTGGCTGCGACGGGTCACCGAATGCGATGGCGGCCCTGCGTTGGGCGATCGACTTCGCCCTTCCCGGCGACACTGTCGTGGTCGCCTGGGTGTGGGATGCCACGCCGCTTGCGGTCGGCGCCGACGCGTTCTTCTTCCCCGACGCGAGCGACCTCGCTGCCGACCGCTTCCACCATCTCGTCGACACGGTTGCCGAGCGGGCACGCGCCCGCGACGTCGCGCTCGAACGGGAATTCGTGCGTGGCACCCCTCGTTCGGCGCTGGCTTCGCAGGCCGAGAACGCCGACCTCGTCGTGGTCGGAGCGCGAGGCCATGGCGCCGTTGGCGCGGCGCTCCTCGGCTCGGTGTCGACCTGGCTGCTGCACCACCTCCACCGCCCGATCGCCGTCGTTCCGCTGATCGCGTGAAGCGCCATCGCGCGCCACGGCACCGCGCGTGAGCGATGATGGCCCGATGATCCGCGTCTTCCTGCTCGACGACCACGAGGTGGTGCGTCGGGGCATCGCCGCCGCACTCGACGCCGAGAGCGACCTCACCGTGGTGGGTGAGGCCGGCACTGCGGCCGAGGCATTCGCAGGAATTCGGGAGCACACGCCCGATGTCGCGGTCCTCGACGTGCGCCTCGGCGACGGCGAGCACAACGGGATCGACGTATGCCGTGAGATCACCACGGAGTTCCCATCCGTCAAGGTGTTGATCCTCACGTCGTTCGACAGTGACCGGGCGCTCGTCGACGCAGGGCTCGCCGGTGCGTCGGGATTCATCCTCAAACAGATCCGCAGCAATGAGTTGGTCGACGCGATCCGCGGCGTGGCGGAAGGGCGCCGGTACCTCGACGATGCCGAGGTGCGGCTCGCGAGCCGGCGCCTGCGCGACAGCGAGGAGGGGCGACTCGACGATCTGACGACGCAGGAGCGACGGATCTTCGACCTGATCGGCGAGGGATACACCAATCGCCAGATCGCGCAGGAGATGTACCTGGCGGAGAAGACGGTCAAGAACTATGTGTCGAATCTCCTCGCGAAGCTCGGCATGGCGAGACGCACCGAAGCGGCCGCCCTGGCGGCGCGCCTCGTCGAGCGCCACCGCAACGAGATGTGAGCGGCGCGGCGGGCTCGGCCCACCGACGAGTGGGGTGGCCACGTGTGGCGGTGTGGCTCATCGCGGCGCGGGTGGCCGGGTTGCCGATGAGCGCGGTGACCGTGTGCGGCGGTTTCGCTCATCGCAACGGGTTCGCTGCGCACTCGGCTGGGGTCGGTCAGACCGGGACGTGCCACTGTAGGCGGGTGCCGGCCGGTTCATTGGGGCCGACGGTGCAGCTCCCCCCGAGTTCGGCGGCGCGCCACATCATGTTCGACAGCCCGCCTGACCGCTTGGGTTCGTCCGGGAGCCCGACACCGTCATCGCTGATCGACAGTGACAGGCTCGTGCCCACACACTCGACGCGGACGTCGGTGACGGTGGCGTTGGCGTGGCGGACCACGTTCGACAGCCCTTCGGTGACGGTCGCAACCAACTGGTCGGCGATGAAGTCGGGGAGTTGATCGAGGTCGCCGACGAGTCGGAGCACCGGTTCGAATCCCAGGTGCCGGGCTCGTTCGTGGACCAGTTCGGTGAGTTGCGCCGACAGGGTGCGGCGTTCGTCGTGCTGGCCGAGCCGGAAGATGGCTGAACGGAGCTCGCGAATGGTGTCGTCCAGCTCGTTGATCGTCGACGCGATGCGGTCCGCCACCATCTGGGGTTGTGCCGCGGACTGCACCGCCTGGAGGTTCATCCCGGCGGCGAAGAGCCGTTGGATCACCATGTCGTGAAGGTCTCGGGCGATGCGTTCGCGGTCTTGCAGCATCGCCATCTGCGATGCCGATTCCTGACGATCGCTGACGTCGCGGATCGTCGCGATCGTGAACACGGCGTCATCGATCGTGCACGGGCTCAGGCTGATCTCGACAGGGAACATCTCGCCCGACGAATGCTGAGCGAACAGCTCCAATCCGGTTCCCATCGGGCGACTCGTCGGTGCCGAGGTGTAAATCGCGCGTCGTCGCGGGTGAGCCGAACGGAACTCCGGGGGAACGAGTTCGTCGATCGACGATCCGACGAGGTCGTCCTCGGTTCGGCCGAACAGCGTTTCGGCGATCGGGTTCGCGAGCTGGATCAAGCCGTCGGCGTCGACGAGCAGCAACCCGTCGGGGCAGGAGTCGATCAACGCTCCTGCGAGCTCGGCGCGGTCCATGGCGGACACCATGCTATTGGCCCACCCGGTGAACGCTTCATCAGACCTCCGCAGTGTGCCGGCACGTCACTGAGCGAGATGGGGTGGGCGCACCAACAGCACCGGGCACGGTGCGTGGCGCACGATCGCTGCCGCCGTGCTGCCGATCACGAACCTCGACATACCGGTGCGTCCGCGCGTGCTCGCGACGATCAACGACGCATGGATCGCCGTGGCGAAGTCGGAGACCTCGTCGTGGACGTGTCCGCCGTGGAGTACCTCGTACTGAACCGGGTGGCCCGAGTCCTTCGCCAGCTTCTTGGCGAGTCGTGCCGGATACGCGGTCTCGCTCACGTCGGACGACACTGCGGCGTCGGGGTCGGCCACCTCGACGATCCACGGGCTGCTCCCGAGTTCGATGCCCCAGGCGGCGGCCAGCGGCAACACCGACTCGGACTCGTGGGAGCCGTCGACCGTGGCGATGATGGGGCCATCGAATCCACTCGTCGTGACGTGGGGTCCGACGACCAGGACCGGACCGAAGATCCGTTCGAGCAGCTCCTCGGTCACGCTGCCGAGCAGTGCTGCCGAACGGCCCCGCCCGTGCGACGCAAGCACGACGGTGACCTCAGGATGCCGCTCGACCTCGTTGCCGATGACCTGAGCGACGCTTTCGGCGGCGACGCGCACCTCGGTCGAGACGTTCACCCCGAAGGTGTCGTGCTGTTCGAGGCGCTCCGCCAGACGGAGTTCGGCTTCGACGACGTCGTGCTGGTCGAACACGACCTCGATGACATCGATGGCGATGTCGCTGCGACGTGCGAGTTGGACAGCGACGTCGACGGCTCTCCACGATGCGTCCGACCCGTCGACCGGAACGATCAGGTGCGGCACCATGGTGTCTCCTTGCGTTGTGTGTCGGATGCTGGAGTCATGAGCTGGGCTCGATGCGGAAGCGCCGACCGGACACGGCGGTCGGCAGCAGGCGGATGAAGTACGGCTTGTTCGAAACGTGCCACGGGCGCACGGCGGGCTCGAAGTCGTCGAACAACTCGGTCGCGATCGTGACCAGCTCGGCATGGCCGTGAACGATCACGCTCCACGGGTCGTCGTGTTGCTCGTCGTAGGTCGTGGCGGCGTTGTCGGCCTCGAAGGCGACTTCGGCCGCTTCGATCGCATTCGCCATCTTGGTGCCCCTCGCAGTGCGGAACACGATGGAACCCTGATCGACGACATGGTTCACCGGATACATGTCCACGCCGCCGCCGGGAGTCGGCGTGGCAAGACGACCGACATCGACCGTGCGCAGCAGTGCCCAGCACTCTGACTCGGACAGCTCCTCGAGTGGTTCGTCCACGTTGATCCCTCCATGCTGATTGTCCGTCGCGCGTTCGACGGTTCGCCAGGGCACTAGGTCATCCTCGGCGCTGTTCCGTTCCGTTCCGTCCGGTGAGTCTTCGGACCCTGGGCGGCGTCTCTGGCGAGGGCGATACTCGGTGCCATGGGTGCTCGTTGGGTTGTCGGAATCGATGGATCGGACGCAGCGATCGACGCGCTGCGTTGGGCGATTGCCCACAGCGCAGGACGCGACGTCGAGATCACTGCGCTGGGCGCCTTCCACGTGTCGGCGATGATGGCGTTGTTCACCGCGAAGCGGGGGTTCGGCGTGGACGAACTCGGCCTGGCCGCCACGGCCGGGCACGACGTCGACGTCGCGATCGAGGTGGCCGCGACAGGCCACCCCGACGCCCCCCATGTGCAGCCGCTGGTGGTCGAGGGCCAAGCTCCGCACGTTCTGATCGATGCCAGCGTCGATGCCGACCTGCTCGTGATCGGTCGCACGGGCGCCGGCGAGCTGCGTCATCATCCGCTGGGCTCGGTGAGCCGATACTGCGCTTCCAACGCTCATGCGCCCGTGGTGGTCGTTCCGCTCGGAGCCGCTCAGCACGCGATCTCCACGATCGTGGTGGGATTCGACGGCAGCGACCATGCCGGCGACGCGTTGCGTTGGGCGCTCGACTTCGCGGGCGATACCGCTCGCGTGCGAGCGATTGCCGCGATCGAGGTCGCGCCATGGCTCGACGAAGAAGTGGCCAGCGACCGATTCGCCGACGAGATCGAGGCCGAACAACAGCGCATCGCCGGCGCGCTGGACGCGATCGACCCGACTGGCCGAGCCGAACGTTCGATCGTGCTGCAAGGACCCCGTCAAGCCCTCGCCGAGGCGCAATCGGGAGCCGACATGGTGGTGGTGGGCACCCGCGGTCACGGGTTGATCGCCGCCGGGCTCCTGGGTTCTGTGAGCACGTGGCTCCTCCACGACGCCGCCATCGCGGTTGTCGTCGTGCCGAGCACCTGAGCGTCGCCCGCCGCTGTTCAGTCGGCGTGCAGCTTGGGCTCGCCCGGATGGAACGGTTCCCCGGGCGTCGGGGCAGCGGCCAGCGACTCGGCATGCGGGTCGTCGTCGGTGGCGGACCAACCCAGCGACTCGTCGGGAATGGCGTCGTCGACGATGTGGTAGCGCCGACCGGTCACGACCGTTGGTTCGATGCGGACGAAGTTCGGCTTGTCCCAGGCGAGCCACGGGAACAGCGGCAGGTCTTCGGCGTCGAACACCTCCTGCATCCGTTCGATGGGGCGGGCCTGGCCCTTGACGACGACGCTCCACGCCGTGCGATCTCCGGGTTCGTAGCCGTCGATCTCGAAGGCGACCAGCCGGTTGAGTACGGCACCGGCGAGCTTGGTTCCTGCCGCGCTGCGAAAGACGATGCCGCTCTTGTCGATCACGAAGTTGATCGGGAAGATGTCGGGCTGGCCCGCAATGTCGACGGCAAGTCGGCCGACGGCGGCGTGGTCGAGCAGTTCCCAGCATTCCGACTCGCTGAGGATCTCGGTGGCTTCCTGGCGTTCGTCCATGAACCCATTCAACACGAACGAGGCCCTGGCCTGCAGGGCCCTAGGTCATGGAGCGTCGCGGGAGCGGGGTCATCAGGTGGCGTGTCGACGCAGGTCAGTCGAGTCGGACCACCTCGAACTGCGTCGGCACCACGGCGTTGACGTCGTCGTCGACCAGCCGTTCAGCCAGCGCAGCGCTCGCGCTCGGCTCGCCGTGGACGACGAACACGGTGTCGGGAGCCTCGGGGAGCGCCGTGATCCAGCCGTGCAGGCCATCCGCGTCGGCATGTACCGACAACGACTGCAAGACGTCGACCTCGGCTCGAACGGGAACGTAGCGGCCGAGCATCTTCACGTTCCGGGCACCGTCTGCCAGCGATCGCCCTCTCGTGCCCGCCGCTTGGAATCCGCACAAGACCACGCTGTTGCGGTGATCGGGGAGCAGCCGGGCGAGGTGGTGCAACACCCGGCCGCCGGCGGCCATCCCAGATGCGGAGATGATGATGGCCGGCGCCGTGAGCTCGTTCAGCGACTTCGAATCCTCGACGGTGGGGCACTCGTGAAGTCCTCCGCCCGGATCGAACAGGTTGCCTGCGGCGTCGGTGGGCGCGGGATGACACTCGAGCGGGTTCGCCGTCCTCATCGCTGAGCGGTAGACGTCGAGGACTCGGAGGGCCATCGGGCTGTCGACGTACACCGGCAGCATCGGGATGCGCCCCGTTGTCATCAAGTCGCGCAGCACGGTCAGCAAGACCTCGGTGCGATCGACGGCGAACGCGGGGATCAGGACCACGCCGCCGCGCTTTGCAGTCCGGCTCACCACGGCCGCGAACTCGGCGATCTCGGAGGACTCCTCCGGATGGAGCGAGTCGCCGTAGGTCGACTCGATCAGCACAGTTCGAGCGGCTGGAGGGACACGTGGGCCGGGGATCAAGGGATGGTTGCCCCTGCCGAGATCGCCGCTTACCAGCAACGTTGTCGTTTCGCCGTTGTCCGTGATGGTGAGGTGGATGCTGGCCGAGCCGAGGATGTGACCGGCCGGCACGAAGCGGGCCACGATGCCGTCGGCGACCTCGACGGCAACGTCGAATTCGACACCTTCGAGGAGGGCGATCGCGGCGTCGGCGTCCTCGGAGGTGTACAGCGGCTGGGCCGGATGGTGTTTGCTGAAGCCCCGCTCGTTGGCGAAGCGGGCCTGCTCCTCCTGGAGGTGCGCTGCGTCGGGGAGGAGGATCTCGCACAGCTCACAGGTGGCGGTGGTTGCGAAGATCGGCCCGGTGAACCCGTCGCGGGCGAGGCCGGGGAGCCAGCCGCTGTGGTCGATGTGGCCGTGGGTCACGACGACCGCGTCGATCGTGACCGGATCGATCGGGAACGGCTCCCAGTTGGCGAGGCGATCGCGTTTGGCCCCCTGGAACAAGCCCGCGTCGACGAGCACGGTGGCTCGGTCGGTCCGCACCAGGAACCTGCTGCCGGTCACCGTGCCGGTGGCGCCGAGAAATTGCAGAGTGGTCACGACACCGACTCTAGGATCGGCGGTGATGGCAGACACCGATCCCTCTCCCGGCAGCATCATCAGCTCGGGTCCGGTGATCGTCGGCGTCGACGGTTCGAGCAACGCACAGCTGGCGCTGTCGATGGCTGCCGAGATCGCGCGCCGCTTCGACCTCGATCTCGCCGTGTTCCATGCGATCGGCCTGATGACGATGATCGAGGGTGAACACGTCCCCTCCGAGGGGCATCGCGACGACCTCGAACGCATGCTGCGACTCGAGTGGTGTGCGGCGCTCGCGAACGATCGTGATCTCCGGTGGCGTGCGGAGCTGGTCTACGGCAGTCCAGCCGACGTGCTCATGAAGATGGGCGCCGGGCTCGACGCATCGTTTGTCGTGGTCGGCTCGCGGGGTGTCGGCGACGAGTTGGCGCTCGGCAGCACGAGCCACCACGTCGTGCACCACTGCGACCGGCCGGTCGTTGTCGTGCCTCCGGTCGACCGCCAAGGCTGAGACCGCGGGCGCATGTCCGGTCAGCTCAGATGCGGCCTGCCGGGGGTACGGTCCCGTTCATGAGTGAATTCAGCGGTCGTGTCGCCATCATCACCGGGTCCTCGAGCGGCATCGGCGAAGAAACCGCGCGACGGCTGTCGGCGCTCGGGGCCACGGTCGTGGTCAACTCGTCGTCGTCGGTCGAAGCTGGCGAGGCGGTCTCGGCGTCGCTGCCGGGCGAGTCGTGCTACGTGCGCGCCGACATCAGCAAGCAGGACGAAGCCCATGGCTTGGTCGACGCCTCGATCGATCGGTACGGCCAGCTCGACTTCCTGATCAACAACGCCGGCTGGACCACGTCGATCCCGCACCACGAACTCGACGACCTCACCGACGAGATCTTCCGCAAGACCTTCGACGTCAATGTCTTCGGTACGTGGTGGCTGACGAAACGGGCGATTCCCCACCTGCGCAAGTCCGACGATGCCAACATCGTCAACATCACGTCGATTGCCGGTCTGCGGCCGGTCGGTTCGTCGATGGCGTACTCGATGACCAAGGCGGCACTCAACCAGATGACGCTGCTGCTGGCGAAGAGCTACGGGCCGATCCGGGTCAATGCGGTGGCTCCCGGTCTCGTTGCGACCCCCTGGACAGCGGACTGGGATGCGCAGCACGAAGCGATCGCCAAGATCGCTCCCGTGCCGCGGTCGGCGACGCCCGACGACTGCGCCGAGGCCGTGCTCGCGCTGCTGCGCAACAAGTACACGACCGGCGAGATCTTCGTCGTCGACGGCGGGTTCACCCTCAAGATGTGAGGCGTGACGAGATCAGGCGGCGGACTTCTCGAGGATGTGCACACCGCAGGCCGAGCCGAGCCCGATCACGTGGGCGAGGCCGACCTTGGCGCCTTTGATCTGACGGTCGCCGGCTTCGCCGCGCAGGTGATGGCAGACCTCCCAGATGTTGGCGATGCCGGTTGCGGAGATCGGATGACCCTTCGACTGCAAGCCGCCGGACACGTTCACCGGCAGTGCACCATCGCGCCATGGCGCGCCCGAGTTGAAGAAGTCGACCGCGCCACCCTCCTCACACAGCCCGAGGTTGTCGTAGTGCACCAGCTCGGCCGTTGCGAAGCAGTCGTGCAGCTCGACGAGGTCGAGGTCGTCGGGACCGATGCCCGCGGCCTCGTAGGCGGTCTGTGCCGCGTTGCGTGTGAGTGTGTTCACGTCAGGCAGGACCTGACAGGCCTCCTGCCACGGGTCGGACGTGAGTACTGACGCCGACACCTTGACCGCTCGGCGCTGTTGTTCGAGCGACAGTGTCTTGAGCTTCGCGCCGCTGACCACCACGGCGGCGGCCGCACCATCGCAGTTGGCCGAGCACATCGGCCGGGTGTTCGGGTAGGCGATCATCATGTCGCCCATGATCTCCTCGAGCGTGAATCGCTTCGAGTAGGCCGCCAGCGGGTTCAGTGTGGAGTGAGCGTGGTTCTTCTCGGAGATCTTGGCGAACAGTTCGAAGTCGGCACCGCCGTACTTGTGGCCGTACTCCATACCGACTTGAGCGAACACTCCGGGCATCGTGTCGGTGCCGATGCGACCGTCGGTGGACGCAATGGCTCCGTAGCGGCCCTGCGGTTCCCATTCGTTGCCGTCCTTCTTGGCCCTGCCGCCGCCCCCGAGCAACCCGACTCCGGCGAGCTTCTCGACGCCCACGGCGAGACCCATGTCGGACTCACCGGCCTTGATCGACATGATTGCGGTGCGCAGCGCGGTGGCGCCGGTGGCGCAGGCGTTCGACACGTTGTAGACCGGGATGCCGGTCTGGCCGACCTGCTTCTGGATCTGCTGGCCGATGCCGCCCGAGCCCATCAGATTGCCGGCTGCCAACACGCCCATGTCGGCCATGGTGACGCCGCCGTCGGCGAGCGCGGCCATCACCGCTTCCGATGCGAGGTCGACGACGTCACGGTCGGTGTGCTTGCCGAACTTGGTCATGTCGATCCCGAGGATCCAGATCTCGTCGCTCATGGTCTCGCTTTCCTGTCTCGGCCTCACGGCCAGTCGGTGTGTGTCGGTCGTCGTCGTACCGTTTGCGTCAGATTTTCGGTGGACCGGGTCACCCGAAGTCCGACACAAACGTGGGTTTAGGCGGGTTCGAAGGCGAAGCCGATGGCCTCGGTGCCCTGATCGTCGATGCCGAGTGAATACGTGGTCAGCTTCACTCGCATGCCAGTGCGGACGTGCTCGGCATCGGGCTCGACGTTGCGCAGGTTGCCCCGGACACTGGTGCCGTCGCAGTCGATCACGCCGGACACGAACGGCACCTCGACGCCGGGCGCGGCGAACGCCACGATCGTGAACGTTCGCAGCTCACCGTGCGTGGCGATCTTGGCCGACCGGAAGTCGGTGCCGAAGCATGCTGCGCACGCGTTGCGGCGGTCGAAGAAGCGGGCACCGCAGGCGATGCACTCGTTCGCAGTCAGGTGGGGCTCGCCATCGTCGAGCACGAGGTAGTCGACGAGCGGCACGCGGCTCGGAGTTGCAGTGTCAGCCATGCACGCGAACGTACCCACCGCCCGCTGGTCGCAACGACCCGGCGGGGTCAGCGCTCGGGGGCGAGGGCGGCCAGCCAGGCGGGCAGCCGAGTCGGGCGGCCCGCGGTGGTGACGCAGCCGTGGACGGTCACTCCGGTCGCTCGCGGGCGCGGAGATCCGGCGGGGTCGTCGACGGTGATCAGATACGCCATCTGGAAGGTGGCACGGGTGACGTCGGCGAGTCGCAGATGCACGGTGATCTCGTCGTCGAACTCCAGCGGCTGGCGGTACTGCACGAACGATTCGAGCACCGGCGACTCGAGCCCGGCGTCACGCCATTCGGTGAACGGATGCCCGATGGCACGCAGATACTCGACGCGCGTCTCCTCGAAGTAGGCGAGGTAGTTGCTGTGATGGACGATACCCATCGCGTCGGTCTCCACGAATCGGACCCGGATCCGGTGCGCGAACTCGTAGTCGTCGGGCGAGGTCGAGGGGTCGACGGACAATCGCACTCGGCGACCCTACAAGTCGGGCCGGTGTCGGCTCTACAGTCGGACGCGTGACCCCAGCAGTCGTTGCCCTGGAAACTGCCGGTATCACCCACACGATTCACGAGTACGACCGCGGCGACGATCTCCACCACTTCGGACGCGAGGCCGCCGACTCGCTCGGGCTCGATCACGACCAGGTCTTCAAGACGCTCGTCGTCGTCGCGGACGACGAACTGGTCGTGGCGATCGTCCCGGTCAGTTGCCAGCTCTCGATGAAGCGCGTCGCCACGGCGGTCGGTGCCAAGCGGGCCACGATGTGCGATCCGGCTGTCGCCGAGCGATCGTCGGGCTACATCGTCGGAGGCATCAGCCCGATCGGACAACGCAAGCAGCTGCGAACCGTGATCGACGAAACGGCCGAGCTGTTCGACACCGTCTACGTCAGCGGTGGCAAGCGGGGGATGGACGTCGGTCTTGCCCCGAGCGATCTGATCGCCGTGCTCGACGCCGTCGTCGCCCCGATCACCGCGTGATGGTGTTCAGCGCGCCGGGTGGCGCATGAGCGCCTCGATGCGCGCAACTCGTGTGCGTGCCGGGGGGTGAGAGGCCGCGAGACGAGCCCGCCAACCGATCGGTCGACGCGCGGTGCCCTGTGCCAGCAGTTGGCGCAGCGCGCTCGCCAGCTCGCGCCCGAAACCCATCCGCACGGCGCGGCGGTCGGCTTCGAACTCCGACGAGTGCCCCACGAGATTCGCGACCGCGTCGCTGCCGCGAAGGGCAGCGGTGAACACCCACGACAATGCGCGCATGCCCACCGCAACGACCGAACCGATCGCCCTGACGACCGGCGACTTCTGCCCAAACGTACTTGCTGCAGCGGTGCCGACGTTCTCGAGGAAGAACCCGATGCGAGCCAACAGCACCACCGGTGCGGACAGCCAGTGCCCGATCGTGATCGCAACGGTGTGCAGCCCGAGGTGGTGGCTCAGCTCGTGGGCCAGCACGCCACGCAGCTGCGCCTGGCTGAGTTCGTGCACGGCGAAGCTGGTGACGAGCACGAGGTGGCCGCCGCACGCGAACGCGTTCAGTTCCTCGGTCGGAAGGACTCGCACGACGTACCGACTCGACGGGAGCCCGTTGGCCTGCGCAATCTGGGCCCAGAGCGGCTCGATGATCTCCGCCTCGTGCGCGGTGGCTGGACGAGCACGCAGCAGGGGTGTGAGCACGAGTACTTGAATCGGGCGCACGAACAGCAGCAATCCGGCCGCAGCGAAGCCGACGACGAACCACCAGTATCGAACGTCGGTGAGCAAGCCGAACGGCAACCAGATGATGAGCACGGCGAGCAGCGTGAACGGCAAGATCGCGATCACTGGCATGAACGCCCAGATGGCGCCTCGTTCAACGCTTCGGGCGCCCTGGCGTCTTCGCATCGCGGTGGTCACGATACGCACAGTGACCAAGTGTTCGTCACGGTCTGGACTTGTTCAAGATGTGGCCTGATTCTCGCACCGTCAGCCAGTTGCGCGTTACGTTCGGTTCGAGCCGTTCGACTCTCACGTCGGGCGACCCACGATCAAGGAGTCCGGGTGCAGGAGTCAGCGGTAGCCGCGCAGGAGCGCGAACAGCAGCGAGTTCGGGCGCTGCTCGACAATGCTGCCCGCTGCCGTGCCGCAGACCCACTGGAGTCACGTCAGTTCGCCTTGGATGCGCGAGTGCTCGCACGAACGACGGAGCAGCCGGCACTGGAAGCCGAGGCCCTGTACCACCTGGCGTCGATTGCGCACCAGCGTGGCCGGGCCGAATACGCGTTCGCGCTCGCGACCGAAGCGATCGAGTTGGCACAGCCCAACGAGGTCAGCTTGACCCTGGCGTGGTCGCTTCACCTGGTCGGCGTCGTCCACTACCAGTCGAGCAACTACTCCGATGCGCTCGAGCACTGCCTGCGGGCGCTCCAGGTGTACCGCGCAACCGATCATGGCCTCGACGAGGGACGAATCCTGCACACGGTTGCTGCGATCTACCAGTCGATGGCCGACTACGACCGTGCGATCTCGACCTACGAGACGGCCTTGGCGGTCAACGAGGCGCTGACCCGCCCGGACGTCGATGCCATGGTGCTCGGGAATCTCGCCCGCATTCGCGGTCGTAGAGGCGAGCATCAGGCGGCCGTCGAACTCGGGCGGCGAGCGATGTCGCTCGCACGGGCCGACGCGCCGCACCTCGTCGGGAGCCTGCTCGCCGATCTTGCCGAAGCACACGCAGCACTCGGCGACCTCACCGAAGCCGATGCGTGCTTCGAGGAGGCTCGCGCCGACTGGTCCGCCCGGGTCCAATCGGGTGAAGAGCTGTCCGTCGTCGAGCAGTTGGGTGTCATGGTTTCAGAGGGCCGCGTCGCCCTGCGCGCGGGTCGCCTTGCCGAGGCCATTGCGTCGCTGCTCGCTGCGCTCGATCTGGCGGATCGGACCGACCATCGTGAGATGGAACTGGAACTGCACGATCTCCTCGCAGTCGCGTTCAAGCAGGCGGGGAGGCTGTCGGAAGCACTCGAGCATCGCGAGCGTCATTTTGCACTGCATCGCGAGATCTTCACCGATGCTGCCGACCTGCGCAGGCGGACTGTGCAGGTGGCCCATGACAACGAGAACGCCCGCAACCTCGGCCAGATCACTCGCCTGACGGCCTCCGGGCTCGTCGCCGACTTCGCCATCGGTCACGCCGACATCGATGCGTATCACCTCGAGGCGTACGAGCGCCTCGCTGCACTCGCCGAGATGCGTGGCGGCAACACGACCCGCCACACCAACGGCGTCGGCGACCTCGCTGCCGAGATCGGCCATGCGATCGGTCAGCAGCCCCAATGGTGCGAACAACTTCGACTGGCTGCTCGGCTCCACGACATCGGCAAGGTGGCGGTGAACGACAAGGTGCTCATGAAGCCCGGGCCGTTGACCGTCGAGGAATTCGACGAGGTCAAGCAGCACACCGTGCTGGGACGTCGCCTGCTGTCGGGTGTTTCCACTGAGCTGTTCGCCCTCGCTGCGGAAGCGGCCTGGTCGCATCACGAATGGTGGGATGGGTCCGGCTATCCGAATGGCCTGGCCGGTGCAGCGATTCCGCTGTCGGGTCGGATCGTGGCGATCGCCGACGTGTTCGACTCGCTGGCCACGCGCCGCGTCTACAAGCGCGAATGGACGCGTGACGAGGCCGTGCGTTTCGTCGTGTCCGGGTCGGGCTCGCAGTTCGATCCGGAACTCATCGATGCGTTCGTCCAGGTACTCGTCGCGCGTTATCCGGCGCTCGATACGACCGGCTCGCAGTAACGCCGGATCGCCGGTTTCGGCGCAGTTCAGCGAAGTGCGTTGAGCACCCACCGCCGAACGAACATGGCGAGTTCGTCGACGGCGATGTCGCTGCCCAATCGACCGTTGCGGTACGAGTTCGAGAATGACGACACGGCGCCGAGCACGCCCACGGCAATCAGGTCGGAAGGAGCGTCCGCGATGGTTCCCGCGCGTTGGCCTTCCTCGACGAGGCGCCGGACGTCGTCGAGGTACACGCCGGCGCCTTCGGCGAGTACCTCGGCGACCTCCGGGTCGCTGCGCTCGACGTCCAAGAGCGCGAAGTACGCCGCATGATCTGCCATGAAGCGCACGCTGGCTTCGGCGCCGTCGGCGATACGGGTCACCGCGTCGGTCGTCGGATCCATCACGGCGCCCTGGGTGCGGCGCAGGCGCAGCCGCATGGTTCGCACGAGTTCCGCGAACAGCGCGCCCTTGGTCGGGAAGTACCAGTAGAAGAGACCCTTCGCGACGCCTGCAGCCGTGCAGATGTCGGCGATTCGGGTCGCCGAGTAGCCGTGGGCCGCGAACAGTTCGGCGGCTGCATCGAGAAGCTGTTGCTTGCGTTCGAGTCCGTGCTCGGTGTGCTGGCGTCCGTCACCGCTGTCGAGACGTTCCGCGCGGGCGCTGGCACTGGTCACCGCGACAGTCCAACCGAAACTTGACCCGTGGGTCAAGACGCAGATGGATGTGGCAGGCGTATTCTCGACGTCTCGACCAGTCGGGAGTCGATTGCCGTGCGCAACTACTCTCGAGCCCGATGGCCGCCACACGTGACGATCGGATCGCCACCCGGACCCGGAACGAGAAGTGGCAGAACGCGCCGCTGCGGATCGAGATGGCCGAATGCATCAACTGCGATGCGTGTCTGCGGCACTGCCCACCGCACTTCGGGGCGATCTTCAACCACGGAGCCGATGTGATCATCGTCCCGGAGCTGTGCAGCGGATGCGACAAGTGCCTCCCGGTGTGCCCCGTCGATTGCATCTATCCCGACCCCGATTGGGAGGCAACGACCGTCCCCGACGACTGGTGGGACGAACCGTTGAGCCCAAACGACCCCTACCGTTGAGCGTGACGTCCGGGGTCAGCCCCCGGATGCATCAGCTCGAAGTTCCGAGGGTGTGAGGTTCCGGAGTGGGGTTCGAGCGAGTAGAAACGGAGACCATGACGACCTCCCCCGTCCTGCCCGGCGCCGAGCCCCTGTCCCATGTGGGCACCACCGACGTCGGTGTGCTCGTACTGCATGGCTTCACCGGCAACCCGATCTCGATGCGGGGACTCGCCGACACGATGATCGAAGCGGGCCATCATGTGGAGATGCCGCTGCTCCCCGGCCATGGCACCGTGATCGAGGACATGTACGACACCGTCTGGGACGACTGGACCGGTGAGGTCGCCGACGCGCACGCACGTCTCGCCGGGCGGACCGATCGTGTCGTGGTGATGGGGCTCAGCATGGGCGGCGCGCTTTCGTTGTGGGCCGGGCTCAACCTGAGTGATGTGGCCGGAGTGACATGTATCAACCCGGCGACCGTGCCGCTTCCGACGGAGATGACCGAGATGATCGCCGAGATGATCGCTGACGGCGTCGAGGTTGCCCCAGCGATCAGCGGAGACATCGCCGACCCGGAGGCTTCCGAGAACGGCTACGACGGCACGCCGCTGCGCCCCCTGATGTCGATGCAACGCGACGGCGTGGCCGCGATCACCGGTCGGTTCGGCGAGCTCACGATGCCGCTGCTGTTGATCACCTCACGACAGGACCACACGGTCGAGCCGGCTCAGAGCGAGCACCTTGCTGCAACGTATGGCGGCGACGTCGAGCACGTCTGGCTCGAGCGCAGCTTTCACGTGGCCACGATCGACTACGACGCCGACGACATCAACCAGCGTGCGGGCGAGTTCGTCGCTCGCGTCACGGCGAGCTGACGCGGCCACCGATGCTTGCCACGATGCTGGGTTCGATTCCCAGCCCGTCGTTCAACTCGATCGAGATCGGACCCTTCAGCCTCAATCTGTACGGGCTGATGATCGCACTCGGTGTGGTCGCGGCCGTCTGGCTGTTCGGACGACGACTCGAAGAGCGCGAGATCGGCACTCGCGACGACGCCAGCTCGATCGCGATCTGGGCCGTCCTTGCCGGAGTCATCGGCGCTCGGCTCTATCACGTCGCCACCGACTGGGATCTGTTCGCCGACGATCTTGGCCGCATCCCGCAGATCTGGAAGGGCGGCCTCGGCATTCCGGGCGGACTGCTGCTCGGCGTCCCCGTCGGTCTGTACATGGCGAAACGGCGCAGGATCCCGTTGGCGGCCGCCGCCACCTGTGCCGCACCTGCCATCCCACTCGCGCAGGCGATCGGACGCTGGGGCAACTACTTCAACCAGGAATTGTTCGGTCGTCCGACCGACCTGCCGTGGGCGCTCGAGATCGACGCCGTGCACTTCGACACCACGGTCTACGCGGTCGGCACCACGTTCCATCCGACCTTCCTCTACGAATCGCTGTGGAGCCTGGCGCTGTGTCTGCTGCTGCTCTGGATCGACAAGCGGTTCCGCCCCGCCCCGGGCCAGCTGTTCGTGATGTACATCATCGGGTACGGCGTCGGGCGGTTCTGGGTGGAGGGCCTGCGCATCGATCGCGCCGACGAGATCGTCGGGCTGCGCTGGAATCAGTGGGTGTCACTGATGGCGATCGTCGGCGGTGCGGTGGTACTCGCATGGATGCGGCGTCACCCGATTCCGGAGCCGGTCACGACGGCATTTCTCGACGAGGACGCCGTGTCGAGTGACGACGCCGTGTCGAGTGACGACATCGTGTCGAGTGACGACATCGTGTCGAGTGACGACATCGTGTCGAGTGACGACATCGTGTCGAGCGACGACGTCGAGCGGTCAGGCGGGGAGTCGAGCGCCTGATTTCGTGTCGAACAGGTGGAGCCCTGCCGGTCGCGGAATCAGGCTCACCTTGTCGCCGCTCTGCAGTGAACTGAGCCCATCGGTGCGAGCGACGATCTCCTTGTCGGTGCCGTCGGCGAAGCAGTAGAGGAAGGCCTCGGAGCCGAGCTCCTCGACGAACTCGACGGTGGCATCCAGCCCGCCCTCGGCACTGATCTCGAAGTCGTTCGGTCGGACGCCGACGGTGATCGATCCCGAGGTCAAGGCTTCGAGTTGGTCGGGCGTCAGCGGTACGCGCAGCGTTCCATAGGTGGCATCAGCACCCTCGGTGTTCGACGGCAGCAGGTTCATCGCCGGCGATCCGATGAACCCGGCGACGAACTCGTTCACCGGATTGGTGAACAGCTCGCGAGGTGTAGCGCACTGCTGCAGGATGCCGTCGTTCATCACGGCGACGCGGTCGCCCATCGTCATCGCCTCGGTCTGATCATGAGTGACGTACACCGTCGTGACTCCGAGCTCGCGTTGCAGCGCGGCGATCTGCGTTCGGGTCTGGACACGGAGCTTCGCATCGAGGTTCGACAGCGGCTCGTCCATCAAGAACACCTGCGGCTCACGCACGATCGCGCGGCCCATAGCCACCCGTTGGCGCTGCCCGCCGGACAGCTTGGCGGGTTTGCGGTCGAGGAGTTCATGAAGGTCGAGAATCCGTGCGGCCTCCTCGACGCGGGCGCGCCGTTCCTTCTTGGGCATCTTCTTCACCTTGAGGTGGAAGCCGATGTTCTCCGCCACGGTCATGTGCGGGTACAGCGCATACGACTGGAAGACCATCGCGATGTCGCGGTTCTTCGGTGCCACGTCGGTGACGTCGCGATCGCCGATGATGATGTGGCCGTCGTCGACTGGCTCGAGGCCGGCGAGCATCCGCAGCGTCGTCGACTTCCCGCAGCCCGACGGTCCGACCAGTACGAGGAATTCACCGTCGCCGATCTCCAGATCGAGCCCGTCCACGGCTGGGGCATCGGTGCCCGGATAGGTCCGGCTGGCGTGCTGGAACGTGACGGTGGCCAAGCGATGCTCCTGATGTCGTGGGGCGTCGTGACGCCCTGTGGTGACCACCATCATGGCCGCTGCGCGTCGCCCCGCAGCACTCGTTCGGTCGGGCCCCAACTCATCGCGATGAGTGAGGTGTCCGTATGCGGTTGGTTGGCTCATCGGGGGGCGGGGTAGGCCGATCGTGGGCTGGAGCGGCTCGCCGTGGTCAACTGTGGCGGTGCCCGAACTGGTCCATCTCTGCGGAGCGAACTTCGATCTCGTCGTCGACGTCGCCACGGCGACGCCGACCATCGTGCACTGGGGGCAGGCCCTGGGCGACGCCGCGGGGCTCGATGGGCTCGACGCGGTGAATGGCCGTCCCGCCGTCGCGGGCGCGCTGGGGTCGGTCGCGCCGGTGAGCATCGTGCCGCTGCATGCCGAGGGTTTCGTCGGGCGTCCCGGCATCGCCGGTCGGCGAGGCGGGGGACGCGATTGGGCCCCGCGATTCGCGCCGACCGCGCACCGCCTCGCCGGTCACGTCCTCACCGTCGACTCGCTCGACGACGTCGCTGGTCTGGCCATGACGACGGTGATCTCGGTCGCCGATGTCGTGGGCGTGCGGGTGACGATCACCAACGTGGGCGATCGCCGCTACTCGCTCGACGTGCTCACGGTGAGCTTGCCGCTGCCCGACAGCTCGGAGGAACTGCTCAGGTTCGAGGGTCGGTGGGCGCGTGAGTTCCATCCGGTTCGCTCGGCATGGATGCACGGCGCGGTCGTCTCCGAGCATCTCCGGGGCCGGACCTCGCACGAACACGTCCCGTTGGTGTTCGCCGGCACGGCAGGTTTCGGCGAATGGAGCGGGGAAGTGTACGGCCTCCACCTTGCCTGGAGCGGCAACCACACCCTGCTCGCGGAGCGCCTTGCCGACGGCCGGCGCTACGTGCAGGCTGGGGAACTGTTGCACCCAGGGGAAATCGTGCTGGAGCCCGGCGAGTCGTACACCACCCCGCAGGTGGTCGCCGTGTACTCGTCCGAGGGGCTGACGCCTGCATCCTGGGGCTTCCATCGGGCGGTCCGGTCGAGTCCGGCGCATCCCGACAGGCCGCGTCCGGTGCTGTTGAACACATGGGAAGCGGTGTATTTCGACCACGACGCCGACCGGCTCCGGGCCTTGGCCGATGTCGCCGCCGAGATCGGCATCGAACGGTTCGTCCTCGACGACGGTTGGTTCGGTTCGCGCCGGGACGACACGTCTGGCCTCGGCGACTGGTGGGTGTCGCCGGAGGTCTACCCCGACGGGCTTGCGCCGCTGATCGACCACGTCACAAGCCTTGGCATGGAGTTCGGGATCTGGATCGAACCCGAGATGGTCAACCCCGACAGCGAACTGCACCGAGATCACCCCGAGTGGGCGCTCGGCACTGACGGTTACGAGCCGGTGCTCGGCCGCAACCAACTGGTGCTCGACCTTGCGAACCCCGATGCGTTCGCGCACGTACTCGGCCTGCTCGACGCAGTGCTGCGCGATCACGACATCGCCTACGTGAAGTGGGACATGAACCGAGACCACGTCCACGGCTCCGGTGCGCGTGGTGCGGCGGGCACGCACGCACAGACGCTGGCCGTGTACGCGCTCTTCGACGAACTGCGTTCGCGGCATCCTGCGGTGGAATTCGAGTCGTGCGCGAGCGGTGGGGGGCGCGTCGATTTGGAGATCCTGCGTCGGGTCGAGCGGGTCTGGACGAGCGACTGCAACGACGCACTCGAACGCCAGACGATCCAACGGGGCGCCTCGATGCTGATCCCGCCCGAGGTGATGGGCGCGCACATCGGACCCAGCCGGGCGCACACGACCGGTCGTGTCCACACGCTCTCGTTCCGCGCTGCCACCGCGCTGTTCGGGCACCTCGGTGTCGAATGGAACGTGGCTCGCCTCGACGTCGATCGACGGGCCGCGCTTGCCGCCGCCGTCGCCGTCCACAAGCGGTTTCGTCCCCTCCTGCACTCGGGTGATGTGGTGCGCTTCGACACCGAACCTGCGTACTGCGCGCATGGGGTGTACGCCGCCGACCGCTCGAAGGGGCTGGTGTCGTTCGCCCAGCTCGCGACGGCGCCGAGCCTGACGCCTCCGATGTTGCGCCTGCCCGGCCTCGACCCCGTCGGCCGATACCGGATCGAGTACGTGGGATTGCCGGACGAACGATGGGGGATGGCTGCCTCCCAGCCGGCGTGGTTGACCGACGACGTCGAACTCACGGGCCGCCAGCTCGCTGCCCACGGCATCCGGCCGCCCATCATGCATCCCGAATCGGCGGTGCTGATCTCCCTCACTCGTTCGGGCTGAGGTCCCGCCCGCCGGTCCGAAATGGGCCTGATTCGTCGGGTACCGTCTCGGTGGTGGCGATCCGTCACCGATCCGGGGTCGCGACGTGACCGACCACAAGCCGTCGGGGCTGAGCTGGACGTCGTGGGCTGAGCGGCAGATCGAAGAGGGCCGCCGGGCCGGGCTGTTCGACGGCCTGGACGGCCACGGCAAACCGATCGACGGGCTCGATGGTCCCCGCGACGAGGAGTGGTGGGTCAAGGCGAAGCTCCGGCGCGAGAACATCGACTACTTGCCGCCGGCCATTGCGATCCGGGGTCAACGCGATGCCGCGATCGCTGTTGCGCTCGATGCCGTCGACGAAGGCGCGGCTCGCCTGGTGATCGAGAAGATCAACGACCGAATCCGGTATGTCAACAGCCATACCGTCGTCGGCCCACCGTCGACCGTCTGGGTGGTCGACGTCGAGTCGACGCTCGAACGGTGGCGTGCCGCGCACCCGCACGCGCTGGAACCCGACGCCCGCATCGATGCCTGCGATGTCGAGATGCCACCCGGGCCGACACGGCGTCGGTGGTTCGGCATCGGTCGTCGGGTTGCACGCTGACATCACGTGCGCAGCAGGTTCAACACGCCGGTGTGGCGACCCCTCGAAACCGTAGGGGTCGTTCCTGCAGTTCCTCGGTGAAGTGTGCGGCCCAGCCGGCGATTCGGGCGACGGCGAAGATCGGGGTCTCGGCCTCGAGGCCAGCGGCTCGCGTGAGCGCGCCGAGTGCCAGATCGACGTTCGGTTGTTGAGCGATCACCCGGCCGGCCTCGCCGACGACGGCGTCGAGCAGGTCGGCCTCGGTGGGATCGAGACAACGGACGTGGTCGGCGAGCAGCGGGAACCGGGGATCGACGCCGCGGTAGACCTTGTGTCCGAAGCCCGGAACGGGCGCCCGGTTCGCGCGGAATCGCGCCACGACCACCGCCGGCTCCGACTCCGAACATGCCGCCAGGAACCGGCTCACCTCGACGGCTGCACTGCCGTGCAGGACCCCTTCGATGGTTGCGAGACCAGCGGCGAGGCCTGCATACGCCGAGGTGCGCACCGACGCAGCGATCCTGACCGCCAGCGTGCTGGTGGCGAGTTCATGGTCGGCGAGGAGTACCAAGGCCGTGTCGATCGCATCGACGAGTTGCGCCGACGGTCGCCGGCGCCAGGCGCCTACCAGACGATGGGCGTAGGGGCCGGTCCGGCGTGTCGAGCCGAGCACCAGCGGTACCGCTACGAGCAGGCGCCGCGCGGCCTCGGCCGGCACGTCGTTCGGGTGGAGGCCACCGAGCACGTGTGCCGCTGTGGCCATGCGGCCGATCGGCGTCAACGACACATCGTCGATCGGCTCCAGTGCGGCCCGTGTGGTCAGGTCGACACTCGGCCAGACCGTCGATCGGCAGGCGTTGTCGCTGTCCGACCACAGGAACTCGGCGACATCCTCGAACGTGTGGGTTGCGGCCAGCTCCACCGTGTCGGCCCCTCGATAGCTCAGGGCGTGCTCGTCGATTGCGGTGACGCCGGAGGAGATCTGCACGTCGATCGTCGGTCGCGGGCCGCTCGGGGTGCGGCGGCTTCGTTGCGCGAGCTGCTCCACTTCATCGCGGGCGAACAGCGACGTCCGACCGTCGGCTGCGGTGGTTCGAGTGAGACGACCCCGGCTGACATAGGCGTAGAGCGTTGGCTTCGACACGTTGAGGATCGCTGCGGCTTCCGTCGAACGGATCAACGTGCTCATCGAGCAAGCATCTCAGTCTCGGGTTGACTCGTCAACGTTGATCCAATCAATGTTGATCGCAATCGTTGATCGATGGACACTCGGTGCATGCCACAACTGATCGACGTTCCCGCTGGCCTCAACGGCGTCATCGCCGCCGACACCTCAGTCGGCGCCGTCGATGGCGACCGCGGCTTCTTTCACTACGGCGCGCACGATGCCACCATGCTCGCTCGGTCACGGTCGTTCGAGGAGGTGTGGTTCCTCGTCCGAGAGGGCCGGCTTCCGGAGCCCGACGAGGCCGCGGAATTTCGGCGAGTGGTCGCCGCTCTGCGCACGATCCCTCGCCAACTTCACGCCGTGATCGACGTGATCGCCCAGCAGGACGCATCGATGCTGTCGAAGCTCCGTTCGGTGCTGTCGGTGGCCGAGCTCGAGCTGACACCCGTGATCGACGTCGGCGATGCGGCTCGACGCGCACAGACGCTGCGTCTCGCAGCGGTGGTCCCCATGATCCTTGCCGCACTCCACCGACGAGCCGCCGGGCTCGACTCGATCGAATCCGACGGCGCACTCGGTCACGCCGCTGCGTACCTGCATGCCACGACGGGTCAGATCCCCACGCCGGTCGCCGCCCGGGCCGTCGAGCAGTACATGATCCTCACCATCGACCACGGCTTCAACGCGTCGACGTTCACCGCTCGGGTCGTGGCGTCCACCGGCGCCGATCCTGCCGATGCCGTATGCGCCGCGCTCGGCGCGCTGGCTGGTCCGCTGCACGGCGGTGCGCCGAGTCGGGCGCTCGATGCGCTCGACGAGATCGGCACCGTCGATCGCGCGTCGGACTGGGTGCGCGGTGAGGTCGCTGCCCGCCGCCGCATCATGGGGTTCGGCCACGCCGTGTACCGGGCGCCGGATCCGCGATCCGCGCTACTGCGTGAGGTCGCCGAACGTCTCGGTGGCGACTTGGTCGAACTGGCGACCGCCGTGGAAGCGGAGATCCTCGTCACGCTCGCCGAACTCAAGCCCGGGCGACCGCTGCCGAGCAACGTGGAGTTCTACGCCGGTGTGGTGATGGAGACCGCAGGTCTGCCTCGATCGATGTTCACGCCCACCTTCGCCGTCAGTCGCACCATCGGCTGGTGCGCCCACATCGTCGAGCAAGCCGCCGCCGGCAAACTCATTCGCCCGTCGAGTCGCTACGTCGGCCCGCCTGTCGGCGTGTGACGACGGGTCGGTCGGGCGCGGTATTTCGGGCCGAGGGCGGCGTGCCTGGCCGGTAGCGTTGGTGGTCGTGTCCGACCGCATCACTCCAGAGGCCGTGGCGAAGGTGGCCAAGCTCGCTCGGCTGTCGCTCAGCGACGCCCAACTCGACCAGGCGACCCATCAGTTGAGCGACATGCTCGACCATTTCGCGGACATCGACGCCCTCGACCTCGACGGCGTCGAACCGATGACACACCCCACCCCGATCGCCAACGTGATGCGCGAGGACATCGAGATGGACTGCCTCGACCGTGACGAGGTGCTCGCGGTCGCGCCCGCTGCCGAGGACGGCCGCTTCCGGGTGCCGCCAATCGTCGGGTTGGAGGACTGATCGTGAGCGACGAGTTCCCCACCAGCGCCATGGACATCGCGTGGAACGTCCGCAACAACGTCACGAGCGCCGCCGATGTGCTCGAACGCCATCTCTCGACGATCGACGAGCGTGAGGGCGACATCCATGCGTTCAACCTCGTGCTCGCCGACGAGGCGCGCACCCGCGCCGCCGAGATCGACGAGGCCGTCTCGGTCGGTCGCGATCCCGGTCCGCTCGCAGGGGTGCCGATCGCGCTCAAGGACAACATGTGCACGCGCGGGATCCCGACGACGTGCTCGTCGAAGATCCTCGACGGTTGGCGTCCGCCGTACGACGCGACCGTCGTCACGAAGCTGCGTGACGCCGGTGCTGTCGTGATCGGCAAGACCAACCTCGACGAGTTCGCCATGGGGTCGAGCACGGAGAACTCGGCGTTCGGGGCCACCCGCAATCCGCACGACACGACTCGTGTTCCCGGCGGATCCAGTGGGGGGTCGGCCGCTGCCGTCGCGGCCGGGTTCGCCGCGGTGAGCCTCGGCTCCGACACCGGTGGTTCGATCCGCCAACCTGCTGCACTGTGCGGGGTGGTCGGCGTCAAGCCCACCTACGGTGCCGTCAGTCGGTACGGGCTCGTCGCCTTCGCATCGAGTCTCGACCAGATCGGCCCGTTCGCACACGACGTCGGTGATGCTGCGCTCGTCCTCGAAGCGATCTCGGGCCACGACGCCATGGACTCCACGTCGATCCGACAGGGCCCGCTCGACATCAGCCGACAACTCATGATGGGCGTCGCAGGGCTCCGCGTCGGTCGCATCACCGACCTGCCCGAAGGTGCGAGCCCCGACGTGGCGGCCCGACTGGAGGAGGCGTTCGACGCGCTCCGCAACGCGGGCGCTGAGATCGTCGACGTCGACGTCCCGGCCTTCGGCTACGGCCTCACCGCCTACTACCTCATCGCACCCGCCGAGGCGTCGAGCAACCTCGCCCGCTACGACGGCGTGCGCTTCGGTCACCGGGTCGAGGCGCCCGACACGAACGCGATGTACATGGCCACGCGCACCGACGGATTCGGTGCCGAGGTCAAGCGCCGCATCATGCTCGGCACCTACGCCTTGTCGGCGGGCTACTACGACGCGTACTACGGCCGGGCCCTGAAGGTTCGGCGCCGGATCGCCGCGGACTTCGCGGCCGCCTACGAACAAGCCGACGTGCTCCTGACGCCGGCGTCGCCGACCGTGGCGTTCCACCTCGGCGACAAGACGTCGGACCCGATGTCGATGTACCTGTGCGACACGTACACGATTCCCTCGAACCTCACCGGCGACCCCGGGATGAGCGTCCCGTTCGGAACCGGCGACGACGGGCTGCCGGTCGGTGTCCAGGTGCTCGCCCCCGCACTGCAGGAGGCCCGCATGTTCCGCACTGCGGCCGAACTCGAACGGAGTGCTCCTCGATGACCGAGACCATCAGCGATACGAACGTCGAGACCTGGACGCTACGCGGTTATGAGATGGTCGTCGGACTCGAAGTGCACGTCGAACTGGCCACCCGCACGAAGCTGTTCTCTGCGTCGCCGAACCGGTTCGGCGACGAGCCCAACACCAATATCGACCCCGTCACGCTCGGTCTGCCCGGGGCGCTCCCCGTGTTGAACCGGCAGGCGGTCGAGTTGGCGATGCGGCTCGGGCTGGCGCTCAACTGCACCGTGCAGCGGTCGACGTTCGCCCGCAAGAACTACTTCTACCCGGACATGCCCAAGGCGTACCAGATCAGCCAATACGACGAGCCGATCTGCATCGACGGCTGGCTCGACCTGCCCGGCAGCATCCGTGTCGGTATCGAGCGCGCTCACCTCGAGGAGGACACGGGCAAGTCGACACACATCGGTGGCAGCGGCGGACGTATCCACGGCAGCGACTTCTCGCTGATCGATTTCAACCGCGCCGGCGTTCCGCTGGTCGAGATCGTCAGCCGTCCCGACATTCGCACGCCCGAGCAGGCCAAGGCCTACGTGAGCGAGCTCCGCGCGATCCTCGTCGCCGTTGGCGCATCCGACGCGAAGATGGAGGAGGGTTCGATGCGAGTCGACGCGAACGTCAGCGTCCGACTGCCCGGCGCCGATCTCGGGACGCGCTGCGAGATCAAGAATGTCAACTCGATCCGTTCGGTCGGCCGAGCGATCGACTACGAGGCCCAGCGCCAGGTCGGCATGCTCGAAGCCGGCGAGTCGATCCGCCAGGAGACCCGCCACTGGGACGAGAACGACGGCCGCACCCACACCCTCCGCTCGAAGGAGGACGCCGACGACTACCGGTACTTCCAGGAGCCTGACCTGGTCGTCGTCGACCCGGATCCCGAATGGATCGAGCGGGTTCGAGCAGGCCTTCCTGTCCTGCCGGCGGCCCGGCGTGCCCAGCTGGCGGCGGCGACCGGTCAGCCGGCCGACGCCGAGGCGATCCTGGTGGTGACCGATCGCGACCAGGACGCCTACGTCCTCACCGTCGCCGAAGCAGGCGGCGACGCAGCCCGAGCGCTCGTGCACGTGAAGGAGGCGTTCGCCGAACAGGGAGAACGTCCGGCCGTTCCAGCCGCCGATCTCGCGAGGCTCACTCGGCTCGAAGTCGACGGCAAGCTCACCGCGACACAGGCCAAGCAGGTGCTGGCCGAGATCGTCGCGGCCGGGGGCGGCGACGCCGAAGCGATCGCCGCTGCCAAGGGCTTCGAGGCGATGGACACGAGCGAACTCGAGGCGATGGTCGATGCCGCCATCGACGCGCAACCCGATGCGTGGGCGAAGTTCTGCGCCGGCGAAGGCAAGGCGATGGGCGCTCTGGTCGGCGCGGTGATGAAGGCCTCGAAGGGTCAAGCCGACGGCAAGGCAGTCACGGCGCTCCTCGAACGGCGCCGCACCGCCTGACCCTCGGTTCCTCCAGCGACACGTCAGGCACGGCACGGTGTGTCGCTCGAGCGTGGCGCTCGGCCTCGATGTCTCGGACGGTCGGCTGGAATGATTCCTGCGTGGGGGAATTCGGACTGACCGGTCGGGTGGCAGTGGTGACCGGGGGCGGTCGTGGCATCGGCGAAGGGATCGCCCGTGCGTTCGCCGACGCCGGCGCGTGCGTCGTGTTGGCGGCGCGGACATCGAGCGAGATCGAGTGTGTGGCCACATCGATCCGCGACCAGGGCGGCCGGGCGATCGCCGTGCGCGCCGACGTGACCGACACGTTCGCCCTCGGCTCGCTCGCTACCAGGGCGGTCGACGAGTTCGGCCATCTCGACATCTGGGTCAACAACGCCGGTGGCACCGAGGCCGGCAGGCCGCTCGCTGAACTGAAGCGCAGCGAATGGGACGAGGTCGTCGATCTCAACTTCACGGCGGTGTGGAATGGATCGATGGCTGCGGTCGAACAGATGCGCTGGGGGTCGATCATCAACGTGTCGTCGATGGCTGCGTTCGGTGCGATGCCCGGCAAAGGTCACTACGCCGCGTGTAAGGCCGCCGTGATCTCACTCACCCGGACGATGGCGGTCGAGTTGGCGCCCGACATCCGGGTGAACGCAATCGCGCCGGGCATCATCCCGACCAAGCTGCTCTTCGAGGCTGCCGAGGTCGAGGGGATCGACATGGACGAACTCGCGTCGCGCGTGCCTCTCGGGCTGGGCACAGCGGCCGATGTGGGCGCAGCAGCGGTGTATCTCGCATCGCCGGCCGCCAGGTGGGTGACCGGCCAGACCATTCAGGTCGCCGGCGGCAGTCAGTACGTCTGACTGAACGACCCCGCCGACTCGTTGCCGCCCGCGGCGCCTCGGCACACTCGGACGATGGACTTCGAGATCCCCGCCGACATCCAGGACACGCTCGATCAGCTCGACGCGTTCATCGATGCCGAGATCGCACCGCTCCAGGAGCAGGACGACAACGTTCGCTTCTTCGACCATCGTCGTGAGTGGGCGCGCACCGACTTCGACAACGACGGCGTGCCCCGCGCCGACTGGGAGGAGTTGCTGCGCGAGATGCGCCGTCGCGCCGACGCCGCGGGCTGGCTACGGCTCGCCCTGCCGGCGGAGTTCGGAGGGCAGGATGCCAGCAACCTGAAGATGGCGATCATCCGCGAGCACCTGGCCCACAAGGGCCTCGGGTTGCACAACGATCTCCAGAACGAGTCGTCGATCGTCGGCAACTTCCCGACGGTGCTGATGATGCGCGATTTCGGGACCGAGCAGCAGAAGACCGACTGGATGCCTGGCTTTCTCGACGGAACCCGACGGCTCGCGTTCGGTTTGACCGAACCGAACCATGGCAGCGATGCCACCTACATGGAGACCACCGCCGTTCGCGACGGCGACGAATGGGTCATCAACGGGATGAAGCGGTGGAACTCGGGGCTCCACCACGCCACTCACGACATCATCTTCGCCCGCACGTCTGGTGACCCCGGGAGCCCGAAGGGCATCAGTGCGTTTCTCGTGCCAACCGACGCGCCGGGCTTCAACGTCGATTTCTTCTGGTGGACGTTCAACATGCCCACCGACCACGCCGAGGTGAGCCTGACCGAGGTTCGCGTCGGCGCCGACGCGCTGTTCGGCGAGGCTGATCGGGGCTTGGAGCTCGCCCAGCACTTCGTGCACGAGAACCGGATCCGCCAGGCGGCGTCATCGCTCGGTGCGGCGCAGTACTGCATCGACGAGGCAGTCGCGTATGCGAACAGCCGCACAACGTGGGGCAAGAAGCTGTCGGTCAACCAGGGGATCCAGTTCCCGCTCGTGGAGTTGCACACGGAGGCGGCGATGCTGCGCCAGTTGGTGCGCTACACCGCCTCGATGCTCGATCAGAAGCACCACATGGAGGTCACCCACCTGGTGGCCATGTGCAACTACCGCGCGAATCGGCTGGCGTGTGACGCCGCCGACCGGGCGATGCAGACCTGTGGCGGGGTCGGCTACTCGCGCCACATGCCCTTCGAGCACATCTATCGGCATCACCGCCGCTACCGCATCACCGAGGGCTCCGAGGAGATCCAGATGCGAAAGGTCGGCCAGCACCTCTTCGGCTTCGGCCGCAAGGAGCGATGACATCAGGGGTCAGACCCGCGATGTCATCGTCTGTCTGGCGCGACGGCTCACGTCATCGGGAGGCCGATCGAGGCGGCCATTGATGTTGCGGCTGCACGGAAGAGCGCTTCGTCGTCGCTCACGAAGTTGCGGGTCTGGCCGAACAGCTCGAACGTCAAGAGGCCAAACAATTGCGACCATGCCGTGATGACAGCGAGGGTCGTTGCGTCGTCGACGTCCAGGCCCAACTCCTTGCGGAGCGCGACGAACGACTCGGCAAGCACCGGCTCGATGTGGTGGCTGACGATGGGGTCCAGACGGTCTGTTTCGCGCACGATCCCGATCAGCGCGCGCGACGCCCGAGTGCCCGACGCGACCGTATCGTCCGGGGCTGCGTAGCCGGGGATCGGCGTGCCGTAGATCAGCGCATAGTCGTTCGGGTGTTCGAGCGCCCACCTCCGCACCGCCAGCGCCGCGTCCACCCAACGTTCGGCCGCGGGCCGGCCACGGGTGGATTCGACCTGTTCTTCGACGAAGTCGCCGAGCGAGTCATAGGCCTCGATGATGAGCGCGGTGAGCAGAGCATCCCGACTGTCGAAGTAGCGGTAGACGGCCGACGACACCATGCCGACGTCGCGTGCGACGGCCCGCAGTGAGAGGTCGGCAGCCCCGTCCCCGGCGACACGTTTCGCGGCGGCCGCCAGGATCGCAGCTCGAACCTCGATGCGCGCTCGCGCACGAACTCCGGTGGGCGCGGGCTCGGCGGCTGGCATCCACACAGTCTGCCATAAACGAGAGCAGTGCTCTTGATTTCTCGTACGAGGGTGTGTACGGTGACCAGAAACGAGAGCAGTGCTCTCTCAACTGGAGGATCATCATGACCATCGACGCTCAGGCCCCGCTCGCAGTTCCCGCGCACTACGTGCAGCCGGACCGATTCACCCGGTACGCCTTCAACCCGCTGGTCGCACGATGCACCCGCTGGGGACTGAGCCTGTGGGGATCACGCGTGTTGTCGGTGCCGGGACGCGTCTCCGGTGAGATCCGCTCGACACCGGTGAACGTGCTCACCGTGGAGGACCGGCGGTACCTCGTGGCGCCGCGCGGGGAGACTCAGTGGGTGCTCAATGTTCGTACGGCGGGCGAGTGCTCGCTCCGCGTCGGTCGCCGCGTCGAGACGGTTCGCCTGCAGGAACTCGACGATCGTGACAAGCCGCCGGTGTTGCGCCCATACCTGCGCCGGTGGAAGTGGGAGGTCGGCCAGTTCTTCGACGGCACCGGACCTGACAGCACCGACGGCGAACTCGCGGCCGTCGCCCCGAAGCACCCGGTGTTCGAGATCCACGCGATTACATCGCGGGTCTGACCCCTGATGTAATCCGGGTCACCGCGTGTTGGGCTGCCAGGTCTCCCA
>DATLBC010000114.1:0-33655 GCA_035527095.1 Ilumatobacteraceae bacterium | reverse complement strand
CCCGTCGAGTCGTCGTCGGTCAGGAATCTGCGGAGCCATGCCCGAGGTTACGCCCACCCCGATCCGCCGCGACCCGACCCGATCCGACCCGCCGCGATGAGCGAAGCGACCGGATACGGCGGTTTGGCTCATCGCAGCTGGTGGTCGGAGGCGTGTGATGAGCGAGGTGACCGGATACGGCGGTTTGGCTCATCGCAGCTGGTGGTCGGAGGCGCAGGCGCGAGACGGCGGTAGCAACAGCGTTCGTCTCCTCACCTGCCTGGTCGTCGGAGCGGCCTCGCTCAGCGGTTGATACGCAACGGCTCGTCCGAGGTCACCAGCACAACGTCGTCATCGACGCGCACCGGCACACCGCCACCGGTCAATACCGTCAGCGTCAGTCCGTCCGGGTCGACATCGACACGCAGGTTCGAGCCGTGACGGCACAGGCGGAAGCTGACGCCTTCCCAGCCGTTCGGCAGCCTTGGCGTGAACTCGATGTGGTTGCCCTGCTCGACCATGCCGGCGAATCCGTGCACGACGCCGGCCCACACACCGCCCGCGTTCGCCACGTGCACACCTTCCGCAGTGTTGCCGTGCGAGTCGGACAGGTCGAGGTAGAGCGCTCGGGTGAAGTAGTCGAGTGCGAGATCGTCGTAGCCGACCTCGGCGGCGACGACGGCTTGCACGCATGACGACAGCGACGAGTCACCTGTGGTGATCGGATCGTAGAAGTCGAAGTTCCGGCGCTTCTGTTCGACCGGGAATCGTTCGGATCGGAGGAACATCGCGAGCACCACGTCGGCCTGCTTCAACACCTGGTGGCGATAGATGACCAGCGGGTGGTAGTGCAGCAGCAACGGGAAGCTCTCTGGCGGGGTGGTCTCCCAGTCCCAGGGCTCGAGCTCGAGGAACTCGGAGTCCTGTGGATTGATGCCGAGGTCGTTGTCGAACGGGACGAACATGCAGTCGGCGGCGGCGTCCCAATCGTCGAGTTCCTGCAGGTCGAGGGCGGTTGCGCGGGTGAGTGCCTCGAAGGCTTCGGGGTTCCATTGCGACAGGAACCGAACCGTTCGCGCCGCGTAACGAAGATTGAACCTCGCCATCACGTTCGTGTAGAAGTTGTCGTTGACGACGGTCGTGTACTCGTCGGGACCCGTGACGCGGTGGATGTGGAACGAGCGCGATCCGTTCTGCGAGTAGAAGCCGAGATCGAGCCAGAGCCGAGCCGTTTCGACGAGGATTTCCGCACCCTCGTGCGACAGGAACTCGATGTCGCCCGATGCCTCGAGATACCGGCGCAACGCCAACACCACTGCAGCATTGATGTGGTACTGGGCGGTGCCGGCCGCGTAGTAGCCAGAGGCCTCTTCGCCGTTGATCGTTCGCCACGGGTAGAGCGCGCCGACCTGGCTCATCTCTCGAGCCCGTTTGCGAGCAGCGTTGAGCATCTGCCAGCGGAACCGCACGACCTTGCGGGCTGCCTCCGGCATCGTGTACGCGAGGAACGGCGCGACGTACACCTCGGTGTCCCAGAAGTAGTGGCCGTCGTAGCCGCCTCCGGTGACTCCCTTTGCGGCGATTCCCTGCTCCTGCGTACGCGCCGATGCCTGGGCCAGCTGGAACAGGTTCCATCGCAGCGCCTGCTGGGCCCGGTCGTCGCCTCGCAGCTCGATGTCGGAGCGCTCCCAGAACCCGTCGAGCCACCGGCGCTGCTCGAGCACGATCTGTTCGACACCGTCCGACTCGGCGCGCTCGAGCGTCCGCGAGCAACGGTCGGCGAGCTCCTCGGCCGGCACCCCGTTGGAGGAGTGGTACGACACGAGCTTGGAGATCTTGATCGGGTCGCCCGGTGTGGCCCGCACGGTGAACACGGTCTTGGCGAGGTCGGGACTGACATGGGTGGTGACGTCGACCTGGCACGAGGTGTCGATGTGGTGACGTGTGCCGCAGGCCAGGGTCATCTTGCTGTTCGCGCAGCGATAGCCGAGCACGATCTCGTTGCCGTCCTCGCGCTGGAGCTGCGGCTGCAGTACTCGGTGGTTGAACTTGCGTGACCGGCGCGGGTCTTTGCCTTCTCCGAGCGCGGCGTCCGTGACGTGGTACTCGTCCTCGCCGTCCTGGCGGTTGAGGAGCTGTGAGGACACCACCACCGGCGCGGCGGCGTCGAGAAGGGTGATCTCGAAGGTCAGCACGGCGAGGTGGCGATGCACGAAGCTGACCATTCGCTGGGAGGAGACTCGAACCCGCTTGCCCGCCGGTGTGCGCCAGATCATGTCGCGAGTGAGCGCGCCGTTGCGGAAGTCGACCGAACGCTCGTAACTGTCGAGGTCGGCGGTCGGGAGCAGCAATGGCTCGTCGTCGACGTACAACTTGAGCAGCTTGGCGTCGGGCACGTTGACGATGGTCTGGCCCGTCTTGGCGAAACCGAATGCGTCCTCGGCGTGCAGGATCGGCCACGTCTCGTGGAAACCGTTGAGGTACGTGCCGTGGCTGTGGGCCTCGCGGCCCTCCTCCGGATTCGCGCGCATCCCGAGATAGCCGTTGCCGAGTGCGAACAGCGTCTCGGTCACTCCGAGGTCGTCGTTGGAGTACGAGCGCTCGATGAGCCGCCACGGCTCGACGGGGAATCGGTGGGCCGGCAACCCGAGCGGAGGGGGCAGCCGGTTCACGAGTCGGATGTCCTGGTTCGGTGCACGTGAAGCAGGTCGGCGAGATCGTCGACGACGAACGTCGCGCCGTGGTCCAGCAGGGTGTCGGCGCCGGCGCCTCGGTCGACGCCGATCACCACGGCGAAGCCACCGGCCGAGCCCGCGGTCACACCGGAGACGGCATCTTCGACCACGACGGCCCGGGCGGGCGCGACCCCGACTCGCTTCGCGGCCTCGAGATACATGTCCGGCGCCGGCTTCCCCGCGATGTGCTCGTCCGCGGCGACCGCGCCGTCGACGACCACGTCGAATCGGTCGCCGAGTCCCGCTGCCTCGAGCACGCTGCGGGCGTTCTTCGACGACGACACGATCGCTGATGGAATGCCGGCATCGTCGAGCAGGTCGATCGTGGCGAGCGAACCCGGGTACGGAGCGATGCCGTCACGTTCGAGGATCGTGTTGAACAGGTGGTTCTTTCGGTTGCCCAGCGCGCAGACCGTGTCGGTGCCGGGGGCGTCGTCGGGATCGCCGTCGGGCAGGGTGACGTTTCGAGAGGCGAGGAACGAGCGGACCCCGTCGTAGCGGGGCTTTCCGTCGATGTAGCGGAGATAGTCGGCTTCGGTGTAATCGAAGTCGGCGAACAGCTCACCCCACGCGTGCTCGTGGATTTCGGCCGTGGGCGTGATCACCCCGTCGAGGTCGAACAGCACGGCGCCGTGCTGCCGCCAGTCGAAGTCCGCCGTGGTCGTGGTCCCCGTCACTCCGAACAGGTTAGACAGCTGGCGCGTCGATGGCGTCGGACCGCAGCTTCTTGTAGTCGAGTTTGCCGTTGGCGGCCCGACCGATCGAGGTGACGGCGATCACCCGTTTGGGTGCCTTGTACGCAGCGAGTCTCGACTTGACGTGGGCGATCAGATCCGGCGCGTCGACGGTGTCGCCGGCGTGCGGTTCCACGAGTGCCGTGATCGCTTCGCCCCACTTGTCGTCGGGTACGCCGACCACTGCGACGTCGGCGACGCTCGGGTGCAGCTTGAGGCACTCCTCGACCTCCTCGGGATACACCTTCTCGCCACCGGTGTTGATGCACTGGCTGCCGCGTCCGAGCAGCGTGACCGTGCCGTCGGCGTCGATGGTGGCGTAGTCCCCGGGGATCGAGTAGCGGCTTCCATCGATCACCACGAACGTCTGGGCCGACTTCGCTTCGTCTTTGTAGTAGCCGATCGGGGTGCGGCCCGGCAGGGCCACGCGGCCGAGTTCGCCCGACCCGGGAACGACGTCTCGTCCCTCGTCCGTGATGACCCGAGTGGTCGGGCCGAGCTCGAACTTCGCGGTCTCCCCACTCGACTCCGCCGTCGTGGTGTTGCTCGCCATACCGATTGCCTCGCTCGACCCCAGCGAGTCGATCATGATCAGTCGGGGGTTGTGGCCGAGCAGACCCGCTTTGGTCTCCTTGGACCACATCACGCCTGACGACACGATCACGCGGAGCGTGGAGATGTCCCAACGATCGGGCTCGGCGTCGAGCGCCTTCAGGATCGGCTTGGCGAATGCGTCACCGACGATCGAGGTGGAGTTGATCCCGTAACGCTGCACGGTGTCGAGGAACTCCTCGGCGCTGAAGTGTCGGCCCTCCATCGTGGTGATCGAGCCGCCGACCATCAGATTGCTGAGTGCGTTGAACAGCCCGGTGCCGTGCATCAGCGGTGCAGCCGGCATGTTGCGCGGCCCGGCCTTCACGATCCGTGCTGCGACGGCGTCGAGGTCCTGTTCGGGCGGCATCCGCTTCTTGTTGTTCGCGTCGAGTACGCCGAAGAGGTCGTCCTGGCGCCACATCACACCCTTGGGCATGCCGGTGGTGCCGCCGGTGTAGAGCAGGAGGAGGTGGTCGCCGCTGCGTCCCCACGGACCACTGACGTTCTCGTCGGTTCCGGCGACAGCGGCTGCTTCGTACGGTGTGGCCCACGCCGGGCAGGGGCCGCTGGCGTCGTCGACCCACAGCCAGGTCGTCACCTTCGGCACACGTTCGCGGATCGCGTCGCACTGTTCGGCGAACGTGCCGTGGAAGACGACGGCGGTGGCGTCGGCGTTGTCCCACAGGTAGACGAGTTCGTCGGCGGCATACCGGTAGTTGGTGTTGACCACTGCGAAGCCGGCCTTGAACGCGGCGAAGACCGATTCGAGGTATTCGGGACTGTTGTAGAGGTACTGGGCGACCTTGTCCTGCTCCGACGAATCGGGCCGCAACATCGCTGCGGCAACACCGTTCGCCCGCCGGTTGAACTCGGCCCACGAGTGAGTGCGCTCGCCCTGCTGCTGGGCGAGCGAGTCGGGGATCTGTTCGGACACCGTCTCCCACAGGTCCGCGAAGTTCCAGCCGGCGTTGGTCGTCGTCACGCCGATGAACGTAGCCCAAGTCCCCCGAGCCCGGGCCTCCGGGAACCAGCGATGTGGCTCAGGAGGGCGGGCCCTGGATCAGCCGGTCGTAGGCAGCGGTGACGGGTGAGTGTTCCGACATCGCTTCCCACATCGACTCGATCCACCACGTGGCGCCCGCATCGGAGTAGGCGGCGGCCGAGTGCTGGGACATCGTTCCCTCGACGATGATGTCGACGTGGTCCCCGGACCGCTCCGCATCGAGTTGCGCCCGGAGAGAGGCCACCTCGTCGAGGTGCGGTTGGCGAGCCCCACCATCGGCGTCGAGCACCTGCGGGATGACGCCGTCCCACCCCAGCGCTCGGGCCATCGACTTCGTCCGGCCGAGGGCGCCGACGCACCAGATCGGTACCCGTGGCTGCTGGACCGTGTGGCCGATCGTCGGGAACTCGGTCGGCGAAATCGTGTAATGAGCGCCGTTGTACGCGAATGGCTGGCCGCCCCACAGTCCGCAGATGATGTCGAGCGTTTCGTCCATCAGCTCTGCACGAGTGGAACGGTCGCACTCCTCGCCGAAGGCCTCGAACCCCGAATCGAGTGCACCGAGGCCGACCGACAGCGTGACCCGTCCAGCGGAGAGCCGGTCGACGGTCGCCACCTGGCTGGCGAGTTCCCACGGGCGTCGCCGCGAGGGCGGCGTCAACAACGTGCCGAGGCGGATCTTGGAGGTGCGCACGGCGGCGAGGCCGAGAGAAATCCATGCGTCGACACCCCAGACCGGCTCCCACACGAACAGCCCGTGCCAGCCGGCGTCCTCGGCCGCTGCGGCGAGATCGCCGACATCCTCGGCGTCGCCCCACGGGACCACGAAGCCGAACTGCATACCGTTGACCGTAGACCCTGGCGGGAACGCGTGCACGCAGACCGTGGCCCCAGGTCAGAATTCCTCGATGACCGATCAGATCGTGTCCGATCCGAGACCAGGACCAGACCGCCATTGCGTCGCGATGCGACCTGCAGGATCCCATCGTGGTTGCAGCGTCGACCTACAGTCGTCGCCATGACTGCAGCGATCGTCGACGCCGCCCGCGACCTCGCCGAGTTGATCGAGGCGAACGCCGACGACGGTGAACGAATCCGCCGGTTGCCGCTCGCTACCGTCAAGGCGCTCCGTGACGCACAACTGCTGCGACTGTGCGTGCCTGGGGCGTACGGCGGGCCCGAGGTCGATCCGATCACACTCGTCGAATCGATCGAAGCAGTCGCACACGGCGACGGTGCAGCAGGCTGGTGCACGATGATCGCGTCGACCACATCGTCGATGGCCTCGCTGCTTCCCAGTGCGTCGGCAGAGGAGATCTATGGCGACCACACCTCGATCACCGGTGGGGTCTTCGCTCCGAACGGCAAAGGTGAGGCGGCCACGGTCGATGGCGTCGACGGGTTCTCGGTGTCGGGTCGCTGGGCATGGGGGAGTGGCACGCAGCACTGCCAGTGGGTGCTCGGCGGAGCGCTGTGTGACGACGGCACGTTCCGGCTGTGCTGGTTCCCGCAGTCGTCGGTGACCTTCCACGACACCTGGTACACCACGGGGATGCGTGGGTCGGGCTCGCTCGACTACTCGGTCGACGAGGTGTTCGTGCCCGCCGCGCGGACCATCCAGCCGGGCGTGACCCGTCCGGTCGTGCGCACGCCGCTGTCGCAGTTCCCGAACTTCACGTTGCTCGCCGCTGGGGTGTCTGCGGTTGGGCTCGGCGTCGCTCGTCGGGCGCTCGATGAGCTCGTCGACATCGCTCAGGGCAAGAAGCCGCAGTACTCGTCCAAGACGCTCGCACAGAGCGGATTCACCCAGGTGGAACTGGCCCGAGCCGAGGCCAAGTTGCGCGCGGCTCGAGCGTTCCTGATCGCTGAGTTGCAGTCGGCATGGGACGTTGCGGTCGTCGGCGACGAGGTCACCGTCGCGGCCCGTACCGGGATTCGACTGGCGGCGACCCATGCGGCGACTGTCGGCGCCGAAGTCGCCGACGTGGCATTCACGCTCGCCGGGGGCACTGCGGTGTACGACACCAACGTGCTCGGACGATGCCTGCGCGATGCGCATGTCGTCACCCAGCACATCCAGACTGCTCCGAAGCTCAACGAGACGATCGGCAAGCTCCTGCTGGGCATCGACGTCGACACCTCGATGTTCTGATGGGGATGTTCTGATGGGGATGTTCTGATGGAGGCGATCCGCACCGAGCGCGACGGCGACCTGCTGATCGTCACGATCGACCACCCGGCATCTGAGATGAACGCGGTCGACGAACAACTGCATCACGACCTGTGGGAGTTGTTCCGTCAACTCGCCGCCGAGCGCGAGGCCCGCGCGATCGTGCTCACCGGCGCAGGCCGGGCGTTCTCCGCCGGCGGCGACATGGCATGGTTCCCCGAGTTGCGTCACCCCGATCGGCTGCATGTACTCCGCCGTGAGGGCAAGCAGCTGATCTGGAATCTGCTCGACGTCGAGGTGCCGATCGTGTGTGCGCTCAACGGTCCGGCAGTTGGGCTCGGCGCATCGGTGGCCCTGCTGTGCGACGTGATCGTGATGGCGGACACCGCAACGATCATCGACCCGCACGTGCAGGTCGGACTCGTCGCCGGTGACGGCGGCGCGGCGATCTGGCCGCTGCTGCTGGGGCCGCTCGCCGCAAAGCGTCATCTCATGCTGGGCGAGCCGCTCACCGCCGCGGTCGCTCTGGCGATGGGGGTCGCGTCCGACGTGTGTCCGGCCGGTGACGTGTCGGCTGTCGCTCGGCGGTGGGCCGAACGGCTGGCCGCGCAGCCCCCACTCGCCGTGCAAGGCACGAAGATCGCCGTCAACGCCCAGATCAAGCAGGCGCTGCTGACGAGCTTCGATGTGTCGATGGCGCTCGAGATGAGCTGCTTCCATTCCGCCGATCACGCGGAGGCGGTCGCCGCCTTCGTCGACAAGCGCACACCGAGATTCGAGGGACGATGACCGACGATGCCACTGATGTGACCCTGCCGACGATCGATGCGATCGAGGCGCTCATGACCACTCGAGCGATCCGGCGGTTCACCGACGATCCGGTCACCGACGAGGAGATCGCGATCTGTCTACGCGCAGCGCAACAGGCCCCGAGCGGTGGCAACGTGCAGCCGCAGTCGTACGTCGTGGTCACCGAACCCGAGAAGAAGGCCGAGATCGCCCGGCTCTACCGCTCGTCGTTCGACCGGTACGAGAAGTCACTGCCCGACGCGTCGTCATTCCGCGACGAGGCACAGGCGGAGTCGTGGCGTAAGACGCGAGCGGCGAGTCGCCATCTGGCCGACCACGTGCAGGAGGCGCCGGCGATCGTGTTCTTCCTGCAGCCGATCATTCCATGGACCCCGGCCGACGACGAGGGCCCGATGGACATCGGCCGCCTCGACGCCAGCGTGTACCCGGCCGTCCAGAACTTCTGCGTGGCAGCGCGCGCCCTGGGAATCGGGACCTCGCTGACGACCGTCATACGTATCCACTCAGCCGACACCCTCGAGGCGCTGGGCGTGCCGACGCACGACGATGGGAGTGCGCGCTTCGAGATTGCCGCGTGCATCCCGATGGGGCGCCCTGCCGGCAACTTCGGTGTCGCTCCCCGCAAACCCGCCAGCGCCGTCACCCACTGGAACTCCTTCGGCAACCGCCGCCGCTGACCGATCCTGGCCCCCCGAACCCGGGTTCGGGGAACGACGGTGCCGATCTGCGACGATGAACCGATGACTGCTGTCGAGTCCGATCGGCTCATCGTCGACTTGCTGGATCCGGCGCTGTACCAGCGCAACCCGCATGAGGTGTGGGCGTGGATGCGGGCCAACGAGCCCGTGTACCACGATGACCGCAACGGGCTGTGGGCGGTCACTCGCCACGCCGATCTGATGGACGTCGAGCGGCGTTCGACGGTGTTCTTGTCGGGCCAGGGGTATCGGGCGCTGTGGTCGCCCGAAGAGATCAACATGATCGCCCAGGACGACCCGCGCCACCGCCAACAGCGGATGCTCGTCCAGCCGAAGCTGACCGGCAAGTCGGTCGCTCAGCGCCAAGCCGAGATCGCCACGTTGGTGACCGAACTGATCGACGACGCACTCGCCGCCGGCGACGAGATGGACGTGATCGAAGCGCTTGCGGGCCAGCTGCCGGCTCGGTTCACCGCTCGGATCCTCGGGTTCCCCGAGGAGATCTGGCCGCAGATCACGTCGTGGTCGGAGCGCCTGATGCGCACCGACATGCGCGATCGCGACGGCGAGGTCTTCCGTGACTTCTTCGCCGCGAACATGGAGTTCGTCGGGGTGCTCAGCGAGATCGCGCCGATGAAGCTTGAGGAGCCCGGCGACGACCTGATCAGCGTGTGGCTCCACTCGACGATCGATGGGCAGCCGCTGCCCCCTGCGACCATCGTGCACGAGGTCGGGCTCTTCATCGCCGGGGGGGCCGAGACCACACGCACCGCCATCAGCCACGGCCTCCATGCATTCGCCCAGCACCCCGAGCAGTGGGATGCCATCGGCGCCGATCCCGACCTCCTGCCCGGGGCCGTCGAGGAGGTGTTGCGGTGGGTCACGCCGCTCAACAACTTCTTCCGCCGCGCGGCCAGCGACGATCGGATCGGCGATCAACCAGTCGAGCGTGGCGACCGGATCATCCTGCTGTACCCGTCGGCCAACCACGACGAGTCGGTGTTCATCGACCCGTTCTCGTTCGACATCCGCCGGAACCCGAACCCGCACGTCGCGTTCGGTTTCGGTACTCACTTGTGCATCGGCACCCACGTCGCCCGGGCGTCGCTCGCCGCCGTGTTCGGTCAGCTCAGCGCGCGGATCACCGACCTCCGCATCGTCGAGGAACCGGTCGTCGAAGCGAACATCTTCGCCCGCGCCGTGCAGTCGTTCCGGCTCGGCTACCGACGTCGCTGACGGGCGGTTTCCCTCGTCGCCGGGCTGCACTAGGTTGCGTCGTCATGGGGGACATCACGAATCTGGCAGGGGTCATCCGAGTGCACGGCGAGGCGCAGGGCGACAAGACCGCGCTGATCCTCGGCGACCGATCGATGAGTTGGTCGGAGCTGCGGGGTCGATCGGCGCAAGCCGCACAGGGCCTCCTCGCAGCCGGGGTCGGTGAGCAGGAGCGGGTCGCCTTCCTCGACAAGAACGGTCTCGAACACTTCGAGGTGATGTTCGGTGCGGCGATGATCAACGCGGTCTGCGTCGACGTCAACTGGCGCCTGGCCGCCCCCGAGGTCGAGTTCATCGTCAACGACACCGAGGCCAAGGTGCTCGTCGTCGGGCCCGACTTCGTGCCCATTCTCGATGCGATCGCCGACAATCTCACCCACGTCACCACGGTGCTCGTCATCGGTGGGCACGAGCGATTCCGTGACTACGAGGAGTGGATCACCACGTTCGATCCGATCGATCCGGGCACCGACTCGAAGCTCGACGACGTCGCGTTCCAGCTCTACTCGTCGGGGACGACCGGCCGCCCCAAGGGCGTCATGCTCACCAACGCCAACTTCTTCAGCCTGCTGCCGATGGCGAAGGAGTTGTGGGAACTCACCCCCGACTCGGTGAACCTCGTCGCGATGCCGTTGTTCCACGTCGCCGGCGGCGGGTGGGCGGTCGCCGGCATGTACGAGGGCTGTACGTCGATCATCTTCCGTGACCTGGACCCCGTGGCACTCGTGTCGACCATCGCCGAGCATCGGATCACCCATGCGCTGCTCGTGCCGGTTGCGTTGCAGTTCGTCCTGCTCGTTCCCGGCGTCGAGGAGGCGGACTTCTCGAGTCTGAAGGTGATGGTCTACGGCGCCTCACCGATCAGCGAGGACGTGCTGTCCAAGTGTGTCGAGTTGTTCAAGCCGTGCAAGTTCTGGCAGGCATACGGGCTGACCGAGACCACTGGCGGTGTCGTCAACCTCCCGCCCGAGGATCATCACCCGGACAGCCCGAACAAGCATCGGCTCCGGTCGTGTGGCGTGCCGGGTCCTGGCGTCGAGTTGCGCATCGTCGGCGACGACGAGGCCGATTGCGAGGTCGGTGCCGTGGGCGAGATCTGGGTGCGGGGTCCGCAGGTGATGAAGGGGTACTGGAACATGCCGGAGGCGACCGCCGAGGCGATCACCGAGGACGGCTGGTTCAAGACCGGTGATGCCGGCTACGTCGACGCCGACGGCTACGTCTACATCCACGACCGCGTCAAGGACATGATCGTGTCCGGCGGTGAGAACGTCTATCCGGCCGAGGTCGAGAACGTCCTGATGGGGCACCCGGGAATCGCCGACGTCGCCGTGATCGGCGTACCACATGAGAAATGGGGCGAGACCGGTAAGGCGATCGTGGTGAAGGCGCCCGACTCGGAGGTGACCGAGGGCGAGATCATTGCTTACGCCAAGGAACGTCTCGCCACCTACAAGTGTCCGACCAGCGTCGACTGGACCGATGTCCTGCCGCGCAATCCGAGCGGGAAGATCCTCAAGAAGGACCTGCGCGAACCGTTCTGGGTCGGCCACGAACGGCGCGTCGGCTGATGTCATGCCCGGGTTGACGGGCGACGAACTCAACACCTTCCTCGACGAGCCGGGTCATCTTCTGAGGCTGGGCACGATCGGCGTCGACGGACTCCCGCGGGTCGTGCCGATCTGGTTCATCGAGAGCGACGGCTCGATCTGGTTCACGCCGCGTGCGCGGTCGGCGTGGCTCGCAGACCTGCGGGTGAATCCGGCCGTGTGTGCCACGATCGACGAGTCGGTGCATCCGATGCGAAAGGTGATCGCACGGGGTCGGGCCGAGCTGGTCCACGAGTTGGGCGAGGACGACGAGTGGCGTGAGATGTACCGCTCGATTGCATGCCGCTACACCCCTGAACGATTCGCGGATGCGTATCTCGCGGACACGACCGAGGAGCCACGGGCGCTGTTCCGCCTCGTGCTTGCCGACGCCGACGTCTCGACCTGGCGGATGCCGATCGTCGATCGAGGCGAGGATCCGCTGGCGGTCTGGTCGAAGCAGTACTACCACCGATGACCGGCATCGATGACGGGCAGGTTGACGGGCACCGCCGACCGGTCAGAACAGGGCGATCAGCGAGCTGGTTGCGGTGTAGAGGGCCACGACCACCAGCAGGATCACGAACCACCGCTGCAGGAAACTCGGATCGCGAGTGCTGGCGAGTCGGCTGCCGACGAACACCCCGATCAGGCTGGCGACGGTGAATGGGATCACCGTTCCCCACTCGATCGAACCCGAAGGCAGCCGTGTGGTGAGGGCTACGGTCGAGTTGACGGCGATCACGATCAGCGACGTCCCGACGGCATCGGGCATCGAGAACCCCAGGGCGAGCACGAGCGCCGGCACGATGACGAAGCCTCCGCCGACGCCGAAGAAGCCGGTGAGCAGTCCGATGAACGACCCGGCGATCACGACCTTCACGGCGGTCGCCAGATCGAGGCGGATCGCCGAGGTGCCATCCGGATCGGTACTGAGGCGCTCCGGAGATGCGGCCGCCGCGCCCACCGACCGAGCTGCTGGCGCTCCGGCGGCGGCTGCCTGTTTCCGCAAGCGCTGCCACATTGCGTACGCGGCCACCAGCATCAACACGGAGAACGCGAGCAGGAGCACGTCGGCGTCGACCGCTTCGTTCCATGCCGATCCCACCAGCGATCCACCGATGCCCGCCAGTCCGAACACGGTGCCCGCTGCCAAGCGGACGTGTCCGGCACGCCAGTGCGGGATGATGCCGACCAGCGCCGTGATGGTGACGAGCACGAGCGACGTCGTCGTGGCCGCCTTCGGATCCTGGCCGGCCGCGTACACGAGTGCGGGCACGGCGAGGATCGACCCGCCACCGCCGAGTGCGCCGAGCGAGAGCCCGATCAGGAAGCCCAATGGCGAAGCGAGCAACGAGCGCATCCCGCAACTATACCCCTAGGGGTACAAACGCAAGCGAGAGGGCGCGGTCCGGTGGCGATCGTTCGTTCGTGAACCGGCGATAGCGTGGTTTGTCGTGTCCCCCCACGACCAGACCCTTCTCGACGACCCGACGGGCGTCGACCACGACGCTGCCGACCCGGCAAACGTGCGTCGTCGCACCGACATCCGCAACCTCGCGATCGTTGCTCACGTCGACCACGGCAAGACCACTCTCGTCGACGCCATGCTGCACCAGTCCGGTGCGTTCCGCTCGAACGAGGAAGTCGTCGAGCGAGTCATGGACTCGGGCGATCTCGAACGCGAGAAGGGCATCACGATTCTCGCCAAGAACACCTCACTCGTCTGGCACGATCCGCGTCACGGCGACGACATCACGCTGAACATCGTCGACACCCCCGGGCACGCCGACTTCGGTGGCGAGGTCGAGCGTGCGCTCACCATGGTCGACGGCATCGTGCTCCTGGTCGATGCCGCAGAGGGTCCGCTGCCGCAGACCAGGTTCGTCCTGCGCAAGGCGCTGGCGCGCAACCTGCCCGTGATCCTCGTGATCAACAAGGTCGACCGGCCCGACGCTCGCACGGCGGAGGTCATCGACGAGGTCTACGAGCTCTTCTTCGATCTCGATGCCAAAGAGCACCAGGTCGAGTTCCCGATCGTGTACTGCTCGGGCCGCGACGGCTGGGCCACGCTCGACGTCGACGAGGCTGAACGGCTGATCGTCGAGGGCAAGGGCGACAAGAACCTTGCCGAACTCGTCGAGGTCCTGCTCGATCACATCCCGTCGCCGACCTACCACGAGGGCTTGCCGCTGCAAGCCTGGGTCACCAACCTCGACGCCTCGCCGTACCTCGGCCGTCTCGCACTCCTGCGCGTCATGGAAGGCGAGATCAAGAAGGGGCAGTCGGTTGCGTGGTGCAAGCGCGACGGCACCGTCGCTCGCGCCAAGATCGCCGAACTCTTCCTCACCGAACACCTCACCCGCGTGCCGGTCGACTCCGCCCGCCAGGGCGATCTCGTCGCGGTTGCGGGCATCGAGGACATCTACATCGGTGAGACGCTCGCCGACCCCGAGACGCCGATTCCGCTGCCTGTGATCACCGTCGACGAGCCTGCACTGTCGATGACGATCGGGATCAACACGTCGCCGCTCGCAGGGCGCGAGGGCAAGAAGCTCACTGCCCGTCTGGTGAAGAACCGCCTCGATGCCGAGCTGGTCGGCAACGTGTCGATCCGGGTGCTGCCCACCGAGCGACCCGACGCCTGGGAAGTCCAGGCCCGCGGCGAACTCCAGTTGGCGATCCTGGTCGAGCAGATGCGCCGAGAGGGATTCGAGCTCACGGTCGGCAAGCCGGTGGTACTCACGCACGAGGTCGACGGCAAGGTCCACGAGCCGGTCGAGCGCGTCACGATCGACGTCCCCAACGAACACCTCGGCGCGGTCACCCAGCTGCTCGCCACCCGCAAGGGCCGGATGCAGAACATGGGCGGCACGGGCTGGGTTCGCCTCGACTACCTCGTGCCCGCTCGAGGCCTCATCGGATTCCGTACCGAGTTCCTCACCGAGACCCGCGGGACCGGCGTGATCAGCCACACGTTCGAGGGCTACGAGCCGTGGGCCGGAGAGATCCGTTCCCGCCAGTCCGGCGTCCTCGTCGCCGACCGCATCGGGCCGGCAACGACCTACGCAATGATGAATCTCCAGGACCGTGCGGCGATGATGGTCGGCCCCGGAACCGAGGTGTACTGCGGCATGATCGTCGGTGAGAACTCGCGCGCCGGCGACATGGACGTCAACATCTGCCGTGAGAAGAAGATGACCAACGTTCGAGCCGCGTCGGCCGACGAGACGGTCAAGCTCACCCCGCACAAGGTCTTGTCGCTGGAAGGCGCCCTCGAGTTCATCGCCGACGACGAGTGCGTCGAGGTGACCCCGCAGAACATCCGGCTTCGCAAGGCCGACCTCGACCCCACCAACCGAGCCCGCGAAGCCAAGCGTCGCAGCCAGTCCGCCTGAGTGCCACGTCCGAAGTCCGACCCCGGACGTCACCTATGGGCCGGTGGCGTGGGCGGCGTCGGGCTCGTGGAGGTCGATTGCCTCGTTGTCGTGGGCGTGCAGGGCGGTGACCTCCCACGAGAGAATGCCGATGCGGCAGCGCTCCCACCGGTTGCCGCTGACCTGACAGTCCGACGCCCCCCATTCGACGATGCATCCGCTGTCGCCGTCGCAGATCGCGTTGCCGTCGATCACGGCCTGGGTGCCGCCGTCGATGTCGATACCGCGCATGGTGTGGTCGACGAAGTTGCCGTAGACGTGCGCACCTTCGGTCTGTTCGAGATGGATGCCCCACCACCGGCCGACGATGTTGTTGCCGCGCACAATGGTTCCGGTCGTGTCGCTCGCTCGAATCCCGCACAGATGGTCACGGAACTCACAGGAGTCGACCTCGTGGCCGGACCCGCCGACCAGGTGCACGCCGACATCCCAGCGCATCCCCCGGAACTGGCTGCGTGACACCGTGAGACGATCGGCGCCCTCGGCCACCACGCCCTCGGCGGTGGTCGCACGGATGATCACATCGTCGGCGTGGACGATCACGTGACCGTCGACGCGGCAACCGAGCAGGGTGACGTAGGGCCCGCGGGCCTCGACTGTCGGGCACGGAAGCCAAGCGATGCGAGCCGGCCCGCCGCCCACCCGGAGGTGTTCGAGGCGGGCATTGCGCTCGAGTACCACGGCCGTGGAACCGCTGCCGTCGATGGTGGTGCGGCCGGCACCGAGGCCGCGCACGATCACGCCCGCCGGAACCGTGAGCGGGCCGAGGTACGTGCCCTCACCGAGCTGCACGATGTCGCCGGGACGAGCGTCACGCACGAGCGGGGCGAGATCGATCGGCTGACGAGGCTGTGGCTCGAAGAGTTCGATCGGTCGTTCCACCGCAGCCAGTGTCAGGCGGTACACCGAGATGTCATCGACCAGCCCACCACGCACGCGTCGTTCGAGCGCTGACCGCCCGCTGTCGACGTGCAGCCCGTCGTCGCGCTGCCGGAAGCCGACCGGCGCCCCGTCACGCTCCGCGGCGGTCACTCGATAACGGTCGGGAGTGATCGCAGCGAAACGCCCTCGGCCGTACAGATCGACTGCGTGGAGTTGGCCATCGACGCACAGGTACCGGACGTCGGAATCACCCCAGGTGTCCCAGGGAGACGACTCGTCGATCACCCGCTGGTGGGCTCTGATCCAACGTCCGGCGTCTTCGAGCGGAGCGCGCTGCAACTCGGGGATGGTGCCGTCGGCGGCCGGACCGATGTTCAAGAGCAGATGGCCTCCCTTGGCGACGACGTCGGTGAGCAGCGCAACGATGTCGAAGCCGGACAGGTGGTGCTCGGCTCGCTCGGCTCTGTTGTGACAGAAGCTCGCCCCGATGCCACGGCACAGCTCCCACGGACCGGTCGTGATCTCGTCGGGCACCTCGTACTCGAACGTCCGCACCAGTTCGGGGCCTCCAATCGGCACGTCGTCGATCTCGGCCCACCATCGGTCGTTGATCACGATGTCAGGATCGATCGCCCGGATCCGTTCGAGGAGTTCCCGAGTACGCCACACCTCGGGGCCATGACCCCACTGCCCGTCTCCCCACAACACGCTCGTCCCGTAGCGCTCGACGAGGTCGATGACGTGCGGGTGCAGCACCTCGTCGACATACGCCGCGTCGGGGAACCGTGGGTCGCCCCAGTCGAGCAGGGAGTAGTAGGCGCCGAACACGATGTCGTTGCGCTCGCATGCTGCGACGTACTCCGCGAGGACGTTGCGTCGCGGACCGCCGTGCAACATGGTGCGCTCGGTGTTCGGCGCATCCCACCACGACCAGCCATCGTGATGCTTGCTGACCAACACGCTGTAGCCCGCCCCGGCATCAGCGACGAGCTGTGCCCAGTCCTCCGCGTCGAACCGGTCGAAGGTGAGCAGGGGAAGAAACTCGTCGAAGTGCTCGATGTGTCCCCAACGGTCTCGGTGATGCGCGAGGACCTCGACCATCGGCCGAGGGTGCAACATCACGTCGGCGACGTCCTCGCCGAGGTGGCTTCGGTACCAGTCGGAATACTCACCGATCGGCGACCACGCGGGCACGGTCGCCAGATTCGAATGTATGAAGATGCCAAAGCGCCGCTGGTTCCACCACGTCGGCATACTCATCGGGTCGCCATTGTCGCGCACGTAGGGGATGACAGCGAACCCGCACGTGCCCAACGACCGGACCCGCGTGTGGGTCGGTCCACCTCGGAGGTACCTTGCCGACCGTGAAGTACGTTGCGGGCCTCGACGGGCTGCGTGCGGTGGCGGTGATCGCGGTCCTGCTGTTCCATGCAGAATTCTCGTTCGCGCCCGGCGGCTTTCTCGGAGTCTCGCTGTTCTTCACCCTGTCGGGATTCCTGATCACGTCGTTGTTGATCGAGGAACACCAGGCGACCGGTGAGCTGTCGTTCAGGCGGTTCTACGGGCGCCGCGTTCGCCGGTTGCTGCCCGCCGCCTACGCCTGCCTGCTGCTGGTCGCCGCGCTGTCACCACTGTGGGCTGCGTCGCAGCTGCGCGCGCTGCCTGGCGACCTGCTCGCAGCCGTTGCCAACGTCGCCAACTGGCGGTTCGCGTTCTCGACGACCAGCTACCAGGACATCTTCCTCGGTGAGCCGAGCCCGGTCGCTCACTTCTGGTCGTTGGCGATCGAGGAGCAGATCTACCTCGTGCTGCCGGTGGTGGTGGTCGTCGCACTCCGCAGGGGACGGGGAACCCTTGCAGCCACGACGGGAGCGTTGCTGGTCGCATCGATCGCTGCAACGTTGCTGACATCGGATCGTGACCTCGTCTACAACGGCACGCACACCCGGGCGGCCGAACTCCTCGTCGGTGTGGCTCTGGCCCAGGTGCTCCGGGGCCGCATGAACAACCCGGCGGCAACGACGAACCGGCCGATCGTGCCGGGGCTCGCAGCGTTGTCGATCTTCGCCGGGCTCGTGGTGATGGCCTCGCTCGAACAGTCGTGGGTCTACGACGGTGGCCTCGTGCTGGTGGCGCTGGTCTCGGCCGTCCTGATCGCCGCGGTGGCGGGTGGGCGTTTTCCGGCGAGCTTGCTCGCAATCGCACCACTCGTGGCGATCGGGAAGGTCAGCTACGGCATCTACTTGTTCCACTGGCCGGTCTTCTTGCTGCTCGATGGGCAACGTACGGGTCTCGATCAGGTGCCGTTGTTCGTGCTGCGTTGTCTCGTGACCGCCGTACTCACCGTCGGGTCGTACCGGCTGATCGAACAGCCCGTGCGTCGCGGCAGCGTGATCGCACGCGATCGGGCGATGGTTCCGGCGATGGTCATGGCCGCCGCAGCGGTGATCGTGGCCGCAGTGGCCGTCGTGCCCACGTCGAGCCTCAGCGAGACCGAACGGTTGCTCGCCCTCGGCGACGAAGAAGTCGTCGACTTCTCCGACGCCCTCAGCGCTGATGGCCCCGGAGCAGGTCGCGGCGCTGCGACGCCTCCCGCGACGGTGAGTTCGCCCGCTGGCGTCGCAACTCGGGGCATCGAGACGAGCGCCACGGAGGCGCCGGCGCGCGTGGCCGTACTCGGAAGTGAACCGGCAACCGCTGCTGCATTGACCGCTGCCGGCGAGTTCGACGTCGTGGAGGACGTGCGAGTCGACTGTCCCATGTCCAGCACCGACATTCCCGGGTGCGATCGCCTCGTCGACCGCTGGGCGGCGATTGCCGCTGCTGGTCCCGTCGAGGTGCTGGTGCTCGTCACCAACGGTGCTGAACTCCACGATGCGCTCGCCCGGAAGGTCGCTTCGGTCAACAATGACGAGTTGATCGCCCTCGGCGCTGCCGACGAGGCGGCGATCGCCGAGATCGAGGCGGCGATCGATGCGGCAACAGCTGCAGGCGTCGACGTCGTGTGGTACACCCCGGTGCACCCGATCTCTCCCTTCTTCAGGCACTTTTCGCGTGTCGGCCTCGAGCGCCCGGAGGCCCGAACGGTGGTCGGCATCGCAGCGACGATGATCGACGAAGTGAGCGAACTCGTGTCTGATCGCCGCCTCCGCGAGCGCGGCAGCGACACGGTCGACTCGGCGTTGCGCCTGCTCGTGATCGGTGACTCGACGTCGTTGAACTTCGCACGTGCGCTCCACGACTCGAGCGACGGGCAGCTCGAAGTGCTGTGGGCGGGCGCAAACGGATGCCCGTTCGCCACGGTCGAGGCAATCCGTGGGGGATCCGACGCAGGGTTCGGCGAGTCTGGGTGCACGCCGTGGAGCGAGAAGGTCCCGCCGTTGCTGCAGTCGTTCGACCCCGATGTCCTGTTCGTGATGACGGGGCCGACCGAATTGCAGGAGCATCGTTTCGTCGGTGATCCGACGGGTCGAATCGCGACCGATCCGGTCTTTGCCGCCGCCCGTGAGGCGCAGCTCGATCTGTTGCTCGCTGCCGTGGGTCCGGATCTGCCGGTACTTGTCGCCGACCTTCCAGCGATTGGCCAGGGCAGGTTCTCCGGAGTCGAGATGACTGCGCCCGACCGTCTCGACGCAGTCAACGCTCAGATCGTCGATTGGGATCAGCGCATGGCGCAGGTCGCGCGCTTTCCCTATCGCGAAACGCTCGAAGCGGCAGAGGCGACACGGGCAGCGGGCGATTCGATTCGTTCGGATGGCACGCATCCCGACGTCGAGCCGTTGGCCGAACTGGCCCGCGAGGTGTACATCGACGAACTGATCGCGCTCGTTGCACGGCTTCGTTCCGACCTCGCAGCGGGAACCGTGGTGGACGGTTGACGGATCGGCCCGTCATACTGCAAGCGATGGCTCCGCCAGCGCACCCCGACCTCGTCGCCGACTCGATTGCGTTCGACACAGCACCCTCCGAGCGAACGCTCAGCGACAAGCTCGCAACGCTCGAGCGCGAGCTACGACGACTCCGCACCGTCGTGATCGCGTTCAGCGGTGGCGCCGACTCGGCATTCCTCGCCGCGGTGGCCAACCAGCAGCTCGGGATCGATGGCGCGCACGCGGTGACCGCGGTGTCGCCCTCGCTGGCCGGTGACGAGGAGAACGACTGCCGCTCGCTGGCGGCTGAGTTGGGGTTGCGCTGGACGCCGGTCGCCACCGCCGAGATGGAACGCGCCGCGTACCGGTTGAACGACACCGACCGCTGCTACCACTGCAAGGCCGAGTTGATGGACGTTGTCGGCCCGATCGCCTCGGCCGAGGACGCGGCGGTGGTCCTCGGTGTGAACGTCGACGATCTCGGCGATCACCGGCCAGGTCAGCGCGCGGCGACCGAAGCAGGTGCCGAGTTCCCGTTGGTGACGGCCGGCTTCACGAAGGCCGACGTGCGTGCGGCGTCCAAAGCGATGGGCCTGCGTACCTGGGACAAGCCGGCCGCTGCCTGCCTGGCGAGTCGCATCCCCTATGGCACCGCAGTGTCCGTCGAGATCCTCGGCCGGGTCGATCGGGCCGAAGCTGCGCTCCATCGGCTCGGGTTCAGCCAGGTGAGAGTGCGCCACTACGACGAGACCGCGCGCATCGAAGTCGACCTCGACGACCTGTCGAGGGTCGTCGCTGCCCGCGATGCGATCGTCCAGGCGGTGCGCGGTGCTGGTTATCGATACGTCACGGTCGATCTCGAAGGCTTCCGTTCAGGCAATCTCAACGGTTGAGGCGTCGGCGGCGTGCAGCCCGACTACAACCGCAGGCCCACCCGCACGTAACGTTCGGCGCCATGAAGCTGTCGATGATGATCAACTACTCGGGCGACTTCCACGCAGACGTGGAGAAGGTCGTCGAACTGGAGAAGGCCGGCCTCGACGTGGTCTGGGTGCCGGAGGCGTACAGCTTCGACGCCGTGTCACAGATGGGCTACCTCGCGGCCAGGACCTCGACGATCGAGATCGGCTCGGGGATTCTGAACGTGTTCTCTCGTACCGCAACGTGCATGGCGCAGACCGCAGCAGGCCTCGACTATGTGTCGAAGGGTCGGTTCATTCTCGGGCTCGGCGCGTCCGGCCCGCAGGTGATCGAAGGCTTCCACGGCGTCCCGTACGAGAAGCCGATGCCACGCATCCGCGACTACATCAACGTCTGTCGGATGACCTGGAGGCGCGAGAAGGTCATCTACGACGGACCGACGACGAAGATCCCGTTGCCGGAGGGCCAAGGGACAGGCCTCGCCAAGCCGCTCAAGCTGATCAATCATCCGGTGCGCGAGAACATTCCGATCTTCTGGGCGAGCCTGATGGGGCAGTCGGTGAAGAACACGGCGAAGTACGCCGATGGGTGGCTGCCGATCTTCTTCGACCCCGAGAAGTTCCAGTCGGTGTGGGGCGACGACCTCAAGGCCGGCACCGCCGAACGCGACGCCGATCTCGGGCGGCTGCAGATCTCTGCCGGCGGCATGGTGGCCATCGGCGACGAATACACCGGCGAGGGCCAAACCCGGATCCTCGACCTGGCTCGCCCCAATTCGGCGTTGTACATCGGCGGAATGGGCGCACGCGACAAGAACTTCTACAACACGATCTGCCAGCGCTACGGCTACGTTGCCGAGGCCGCCGAAATCCAGGATCTCTACCTGTCCGGGAAGAAGGATGAGGCCGCCGCGGCGGTGCCCGCCGAGATGCTCGAGAAGTCGAACCTCGTCGGTCCGGCCGGCTACGTGAAGGAGCGCATCGCAGCGTTCAAGGAGGCCGGCGTGACCCACCTGTCGGTCAACCCCGTCGGCGGCAACGCCGTGAAGACCATCGAACAACTCAAGTCGCTGCTGTAGTCAACGGTCTCCCGAGCCCGGGGCTCGCGGAACGGGCTGAGGGTCTCAGACCATGCCTCGGAGCCACCACAGACTGAGTGCCCAGGCGAGGCCGAGGCAGACGAACGCAGCGAGCGCCCAGCGCCAGGTGAGTTCGGTGATGATCTCGATCGGATCACCGATCGTCTCGCCGAGCGACTCGGCGATCTGGTCGTATGCGCTGGCCAACTCGTCGCCGGTTCGCGCTTCGAACGCCTCGCCGCCGGTCGTCTCGGCGACGAGTTCGAGATCGGCGGGACGCACCGGGACCGCGACGACATCGCCGCTCTCGGGATCGACGATCGAGCCGTCTTCGGTGCCGAACGCAATGGTGTACACCGGGATCCCGGCGTCGGCGGCTTCTGCGGCGCCATCCGACGTGAGGCGCCCGACGGTGGTTTCGCCGTCGCTCAGCAGCACCATCACGCCGGGCGGCAGTTCGGAATCGTCGGTGGGGTCGGCGGAATTGACGAGCAGCTTGGTGCCGGCAGACAGCGCATCACCGATTGCCGTCGACTCGGCGAGTTCGAGGTTGTCGATGCCGCGCAGCATGGTCGCCCGATCGAGGGTCGGGTCGACGTCGACGCTGACCGAACCGGAGAACCCGATCAGCCCGACCTCGACGCCGGGATCGACGAGGTCGACGAAGTTCCGCGCGGCTTCCTGAGCCGCCTCGAACCGTCGTGGATCGACGTCGTCAGCCATCATCGACAACGACACGTCGAACAGCACGAGGATCCGACCTTCGGTCCTCGTGTCCTCCGTGGTTCGTTCGACAGGTCGGGCGACTGCCACGACGGCAAAGGCCAACCCGAGCAGTTGGAGGCCGGCGACGACGTGGCGACGCCACCGCGGGCGCTTCGGTGCGACCTTGTCGAGCAGGTCGACCTGGGTGAATCGCACCGTGGCTGTCCGTCGCCACCGGAGCACCACCACGTACAGCACCGCGAGGCCGGCAACGAGAAGGAGCAGCCACAGTCTCCCGGGCGCGAGGAAGTCGGTGCTCATCGGCCGATCCCGTCCCCGCGCACTGCTTGCACTCGCCGTCGCTGAGTGTGCTGGACGATGGCGCCCAGCCAGTCGCCATCCGTTGTCAACTCGATGACGTCGGCGCGAGACCTGCCCAGTGCATCGTTGCGTCGATCGTGCTCGTCCTTCGCTGCGGCGGCGAACTTCGCCTGCACCTTCGCTGTGACCCGAACCTCGCGCGTTGCCCCGGTCGAGGGGTCGACCAGGTCGACCAATCCGATCGGTGGGACGTCGTGCTCACGTGGGTCGTGAACGGTGATTGCGAGGAGATCGTGGCGCAGGCTGAGCCTGGCAAGCGAGGGCTGCCAGGCATCGCCGCGGAAGTCGCTGATGACAGCGACGAACCCGCGCCGATTGGCGATCGCGCCGACCCGGTCGATCGCTCCGGCGAGATCCGCGTCTCCGAGACCCTCGGACGCCGGCGGAGCGCTGAGCAACGACAAGATCGCGCGCACCTGATTCGAGCCCGAACGGGGCGGGACCACGTGGATCGACGGACCTGCAACCAGCACGGCACCCAGACGATTCTGATTGCGGGCGGTCAGGAACCCGATGGACGCAGCCGCTGCAGTCGCGACCTGGGCCTTGTCGTTCGCGACGGTGCCGAACTGCATGGTCGCCGACACGTCGACCACCAGCCACGCAGTGAGGTCGCGGTCGGCGATCTGTTCGCGCACATGTGTCTCGCGCGTGCGGGCCGTGATGTTCCAGTCGATGCGGCGAACATCGTCGCCCGGCTGGTACAGCCTCGACTCGCCCGGCTCGGAGCCGTGCCCAGGAGTCAGGCCTTGGTAGTGCCCGTGCAGCACGCCGTCGAGTCGACCGGTGATGGTCAGCTCGAGCGTGCGCAGCAGTTCTGCCACCGACTCGGTCGGCGGGCCGGACGCCCACCCGGAAGCGCGCGTCGACGGGTCGCCGAATCTGCCTGCCGCAGCGGCGGCCGAAGGCGACACGCTCGCCGGGCCCAGCCGTACCATGTCAGCTTCTCGGAGCGTTCGTACCGAACGCGTCGTTCGGCTTCGGCGACACCCAGGTGGCCGGCACGGTCGCAAGTATCCGCTGCACGACGTGATCGCTGGTGATGTCGCGGGCGAGCGCGTCGTAGGTGAGCAACAAGCGGTGGCGCAGGACCTCGGGGGCCAGATCGAACACGTCCTGAGGTGTGGTGTAGGACCTGCCTCGCATCAACGCCAGCGCGCGGGCCCCACGCACGAGGTTCAGTGATGCTCGGGGGCTCGCCCCGAGACCGATGACCGTGGAAAGATCGCCGAGGCCGAACCGCTCCGGGGACCGAGTGCACTGCACGAGATCGACGGCGTACTGCGACACCGACCGGTCGACGAACACGGTGTCGGCGCGTTGTTGAAGTGCGATCAACTCGTCCAGCGAGATCACTTGTTGGGGGATCGGCGCGCTGATGCTCATCCGGTCGATGATCGTCAGTTCCTCGTCGGCGGTGGGGTAGTCGAGGGTGATCTTCATCATGAAGCGGTCGCGCTGGGCGTCGGGGAGTTGGTAGACCCCTTCGGACTCGATCGGGTTCTGAGTGGCGACGACGAAGAACGGGTTCGGCACGGGGTGGGTGATGCCGCCGATGGTGACCTGCTGTTCGGCCATCACTTCGAGCAGCGCCGACTGCACCTTCGCGGGGGCGCGGTTGATCTCGTCGGTGAGCAGGAAGTTGACGAACACCGGTCCGAATTCGACGTCGAAGGTCTCGCTGCTCCCGCGGTAGATGCGCGTGCCGGTGATGTCCGAGGGCAGCAGGTCGGGGGTGAATTGGATGCGTGCGAACGTGCCGCCGACGACATCGGCGAGCGTTTCGGCAGCAAGCGTCTTGGCGAGGCCCGGCACTGACTCGAGCAGGCAATGGCCCCGACACAGCACGCCAACCAGCAGCCGTTCGAGCAACCGGGTCTGGCCGACCATCACCTTGCGGAGTTCGAAGAAGATCTTCTCGAAGGTCTCGGCGGTCTGGCGGTCGTCGTCGGGAGCGGGCGCAACAGGGGTGCTGGTCGTATCGGTCGCCGGCGCGTGGGGTTGATCGCTGTCGGTCATCGCCCGAAGACGGTAGCGGTGTGCGGGCGATCGTCGGGTGCGCCAGAGCGTCTCTCACCGACTTCTCGTAATCTGACCCCATGGCCGACGCGTTCGACATCGACTCCGCTGGCGACGAGCCTGCCGAGTCGGATCCGGGCGAGGTGCTCGACGCCGAACTCGCCGCGAGCATCGACGTTGCCGCCATCGAAGCGGAGGAGGCCGCGGCGGCCCGACGGCTGTCGATGATCGAGGCCGGCCGGCGTCAGGGTGGCTTGCTCGGTGCAGTCGCCGCAGGCGCGATGATGGGGCTGCGTGACGTCTACGAGGGCCCGCCCAAGGACGACGACATCGTGATCGTGTCCGAAGCGCCCGGCGACCCGGAGGACATCGACGTCGACGGCATCACCGGTCGCGTGGCGGACGTCGACTTCTGGGCGCCACCGCCCGGCGACCCTCGAGCCTGACGGATTCCCTCGCTGCCGGCCGGCCCCCTCTCGATCGCTCGCGGCGGGCGCAAGTGTCCACACCGACAACCGCGGTCGCGCCGTTGTGCTGCACGGGGTGCTCGGCGTCGAAGCGGTGGCCTATGAAGCCATCTCCCGCACGCCGACTGGCCGACTCGCCGGGACCTCGTCTGCCCAAGCGCCGGGTTGAGCGAGGAAGCGACGGTGCCACCGGCTGGGGGTGAGTACCAGCGCTCGGGGTTCGTCCTCGAACATCCATCGGGCGAAGTTCCGCCGGCCCCACGCGCCGCTCGACGCCACCACGCGGATTGCTCCGCGAGCGCCCCACGACGTGGTCAAGACCGACCCGAGGGCGCGGGACATCCGATGGTCGGCGAACAGGTGATGGGCGACGTCGGCTCGGTACAGGGCAGCTGCGTCGGCAGGTTGGAGCGCTCCGGCGCCGATGATCGCTTCGGCAGCGAGGCGGCCGGTCAGCAATGCCTGACCGATCCCTTCGCCCGTCATCACGTCGGTGGCCATCGCAGCGTCGCCGACGAACAACACTCGGCCTGCAGTCAACGTGGCGCCGTCGACGCGCGCAGGAATCGGCCACGCCGTGTGGCGGTCCTCGAGCTCGAAGCCTTCGCCGAGGGCGGCAACGATGTGCGGCCGCGCCAACAACTCGACCCACAGTTGTTTCATGTCCTGGATGCGTCGTTCGCCGTCACGCAGCACGCCGAATCCGATGTTCGCGCGCCCGTTGGGCAGAGGAAACGACCACGCATATCCCGGCACGAGGTCGGGCTCGAACCACACGAAGAGCTGCTTCGATGCCGCGCCGGTCACGTTGCGGGCGTACTGACGGAACCCGTGCCATTCGCCCAGGTAGCCGGGCTCGTTGGCGCCGATCGACTTGCGGACCGGGCTCCACATTCCGTCGGCGGCCACGATGTAGCGGGCATCGATCTCCAACCCATCGGCGTAGACGGTGACATGGTCGGTGTGTTCGTCGAATCGCTCGAATCCGTGGCCGTCGCGAATGTCGGCGCCGAGGTCCCGAGCGATCTGGACGAGCGCATCATCGAGCTGGAGTCGAGGTGCCACGGCGGCGTACGTGCCAGTGGTCGGCAACGGCACGAACACCTCGCGGCCGCTCGGAGAGCGGATCGCCGCGCCGCCGACCTCGAACCAGTCTGGGATCGCGGTGCGATCGAGTCCGAGGTGCTCGAGCTCTCGCAGCCCGAGTGTGGTGAGCCCGTCGCCGCAGCACTTGTCCCGAGGGAACTCGGCCTTGTCGATCGCGACGACCGATCGGCCGGCGCGGCGCAACTCGATTGCTGCAGCGCTGCCTCCTGGTCCGAGCCCGACGATGACGACGTCGGCGGTCAGGCGTGCTCGTTGCGGTGTCGCGGTCGGTGCGTTCACGTTCGAGAGGCTACGGGCGCGGCCCGCGGACGTCGTCGTTCAGGTCAGGTGGACGCCGAGACGAACGGCTCGTTTCGTCGGGCCGGGATCGGAGCGCTGCAGGCGCGTGGCGTGCACTCGGCTGCGCCACCCCGCAAGCAGTGCGTAGCCGATGTTGCCGGGGCACGCCGTAGCGGTCGGCGAGATTGATCAGCATCCGCATCAGCGAGTCCTGCGCGGCCGGCGTCGGCGGCTGATTCTGGAAGTCACCGATCAGACACACGAGTTGGGCATGACCCTGGTTGCCGCCCGTCGCGTCGGCGAAGACGGGCCCGGCCAACGCTTGGCTGGGCCGATGTGGAAGGCGTAGGTCTGGCGGATGACCGCCCGAGGATCCCGGACGTTGTTGCTTCGATGCGGTGTGGTGGACGAGCAGGAACTTGACCGTCTCGGGGGTGATTGCGCACTGCGGTCGCAGGTCGGCCCCCAGTCGCTTCGCGGGTGGATCCGCAACCCGGTGCCACTTCGACACTGGCGAGCGACGCGACGCGTGGCAGCCGCGACAACGCATCATCGACGCGGTCCGCCCCTCGCTCGCACGCAGCCAGCCCCAGAGCAGCGGCTACCCCGGCGGCACCCGTCAGCATCTCGCGCCTCGTCCGCTGGCAGTCGCACACGACGCCGACTCTACGATGCCGGTCGAGTCAGCGGATCGGTACGAGGAAGGAACAGTCGATGAGTGGGTTGTGCGAAGGCCGAGTTGCGATCGTCACGGGAGCCGGACGGGGAATCGGACGCGAGCACGCGCTCAGCCTCGCCCGCCACGGTGCCAAGGTGGTCGTCAACGATCTCGGCGGAAACGTCGACGGCAGCGGTGGTGACATCTCTCCGGCACAGCAGGTGGTGAACGAGATCATCGAGATGGGCGGCGAGGCGGTTGCCAACGGTGACAACGTCGCCGACTGGGAGGGCGCTCAGCGGATGATCAACACCGCCATCGAGACGTTCGGCGACCTTCACGCGCTGGTCAACAACGCCGGCATCCTGCGCGACCGGGTGCTCGCCAACATGACCGAGCAGGAGTGGGACTCGGTCATCAACGTGCATCTCAAGGGCACCTTCGCCCCGTCTCGGTGGGCGGTCGCGTACTGGCGTGAGCGGGCCAAGGCAGGCGAATCCGTCAGCGGCCGCATCGTCAACACCACATCGGTGTCGGGCATCTACGGCAATCCGGGCCAGGCGAACTACGGCGCAGCGAAGGCCGGGATCGCGGCCTTCACGAACATCGTCGCCCTCGAAGTGGCGCGCTATGGCGTGACCGTCAATGCGGTCGGACCGGTCGCGCTCACCCGCATGACCGAGGGCCTCGGGCCCGCTCCGGAAACCGACGAAGAGCGCGAGGCCCGCGCGCCGCACTGGATTGCTCCCATCGTCACCTGGCTCTGCTCCGACGAAGCTGCCAACGTCACCGGGCGCGTCTTCGAGGCGTCGGGCCAGACCCTCGCCGTTGCGGAGGGCTGGGTCCGTGGACCTTCGACCACGCCGATCGACGACCCGACCAAGATCGGCCCAGCGGTCGCCGACCTCCTCTCGAACGCTCGAGCGAACTCCGGCATGAGCGGCGAGCCCGGCGGCTGGCCCCAGACGATGCTGAATTCCTGATGCTCACTCCGAGCACCGGTACACGAACGAAAGCGAGATCCAGATGCCACTCAATCCCGACGCCGTCGGCACGACCAGCGACCCGGTCGAGGTCAGTTGGACTTCCAGAGATGCACTGCTCTATGCCGTCGGCATCGGTGCGGGCCACAACGAGTTGGCATTCACCACCGAGAACACCAATGGCATCGACCAGCTGGTGTTTCCCACCTTTCCCGTGGTGATCGGGTGGGGGAGAGGGTCGGCGATGGGCAACATCGGCACCTTCAATCCAGCGCTGCTGGTGCACGGCCAACAGGCGGTCACCCTCCACCGACCGATCCCCGTCGAGGGCGCCGCGTCGATCACCAGTGAGCTCGTGGCGATGTACGACAAGGGCAAGGCGGCGGTGGTCGTGACCGAGTCCCGGGCGACGATGGGCGGCGAGCCGCTCTACACCAACACGTCGTCGGCGTTCATTCGTGGCGAGGGCGGCTGGGGTGGCGATCGCGGGCCGTCCGGCCCCAAGAACGTTCCACCCGAACGAGATCCCGACCACGTCGAGTCGTACCAGACCTCGGTCGATCAGGCCTTCGTGTACCGGTTGTCCGGCGACCGCAACCCGTTGCACACCGATCCGGCGTTCGCCGCTATCGGTGGGTTCGACCGCCCGATCCTGCACGGGTTGTGCAGCTATGGCTTCACCGGCCGGGCCCTGCTGCATGCCGTGTGCGGCGGCGATCCTGCGAGGTTCCACCACATCGAGGCCCGCTTCGCCGCCCCGGTCCTGCCCGGAGACACGCTGACGATCAGCACGTGGTCCGGCGAAGCCGGCGAGACGTTGTTCTCCACGAGTGCGGTCGATCCGGCCGACCCGGCAACCGAGCGAGTCGTCATCGATCAGGGTCTCGTTCGTCACGACTGACCCCCGTTCGCCGCGACCGACCCCCGAAAAATGCGCACGTCGTCCCGTTGGAGACGTCGCCGTGCGCACAATTCGGATGCTGGGGCTGCCCGAGCCCGAAATGTGCGCGGATCGGGCCGCTCATGGCGCCGCGGTGCGCAAATTTCGGGTCAGGGTCGGCAGGTGGAGACGAGGTGGGCGACCACGTCGGCGACGGGAACATCCTGACGTTCGCCGGAACGACGGTCCTTGACCTCGATCGTGGGGTTCGTGTCGTCGCCGACGCCGCGGCCGACGATGGCGATCGTCGGGATGCCGATCAGCTCGGCGTCCTTGAACTTCACGCCCGGCGACGGGCCGTAGCGGTCGTCGAGCAGGACACGCAGGCCGGCCGACTCGAGCTCGGCAGCGAGCTGCTCGCCGGCAGGGATCTGCGGGCCGTCTGCCTTGCCCGCGATCACGACGTGCACGTCAGCCGGCGCGATCTCGCGGGGCCAGACCAGGCCGATGTCGTCGTGGTTCGCTTCCGCGATCGCAGCCAGGGCTCGGGTGACACCGACTCCATAGCTGCCCATCGTCGGAACAACCGGCTTGCCGTGCTCGTCCTGCACGGTGAGGCCGAGCGCCTCGGCGTACTTGCGGCCGAGCTGGAAGATGTGGCCGATCTCGATGCCGCGAGCGATCTCGACGGGCGAGGCACATTCGGGGCAGACGTCGCCGTCGCGGATCTCGGCGGCCTCGATCGTGCCGTCAGGCGTGAAATCTCGCCCGGCGACGAGGTTGATCACGTGATTGCCCGCCGAGTCCGCGCCGGTGATCCAGGCAGTGCCCTCGACGATGCGCGGGTCGACGAGGTAGCGGATGCCCGAGGCCTTGGTCGTCCCGAGCACGCTGGGGCCGATGTAGCCCTTGACCAGCGACGGGTGCTTCTTGAAGTCGGCGTCGTCGAACGGCTCCGGCTCGGCGGGTGAGACCTGCGCTTCGAGGCGCTTCATGTCGACCTCGCGGTCGCCGGGCAGGCCGATCGCCAGCGGTTCGATCGTGCCGTCGGGGTGACGCAGCTTGACGACGACATTCTTCAGTGTGTCGGCCGCCGTCCAGTCCCGGTCTGGATGGCGCAACCCCGGATCGCCGTTGACGAAGTCGACGAGCGTGGCGATCGTGGGCGTGTCCGGCGTGTCGTGCACAACGGCGGATGGGAGCCCGTCGAAGGGAATCGACGGGGGAGCGGGTGTGACGACCGCTTCGACATTGGCTGCATAGTCGCAGGACGTGCAACGGATGAACGTGTCCTCGCCCACGTCCATCGGGGCCAGGAACTCCTCGGAGGCCGAACCCCCCATCGCGCCCGACATCGCCGACACGATCACGTAGGGCAGTTCCAGTCGATCGAACAGCGAGATGTAGGCGGCACGGTGGGCGTCGTAGGACGCTTGCAGCCCGGCCTCGTCGAGATCGAAGCTGTACGAGTCCTTCATCACGAACTCGCGACCGCGCAGCAGTCCCGCACGAGGGCGGGCCTCGTCGCGGTACTTGGTCTGGATCTGGTAGATCGACAGCGGCAGGTCCTTGTACGACCCGCAGATGTCCTTGACCAGCAACGTGAACATCTCTTCGTGGGTCGGGGCGAGCAGGAAGTCGGCGCCCTTGCGATCCTGCAGGCGGAAGAGGTTGTCGCCGTATTCGGTCCAGCGGCCCGTGGCCTCGTACGGCTCGCGGGGGAGCAGTGCGGGGAAGTGGACCTCTTGGAAGCCCGCTGCGTCCATCTCGTCGCGAACGATCTGTTCGACGTTGCGGTACACCAGCCAGCCCAGCGGAAGCCACGAGAAGCCTCCGGGTGCCGCGCGGCGGATGTAGCCCGCACGAACAAGAAGTCGGTGGCTGGCGACCTCGGCATCAGCCGGGTCGTCGCGCAGGGTCCGCAGGAAAAGGGTCGACATCCGAAGCACGGCGGCACTGTACCGAGCGCCGGAGAGCCGCGTCGCTGCCCCTGTCCGACGGCGTCGACGCGCTGCTATGATTACAGCTCCATTTGGTTTGGTACCGAAAGGCGTGGGGCTGAGCCCCACGCCTTGTTTGTTGAAAGGAGGCAGTTCGGATGAGTGCATCGAGCGAGATCGATCGTATTCACGCTCTCGTGGCGCCGATCGCTGCCGACCTCCAACTCGACGTGTATGACATCGAACGTCGCGGCGGCACCGTTCGGATCACGCTCGACACGCCCCCGGGGTCCGAGGGTGGGATCACCTTGGACTCGCTGTCGCTTGCGACTCGTCTGGTCTCTCGCGAACTCGACCACGAGGACCCGATTGCCGGGCACTACACGCTCGAGGTCACGAGCCCCGGTCTGGAACGTCAGCTTCGCACGGCGGCGCACTTCCAGCGTGAGGTCGGCAAGACCATCACGATTCGCCTGCGCGATCCGCAGGCCGACCCCCGCCGTGTCCAGGGTGTGTTGACGCTGGCCGACGATCGTGGAGCCACGCTGCTGCTCGACGACGGTACCGAACGCATCGTGTTGTTCGACGACGTCGACAAGGCCCGCACCGTCTTCGAGTGGGGACCCAAGCCCAAGCCCGGCAAGCAGCCGTCCGGCAAGAAGGCGCCAGGCAAGAAGGCGTCTCGCAAGACGGCGCCCGCCACGACGGCGACTGCCGAGAGTTCGGCGACGACCACCTCGAATCCGACGACCACCTCGAACAAGGAGAAGCAAGCGTCATGAGCAACCTCGACATGAGCGAGGCCATTGGCATGCTGGCCCAAGAGAAGGGCATCTCCGAGGACACGCTGTTGCACGTCCTCGTCGACGCCCTTGCGTCGGCCTACAAGCGCCGCCCCGACGCCGCCGACGAAGTCGTCGTCGAGGTGAATCCCGAGACCATGGAGTTCTCCTTCATCGCGTACGACGTCGATGAGGACGGCAACTGGGTCAACGAGCGCAACGACACTCCCAAGAAGGAAGAGCTCGGCCGCATCGCCGCGCAGACGTTCCGTCAGGTGATGAGCCAGCGCATCCGCGAGGTCGAATCCGAGCGGAAGTTCGAGGAGTACGCGAACCGCGAAGGCGACATCGTCACCGGCATCATCCAGCGCACGGACGCCCGCTACACGTTGCTCGACCTCGGTCGGGTCGAAGCGTTGCTCCCGCAGGCCGAGCAGGTGCCATTCGAGCGTCCCGCCCAAGGCGACCGCCAGAAGGCGTACATCGTTGAAGTCCGGCGTACGCCGAAGGGCCCGCAGATCGTCGTCTCGCGGACCCACCCGGGTCTCATCAAGCGGCTGTTCGAACTCGAGGTGCCCGAGATCGCCGACGGCATCGTCGAGATCAAGGCATGTGCCCGTGAACCGGGCCACCGCACCAAGATCGCCGTCTGGTCGAACGACCACAACGTCGATCCGGTCGGCGCGTGTGTCGGCGCCCGTGGCGGCCGCGTCCGCATGGTGGTCAACAAGATGCGTGGCGAGAAGATCGACATCGTGCCGTTCAGCGAGGATCTTGGCGACTTCGTTGCCAAGGCGTTGTCGCCGGCCAAGGTGACCCAGGTGATCATCTCCGACGATGGCACGGCGGCCGACGTGATCGTGCCCGACCACCAGCTCAGCCTGGCGATCGGCCGGGAAGGCCAGAACGCTCGCCTCGCCGCTCGCCTCACTGGCGTGCGAGTCGACATTCGCTCCGAGACGCAGCTCGCCGAGGGCATCCCCGCCGGCGGCCGAGACGCCGACGTCGAGTACGCGGACGGCGAATGGCGTGCCAATGCCGAGACCGGCGAGATGGAGTGGCATGCCGCGGACGGCAGCGTCATCAGCGAGTCGGACTGGCAAGCCCAGGCCGCCGCCGCCAGCGAAGCCGAAGTCGAAGCGACCACCGATGATGCGACGATCGCCGCCGAGGGAAGCACCAGCGACGAGGCGGACGCGGCGCGAGGAGGAAGCGAAGCGGACGACGACCCTGCCAGTGACAGCACCGGAGCGGACGACGACCCGGCAACCGACAGCAGCGGAGCCGACGACGAGCCCGCAACCGACACCACCGGAGCGGACGACGAACCCGCCACCGAAAAGAGCGAAGCGGACGACGAGCCCGCCACCAAGAACGGCGGCGACGACTGAGTGGTACTGACCGTCCCGAACCCGTCCGCAGCTGCATTGGCTGTCGGCAGCGACATCCGCAGTCTGCCCTCGTGCGTATCACGATGGCGGACGGCGGCGTCGTGGTCGACGGTCCGAGCGACGGGCGCGGGGCGTGGCTGTGTCGGAGCGTTGCAGCAGGCGAAATCGCCGCAGCTGCGTGCCTCGATGCGGCGCTGTCGCGCCGGTCATTCGCCCGTGCGTGGCGGCGTGATGTCGGCGTGGACGATGAACGAGCAATCAGCGAACTGGTCGGCCGTCGGGCCGACGG
>DATLBC010000113.1:0-12380 GCA_035527095.1 Ilumatobacteraceae bacterium | reverse complement strand
GGCGGGTGGAGAGCACCGGGACGGGGCGAGGGAGACCTGAGCGGCGACCCGTGGTCTCGAGCACGACGGCGCCGGCGCCGACAGGGAACGGGTTGCCGATACCGGCTCGTACCGCCGGGCGTACAACGCCGTTCAGCGCGGAGAAGCCCCGTCGGGTGATCGAGTCGGTGATCTTTCGCATACTCTGAACAACCGACATACACCCCGAGGTATTCCGACGATCGTGTCGGTGCGTCAGCTCATCGTCCAGCGGGTGAGTGTGGCGACGAGTTCGTCGTGCCGGCCGATGGTGACCGCTACCGCGGCCGCGAGGCCGACGACGCCGGCCAACCAAGCAGCGCGTCGTGCCGCCACAGGCGACGGGTCGATCACACGCATCAGGAGCACGACAGCCAGCACTGGCATCATTGACCCGAGCATGTAGGCGGTGATCCCGGGGAGTTCGCCGAGCGCGCCCGCACGAGCGCCGGTCAGGATCACCCCGAGCTCCGTGCCGATGCACGGTCGCCACCACAGCGTGGCCGCGAACGTGACAAGGCTCGCGAACGCCGCCTGGACACCGGGTGTCGCCGCCCAGTTCAGCGGCGAGACAGATCGAGCGACCAGCACGAGTCCGATCACGGCGACGACCAGTGCCCCGCTGAGTTGGAGCCGCCATCCATCGAGGGCCACGACATTGGCGATGAACAGCCATCCACCGAGCACCGCACCCGTGCACATCGCCGCGAATGCCGCCCACCGCCCGCGGGTGATGATCGCCATCACGAGCGCAGGGAGCAGCAGCAGGAGCGTGCACGGCTGCGTCGTCGTCCGGATCGCCTCGGCGAACGCGGCGAACATCAGCCCGCTTCGGCGAGCAGCGCCTGGACCGCAGCGTCGGTCTCGGCGTAGCGGCCCTCACCGATGTGGTCGTAGCGGATGTGTCCGTCACGATCGAGGAGGTAGATCCGGGGCCAGTGGGCCGTCGGACCCTCCTGCCACGAGTGGAACGTGCGCTTCGTCGGGTCGAGCGCGATCGGCCACGTCACGCCGAGTTCGGCGGCGGCTTCTTCGATGTTGGTGACCTCGGCTTCGTGACTGAACTCGGGCGCGTGGACGCCGACGATCTCGAAGCCCTGCGTCGCGTACTGCTCGTACAGCTCCTGCATGTGCGGCAGCGTTGCCGTGCAGTTGCGGCAGCCGAAGGTCCAGAACTGCACCGCGACGACCTTGCCCTCGAGTTCTTCCAGGGAGGTGACGTCGCTCTGCAACCATCCGTCGATGTCGATCAGGTCAGGGTGCGGTCCCCGGTCGGGAAGCTCCGGCGTCGCAACCGTGGTGGCGGGGACCTCTGCGACGGGAACCGGTGTCGATGCGGTGTCGGCGTCGGAGGGGTCGAGAGCAAACGCCAGCCCGATCACACCGACAACCGCAACGAGGCCCACCGCTGCAAGGGCGCGCGAGCGTCGCATCAGAGACCTGCGTACCAGTCGTAACTGCGCTCGGCCCAGTAGTCGGCCGGCCGCTCGCGGGCGTAGCGGATCACACCGATTCGCTTGAGGCACTTGATGCCGTACTTGTTCGGCGTCGCCAGCCGCAGCGGCGCTCCGTGGTCGAGGTCGAGCGGTTCGGTGCCCTGGCGGAGCGCCAGCATCGTTTGTGGGTGCATCGCCGACGACATGTCCCAGCCCACGTAGTACAGGCCGTCAGGCGTTTCGAAGCCCACGTACGGCACGTCGCCGACTGCGTCCGCGTACCGGGCGTGGAAGTCGCTGAACCGAGCGCCGCCCCAGTGAACGATGCTCGACCAGCCCTCGATGCACTTGTGCTCGATGACCATGTCGCGTTGGGGGAGCGCGTCGAACGTGGCGATGTCGAGTTCGTCGAGCAGTTCGCCGTCGGGGCCCTCGACGCGCACGGTCCATGCGGCGAGGTCGATCTCGTTTCGGATGCCGATGCGTCCGTTGACCTGGATCGGCGTCGCCTTGGAGACCGGGTGTTCGGGTGCCGAGCGGCCCTCCGACACGTTGGTCCACACGGTCTCGTTGAACTCGAGCGTTTCGCGCAACGGCTTCGGGATGCCGCCGACGCTCGGCTGACCCTGGAGCCAGTTCCAGCCCAGGTACGCCACGCCGAGGCCGGCCGCGCCGGTCAGGAACGAGCGCCGCGAGCGTCGCTTGAACTCTGACACCGGGATGGTCGGGGCGTCGTCGAGCTGTGCCCGGAGCTGTTCCTCGCGGGTGAGTTCCTGCTCGCTCACGCCCCGCCGCCTTTCGACTCTTCGGTCGCCATCTCGGTGGTGTGCGTCTCGGCTTCCGGGACTCCAGCCACCGAGATCGTGACGTGGGGTGAGCGACGATCGATCACGTAGCCGGTGACCATCGAGCGGAAGTTGCCCCAACCCGATCGGATCACCTGCAGGACGTGGACGAGGAAGAACAGGCCGAGTCCGATCGTCATCCAGAAGTGGACGAGGCGGGCGCCCTGGTAGCCGCCGAACAGCAGCGGCAACGGGTACAGCTGCGTCGGCTTGTAGATGGCGAACCCGCTGACGACGATGATCAGTGCCATCACCATCACCGCCGTGTACGAAATGCGTTGGGCGGCGTTGTACTTGCCCTGCGGTGGCATGTCCTTCTTGATGTGGAGGTCGTGGAGGACCACGTCCTTCGCCTCTCGTGCGGCGTGGCGATCGGGGAGGATGTGACGCCATTCCTTCGTGGCCAGCAGATAGATCCCGTAGATCGCACCGTTGATCACGAATAGCCAGCCAAAGGCGAAATGGAACGCCATGCCGCGGGCCAGGCGCCGTTCGAGGTCGAGCGTCTCGTAGACGGCATCGGGGAAGAAGGCGAACCACTGCCAGCTGCCGATGCCGAGGGCGTACACGTCCTCGGCCCAGTAGATGCGCAGCCCGCTCCAGATCATGATCATCAGCAGCGGGAAGTTGATCCAGTGCAGCCAGCGGATCGCCCGGGGGTGCACGAGGCGGGCGACGGGTTCGCCGGGCGGCCGCTCCTCGGATGCGACGGCCTCGGCGGTGGTGTCGATCGACATAACGGCGACCGTAGGCCCGTCGATTCCGTGCGTCGATGCAATCAGTTCGGAGTTTCGGCTCCGTTCCTCAGCGTTTCGCATTCGGTCACACGCACCCCGCCCGTCCCCGCGATGAGCGAGACCGCCGTATCCGGTCGGTTCGCTCATCGCTGGGTGGGGAGACGGGGGTTGGCATGATCAGGCGGGGGCGAGGACGGTGTCGATCACGTGGATGACGCCGTTGGTGGCGAAGATGTCGGCTTCGACGATCTCGGCGCCGCCGATGGTGATCGTGTCACCGTCGACCGTGACCGGCAGTTCGGTGCCGGCGAGGCTCACGAACGGGTTGTCGACCATGCCCGCGACCATCGCCGAGTCGTCGCCCGCCTCGACGACGTGGCCCTGCAGCAGCGTCGAGAGGAACTCGGTGTCGGCGAGCGCGTCCTCGGCGGTCATGCCCATCTCGCCGAGGTAGTCCATGAACGCCTCGTCGTTGGGTGCGAAGATCGTGAACGGACCATCGCCGGTCAGCGCGCTGGTCAGCCCGGCGGCCTCGATTGCTGCGACGAGGACGGTCAGGTCGCCACGCCCGGAGGCGATCACGAGGAGGTCTCCCTCCGCAGCGGCCATCTCATCGTCGCTCATGTCGTCGCTCATGTCGTCGCTCATGTCGTCGGACATGTCGTCGGTTGTCTCGGTCATCTCGTCGTCGCTCATGTCGTCGGACATGTCGTCGGTTGTCTCGGTCATCTCGTCGTCGGACATGGCTTCGGTGGTTGCCGGGCTGGCTGCGGCGTCGTCGGATGAGCTGTCGTCGCTTCCGCACGCGGCGAGGGCGAGCGCGGCGACGATGGCGAGTGCTGCTGGGGTACGGGTACGCATGGTGAACTCCTTGGTTCGAAAGTGGTCCCGGTCGGGACGACGCGCAACGTAGGGCCGGCGTGCCCGAGAGTGCTCCGCGCATCGGCGGTGTTTCCGAAGGCGCTCGCGGCCGTTGCGTATTCGTTTCTCGATCGCGAAACGTTCCCGGAACCGAGGGCCGCCGCGACCCTCGGTGACGGTGTCGCTGCCGTCGCTGCCTACTGTCACCGCATGACCTTCGCGTTCGAATCCACCACCGACGACGTACTCGACGGCATCGATCTCTCGGGTCGTCGCTTCGTGATCACCGGTGCCGCCAGCGGCTTGGGAGAGGAGTCGACTCGAGCGCTCGCAGCACACGGCGCGTCGATTCTGATGCTCGCTCGCGATCCGCAGAAGAACACCGACGCCGCCGAGCGCGTCCGCGCCACGGTGCCCGACGCCGATCTGACGCTCGACACTGTGGATCTCGCCGACCTCGCAAGTGTTCGAGCGTTCGCCGGCCGATACGTGGAATCCGGGACGCCGATCGACGTGCTGATGAACAACGCCGGCGTGATGGCATGCCCGTTCGAACACACCGCCGACGGGTTCGAGATGCAGTTCGGCACCAATCACCTCGGCCACTTCGAGCTGACGAGGCTCCTCGAACCGGCGGTCCTCGCCGGAGACGACCCGCGCATCGTGATCCTCTCGTCGGCCGCGCACGGCATTGCGGATGTCGATCTCGGCGACCCGAACTTCGAACGCACGGAGTACGACGCCTGGGAGGCCTACGGTCGATCGAAGTCGGCGAACGCGCTGCATGCGCTGGCGCTGTCGCAGCGCCTCGACGGTGTGCTCTCGCTCTCGGTCCACCCCGGCGGGATCATGACCAACCTTGGCCGACATCTCAACGACGACCTGCTCCAACAGATGCTCGACCGTGCGAAGGAGCGCTCCGAAGCGGCCGGCGAGTCCGGCGGAATGCAGTTCAAGTCGGTCCCGCAGGGCGCCGCCACGCAGGTGTGGGCCGCGACGTCCCCGGATCTCATCGGGCACAACGGTGCGTACCTCGCCGACTGCGGGGTGGGCGTCGAAGGCGGCAACATCGGCACGAACGGGTTCGCTCCGTACATCGCCGACGCCGGTACCGCCGATCGTCTGTGGTCGCTGAGCGAGCAGTTGGTCGCCGGCTGAGCCATCACGGGTTCGACCCGGCCGGTCTACCGTGACGGCATGACCACCGACGGACCGTCACAAGAACAGCGAGTCTGGTTCGAACAGGTCTGTGTCGACCTGCACGAGCGCTACTCGACGTTGCAGGAGGGTTCGCCCGCGTCGTACATCCCGGAGCTGGCGGACGTAGATCCCGACCGATTCGCCATCGCTGCTGTCATGCTCGACGGCCAGCAGATCCTCGTCGGCGACGTCGAGCAGGCGTTCACGATCCAGTCGATCTCGAAACTGCTCGTGTACGGCCTGGCACTGGAACTCCACGGCCGTGACGCTGTGCTCGCCAAGGTCGGTGTGTCGCCGACCGGTGACAGCTTCAACGCGATCGAGCTGGACGAGGCCACGAATCGGGCGCCGAATCCGATGGTGAACGCCGGTGCGATCGCGATCACCGATCTGATCTCGGGCAACTCGGTCGAGGAACGTGTCGAGATCATGCGGTCGATGTACGAGCGCTACCTCGGGCGTCGGCCAGAGGTCGACCCCGACGTCTGGGCGTCAGAACGCGCGACCGGCAATCGGAATCGCGCGATCGCCTACCTCATGCTGAGCCGGGGCATCATCGGCGAGAACGTCGAGCAGACGCTCGACCTGTACTTCGCGCAGTGTTCGGTGCTCGTCACGGTTGCCGACCTCGCGATGATCGCCGCCACGATCGCGAACAACGGCGTGCATCCGCTCACCGGCGAACAGGTGGTGGCGCGTGAGGTGACGCGGGACATGTTGACGGTCGCGCTCACGTGCGGCATGTACGACTACGCGGGGGAGTGGGCGTACTCCGTCGGGATCCCGGCCAAGAGCGGCGTGGGCGGCGGCATCCTCGGGATGCTCCCCGGCGCCGGCGGGATGGCGACGTTCTCGCCGCGCCTCGACGAGATCGGCAACAGCGTGCGCGGGTTGCGGGTGTTCGAGGAATTGTCGGCCGGCTTCGAGATGCACCTGTTCGATCCCGACCGTCCCTGGCGTCGGCTGCCAGCCGGCTGAACCGGCCGTCGGCCACGTCGCGGCCCGGGCACGAACCCACTACGTTGGCGTCGTGGAGTTGTCTGAGCGTTCACTCGGGTGGTTGCGCTACCTCCATCGCAAAGCGCACGCCCCAGACGACTGGAGTCGCTCGGGCCATCCCCATCCGCACTGGGACGACCGCTCCGACCCGCCGATGGCGAGCTGGCACCGCTTCGACCTCGTCGACTCGTCATATGCGATGGGGCTGATGGCGCACCGCACGCCGGCGTGGACCGAGCCGTACGTCGCAATCCTCGATCAGCTGATCGAACGGCACACCGGCTGGTGGTCGGCGAGCGACTGGCTGACCCAGTTCGGTCACGATCCCGACCGCACGAACTATCCCGACATCTACCGGTTGTTCATCCCGCCAGAGCTGTTCGGTGACTACGACGCTCCTGGATGGACTGCCAACGGCATCGAGCCGTGGGGTGTGCAGATGGACCCGGTCGCCGCCGATGGGATGTTGTTCTACAAGGGCTTCTTCCTGGTCGTGCTCGGCATCCGGTCGATGATCGCCGGCGATGACGATCGCTGGAACCAACCGTTCGAGATGATCCGCGACGGCGACAACAGCTTCACCTGGACGCACTCGGAGATCGCCGACCACCTGTGTCGCCAATGGCTCGCGGCGCCGATCGGCTGTCATTGAGAGAACACCAAGGTCTGGCCGTTTTGACTGGCCGGCGCCGGCCTCGGTCTGAGGCTTCACGACAACCGACACGGCAGCGATTTCCATCGCCGGGCATTCGAGCCCTGGTGGCAGTACGCCCGAGAGCATTACCTCGACCTGACCGGCGAGGCGGCGCCGGACATGACGACCTTCTACTACGACCCGATGCTCGACGTGCACCATCGCCTGCCGGTGGCCGCCGCCTTGACGACGTCGTTCTACGCGGCGCCGCAAGAACCCGATGATGCCCGCCGCCTGTTCGAGGCGGGGTACCTGTCGATCGGCCTCGGCGCCGAACCCCAGCTACCGTTGAGACCGAACCGGGCGATCGGATCGTCGCTGGTGCTGGCCCGCGAATGGGGGCTCGACGACCTCGTCGACCGCCTCACACATGCGATCGATGCGTCGTACGAACCGACCTGGGACACCGGACGTGGCGAGTTCACGTGGGGGCTGGGTCTCGACGAGCCGCATCCGCGGGGACAGTTCAATGCGTTCCTTGCAGCCGGAGAGGCGGCAGGTCCCGGCATGTGGACCCGTCTCTCGGACGCTCCCTTGGAGTCGTGTCCCCAGATCGTCGGTGTCGACTTTCCGGACATGGCGTTCACCCGGGCCGAGTGGGTCGACGGCAATCTCCGGCTCCGACTTGCCCCACTGCGGGAAGACCCGACGAGGCGAACCAGCTTCCGGGTCATCGGCGCCGAACCGCGCAACTGGGACGTGCACGGCATGGATGGCGTCAGCCTCGACCTGTCGAGCACCGGACTCGACGTCCGTGTGCCCTTGGTCGCCGGAGACCTCGAACTCATCCGAAGCAGCTATTGACGGCGTCCTTGCCCAGCGTCTTGCGGCTCAACGGTCGGAGGTCCAGACTGCACGGCGTGGTTCGCATCGACGCCGCCGATCTCGCCGCCTGGATCGTCGAACGGGCATCCGGGGTCGAGCGGTATCTCTTTGGAATCGCGGGCCCACCAGGGTGCGGAAAGTCGACGTTGGCCGGCGAACTGGGGAACGAACTTGGCGCTCCGGTGGTTCCGATGGACGGCTTTCACCTCCCGAACGCCACGCTGGCTGCCCGAGGCCATCTGGACATCAAGGGAGCGCCCGAGACGTTCGCGGCGGATGAATTCGTCGAACTCATGCTCGCGCTCCGGAAGCCCGCAGCGGTCGTGCACTGCCCGACGTTCGACCGGACGAGCGACGAGCCCGTCCCCGATCAGCTGCGCGTTGTACCGGCCGATGCCATCGTGATCGTGGAAGGCAACTACCTGCTGCTCGACGAACAGCCGTGGGTTCAGCTGGCCGACGTCTTCGACGATGTCGCGTATCTGGAGACCCCATCCGAGGTGCGTATCGAGCGGCTCATCGACCGGCACGTCGAGTTCGGCTGCGGCCGCCGCGAGGCGCTCGAGTTCGTCCACCGATCCGACGAGGTGAATGCGCAACGAATCGAGAGTTCGCGCTCCCGCGCCGATCTGCTCGTCTCGCCGCCGGTGTCGGCGTCCTCGTAATCTCCGGATCATCGCGACGGAAGGGGACCGATGATGCACGTGCCTGCGACGCCCGCCGAACTCACAGCGGACTATCTGAACGAGGTCGCAGCCGCCGCCCTTGGCGGCGGCGAGGTGACCGAGGTCAGGTGCACCGACATCGGTGAGGGGACCGGCATCTTCGGACAGATCGCCCGCCTGGATCTCTCCGTCACCGGCGGCGACGGCACGATGCCGGGGTCGATCGTCGCCAAGATGGCCTGCACCGAACCGGCAAACCTCGAGATCGCACAGATGCTCGGCCTGTACGAACGCGAGATCAACATGTTCGAGCATGTGCTCGACGACACGCCCATCCGGACGCCGACGTGTCACGGTGCCGTCCGGGCCGGCGACGGGCGGTTCCTGCTCCTGCTCGAAGACCTCTCGGTTGCCTACGACGTCGGTGACCAGATCGTCGGCGCAACGCTCGATCAGACCGAACGAATCGTCGAGACCCTCGCAGCAATGCACGCGAAATGGTGGGAGCGGCCAGAACTTTCGGCCCTGAGCTGGCTGCCAGCGCCGAACGCGCCCCAGTACCTGGCGGCGGTCCCCAACATCTACCGCGCTGGTCTGGTCGTGCTCGAGACCGAGTGGGCCGACCGCGTCCCGCCGGCCGCGATCGACGTCGCCCGAGCGATCGACCCCCTGTTCGAGGAGTTGCTCGAGCGGACGGCCGGCGGCCCGTCGACACTGATCCATTCCGACACCCGGCTCGACAACGTCTTCTTCGAGAAGGACGGCGACGGCATCGCGATGATCGACTTCCAGCTCGCACTGCGGGGGCGCGCGGCCGCCGACATCGCGTACCTCGTCGGCACCAGCCTGGTCCACGAACTCGCTCGGGAACACTGGGAGGGGATCCTGCGCCATTGGCACGATGCGATCGTCGAACTCGGTGTCACCGACTACCCGTTCGATGATGCGCTCCGGCACTATCGCGAAGCGGCGATGTACTTCCTGTCGGGTGCGATGTCACTGATCGGAACGTTCGACGCCGGCAACGACCGTGGAGCCACGATGGCCGAGGCCTACTCCACGAGGATCCTCAATCACGTCGTCGACATCGATGCCCGGGCGGTGCTCTGAGTCGTCGACCACGAGGTCCGAGGCCAATTCGCCGATCGGATGCTGAGCTACTGTTCGGTGTTTGGCCACTGAGAACCTGGGGTGTAGATCATGGATCGTTGGATCACGGACTGGAAGATCGGCAAGCGTTTTCGGCACTTCACCAGGGCTAATGCGGGTGAGGTGATCGCCACACCGGCCAGCCCGCTCGGCCAGCAGTACAGCTGGGATCACGCCATGATCCCCGGCTGGCGAGACGGCTATGTGCGTCAGGGTTCCTACGACGCCGACGAGTTCGACCCTGACCATCCCGAGACGAGCGGGTTCTTCGGCGGCTACTTCTACATCAACCTCAGCAACGTCCGCATGCAGGGTGCGCGTAGCCCGATCCTGACCGTCGAGCAGCTCGACATGGCGTTCTTCGGTGACCACCCTGACGTTCCGCCGTACGTGGCGGATCCGCTCGACGATCGCCCGGACCTCGAGCCGGGCATCATGGCGCACCTCGGTTGGGTGATGTCGACCACGGATTGGCCCGAACTCGACGACGAGAAAGCCGCTGTCGCCGAACTACGCGCCAACCGTCCGGACCTCACAGCGCTGTCCGACGACGAACTGGTCGCTCGCGCCCGCGAGATTCAGCCGCTGCTACGCAAGCTGTTCGACAGCCACACCGTCACCTCCAGCAGCTCGGGTGTCGCCCCGGGGATCCTGTTCGCCGTGGGCGAGGCGATCGGTGATCCGTCGGTGCCGATGAAGCTCGTGTCGGGGATCGGCGAGGTCGATTCGGCCGAGCCGAGCTACGCCATGTGGGACCTGTCGCGTCTCATTCGGGCATCTGACGAGCTGACAGCGATCTTCGACGCCGGCGTCGACGGTGTGCTCGACGGATTGCAGGCCTCCGACTCCGCCGAGGCGGCCGAGTTCCTCGCTGCCTTCGATCTGTTCCTGTTCGAGCACGGTTCACGCGGTCCGAACGAGTGGGAGTTGTCGGCCGAGGTGTGGGAGACCAGGCCGACGCTCGCGCTGTCGATGATCGACCGTGTGCGGATGCAGTCCGACGACGAGTCACCGAGGAAGCGCAACGCTGCCAAGGCAGCCGAACGGGAAGCGGTCACCGCGGAGGTACGCGAGAAGGTGAACGCACTCGACCCAGAACTCGCGGCGCAGTTCGAAGGGGCGATGATCGCGGCCAACATGCTGGCGTTCCGAGAGCGTACGAAGACCACGAACATCCGCGGGGTCCACGAAGCGCGTGAGACGTTCCGCGAGCTCGCCCGCCGCCACGTCGAGTCGGGCGACCTGCGGGACTCGAGACACCTGTTCATGCTGCGGGACGACGAGGTCGAACTGTTCGTCGCCGATCCCGGTTCGTTCACCGACACGCTCGCCGAGAGGTACGAACAGTGGCAGACGCTGTGGGACCTCGAGCCGCCGTTCTTCATCATCGACGGCAACGTGCCGCCGATCTCCGAGTGGCCACACCGCGGTGACGCACCGGTCTCGGTCTGCGGCGTCGGCGAGTCGATCCAGGGCGTTCCGGGATGTGCGGGCATCGCCCGCGGACGCGCCCGTGTGATCCTCGATCCATCGGATCCTGGCGCGATGGAGGCAGGTGACATCCTGATCGCACCATCGACCGATCCGGCGTGGACGCCGCTCTTCATGCCCGCGTCAGCCGTGGTGGTCAATGTCGGTGGACAGATCAGCCATTCGATCATCGTGTCGCGCGAACTCGGCCTGCCATGTGTCGTTTCGGCCACCGACGCGACGAAGCGCATCCCCGACGGCGCGACCGTCGAGGTCGACGGCAGCGCGGGAACAATCACCGTCGTAGCCCTTCCGTGACCCAGAATCGAGGAGCACCATGACCACCGAAGCAGTCGATGCCGTTCGAATCATCCACGGCCATTTCCGACACGTGCTGACCAACCTGTCCGAGGACGACTGGTCGAAGCCGAGCGGGTGCGACGGCTGGCGGGTGCAGGACATGCTGGCGCACGTCACGTCGAACCAGAAGGAGTTCGTCGACCCGACGCCGCCGCCGGACGAACCGGCCGCAGCGATGACTGCGGAACAGGCAATGGAATCCTTGGTCGCGCCACGGAAGGACTGGAGTGTCGATGAGTTGCTCGCCGAGTACGACCGCTACACCGACGCCTGGTTCGGGGTGCTCGACGCAATGCAACAGGAGCCGACGGCTTCGACGATGGGGCCCCTCGCGGACCTCGGCACGTATCCGATGCACATGGTTGCCAACGCGTTTGCGTTCGACCACTACTGCCACCTTCGCGTCGACCTCCTGCAGCCCACTGGGCCGCTCGATGCCGATGTCCCCGGCCCAACCGACGAAGAGGTTCGACCCGGGATCGAATGGATGATCGCCGGGATACCGCAGATGCAACCCGGCGTCTTGCCACCGGTTGTCACGCAGCCGCTGGGTCTCCGGCTCACCGGACCCGGAGGTGGTGAGTGGACCATTCGTGGGGGCGACATCGGGGGACAGCCGACCTTGGCGGTCGTCGACGGAATCGACGCCGACGTGGCGGGAACCGTCGAATCGTCCGCACACGACTTCGTTCGTTGGGGCACGCAGCGCTGTGATTGGCGCGAGTGCTGCACGGTCGCCGGCGACGCTGACTACTTGTCGGTCGTGCTCGACACGCTGAACATCGTGTAGTGCCCGTCAAGCGCGCTACCTGCCGCGCAACAGCGACGCTCGGTAGCGTGTCGATCGCCGTGGACCGATTGGGTCGCGGCTCCCGCCTCTGTAGCTCAGTGGATAGAGCATCGGTTTCCTAAACCGTGTGTCGCAGGTTCGATCCCTGCCAGGGGCGCCATATAACACCTGCTAGATGACCCTCTCGCCGGAACCGCCAGACAGTGAATCGCCAGTTGTCCCATATGTGTCCCATATCGGCTAGCGTGGCGAACGTGGCACGAGGGAGCATGCGCCTCAAGCGAGAGCCTGACTACTGGGAGCTTCGTGCGTACGCGGGGCGTGATCCGAT